>JALFTG010000068.1 GCA_022779345.1 Oscillospiraceae bacterium | reverse complement strand
CGTGCGGACCTCCGTCACCGATGCGCTGCTGCTGAAGTGACCGGGACAGTTTGCTGTTGACCCCATAGGGGAATTGTCGTAAAATAAACATGATTTTTTTATTGTTTTTCGGAAAAAACAGCGTCTGCGTATAAATGAGGGGTCGATTTTATGAGTTTTGTTCACTTTGACCATGTGGGAAAGATCTACCAGACCGGCGAGGTTTCCATCACCGCTCTGCAGGATGTGGATTTCTCCATCGAGCGGGGCGAGATCTGCGTAATCGTGGGTCCCTCCGGAGCGGGAAAGACCACGCTGCTGAATATCCTCGGCGGCATGGACTCCGCCACCTCCGGGCACATTTTTCTGGACGGGACGGACATCTCCGGCTTCAACGAGAAGCAGCTCACCGCTTACCGGCGGTATGATGTGGGCTTCGTGTTCCAGTTCTACAACCTGGTGCCCAACCTGACGGCGCTGGAAAATGTGGAGCTGGCCAATCTGGTGAGCCGGGACCCCCTGGATGCGAAAACGGTGCTCACCAGCGTGGGGCTGGGAGACCGGCTCCAGAACTTCCCCGCCCAGCTCTCCGGCGGCGAGCAGCAGCGGGTGGCCATTGCCCGGGCACTGGCGAAAAATCCCAAGCTCCTGCTGTGCGATGAGCCCACGGGCGCACTGGACTACAATACCGGCAAGCAGATCCTGCAGCTGCTGCAGGACGCCGCCCGGAAGGACGGCATGACCGTCATCATTATCACCCACAACTCCGCCCTGACCGCCATGGCCGACCGGGTGGTCACCATCAAAAACGGCACCGTGGGCAGCGTGACGCTGAATGAGCATCCCACACCCATTGCGGACATCGAGTGGTGACCGGCATGAACAGAGCGCTGACAAAAAACCTCTTCCGGGAGATCCGGGGCAGTCTGGGCCGGTTCATCGCCATCTTCGCCATCATGGCCCTGGGCAGCGGCTTTTTCGCCGGACTGCGGGTCACAAAGGACGCGCTGGTGGAGATGGGCGATCGGTATCTGTCCCAGCAGAACCTGTATGACTACCGGCTGGTGTCCACGCTGGGTCTGACGGACGACGATGTGGCCGCTTTTGCCGCGCTGGACGGCGTTCAGACCGTCCGGGGCGCCATCACGGAGGACCTGTATCTGTCCTCCGGCGGCGGGGCTGAGAGCGTGGTGCGGGTCCACACCATCACAGCGGGGATCAACGAGCCCTATCTGGAGGCGGGACGGATGCCGGAAAAAGCGGACGAGTGTCTGCTGGACGCCAGCTACGGGGACGCGTCCCGGATCGGTACGGTCCTCACCGTCACGGACAGCAATGATCCGGATGTGACGGACGATCTCACCACCCGGACCTTCACCGTTGTGGGCATCGCCCAGAACCCCTATTACCTGAACAACCAGCGGGGCACATCCTCCCTGGGGACCGGGACCGTCAACTATTTCATTTATGTCCCCGACACGGCGTTTGACCGGGATTACTACACGGAAATTTTCCTGACCCTCACGGCGGCGGAGGGGCTGCAGATTTACTCTGATGCATACAAACAGGCCGCCTCCGCCATGGAGAAGCCGCTGACGAATCTGCTCCGGGAGCGGGGCACCGTCCGGCGGCAGGAACTGGTGGACGAGGCCATGGACGAATACAACGACGCGCTGGCGGAATATGAGACGGAGAAGGCCGATGCCGAACAGGAACTGCAGGACGCCTACAACGACCTGAAGAAGGCGGAGGCAGAGATTGTTTCCGGTCAGAAAGATCTGGACGATGCCAGGGCCACGCTGGAGCAGTCGGAGCTGGATCTGGCCGAGGCCCGGACCCAGGCAGAGGACGGCCAGCAGCAGCTGGACGACGCGAAGGCACAGCTGGAGGAATCCCGGGCAGAGCTGGACGCGGGCTGGGAGCAGTATCACGCGGCCGCGGCTGTGTACGGGGAGGCCGCCATGGCGGATACCTACGCCCAGCTGACCGCCTCTGAGGAGCAGTACGCCGCCGGGGAAGCCGCCCTGGCGGAGAACGGGGCCGCCCTGGAGGAGGCCTGGGCACAGATTGCAGAGGGCGAACAGGCCCTTGCCGACGGCTGGGCCGAATATGAGGAAGGCCTGGCGGATCTGGAGGACGGCCGGAAAGAAGTCACCACCGGCTGGTCGGATTATTTCACCGCCAAGGCCGAGGCGGAGCAGGAGTTCGCCGACGCTGAGGACGATCTGGCCCAGGCACTGGCGGACATCAGCGATATCCCCAGGGCCACCACCTATGTGCTGGACCGGGACACCAACGCCGGCTACACTTCCTTTGACTGCGACACTTCCATCATGACCAGCATCGCCCGGGTGTTCCCCTTCCTGTTCTTCCTGATCGCGGCCCTGGTGTGCATCACCACCATGACCCGCATGGTGGAGGAAAACCGGACCCTCATCGGCACACTGAAAGCCCTGGGCTACGGGAAAGGCGCCATTGCGGCGGAGTTCCTGCTCTATTCCGGCACGGCCTCCCTGACGGGCAGTATCCTCGGCTTCCTGGCCGGTTCCTACATCCTGCCCAAGATCATCTGGTACATCTACACGGTCATGTATGAGATCACCAGCGTGACCTTCTTCTTCAATGGAAAACTGTTTGTGACCACGGTGCTGGGATACTTTGCCTGTGCCATGCTGGCCACCTGGTATGTGTGCTGGCATGAGCTGACGGAAGTGCCCGCCCTGCTCATGCGGCCCAAGGCACCCAAACCCGGCAAGCGGATTCTGGTGGAGCGGATCGGCTTTATCTGGAACCGGGTGAGCTTCCTGCAGAAGGTGGCCATCCGGAATGTGGTGCAGTACCGGCAGCGGATGCTCATGATGATTCTGGGCATCGGCGGGTGCACCGCCCTGCTGGTCACGGGCTTCGGCCTGTATGACTCCATCGCCGGCATCGTGGACGATCAGTACGGAAACATCATCACCTATGACTACCTCATCAGCTTCACCGATCCCCTGACGGAGGCGTCGGAGGCGGAGTTCCTGGACGCATACAGCGATGAGCTGGACGGCACCGTCACTGCCTGCAGCCAGAGCATGGATCTGTTTTCCGGTGACAGCATGAAGAGTGCCACCGCCATCATCCCCCGGGACAGCTCTCTGGAGGGCTTCATCACCCTGCAGCATGATGACGAACCCGTCAGCTTCCCCGGCCCCGGCGAGATCGTGATCTGCCAGAATCTGGCGGATCAGCTGGGTATTGCCCCGGGCGATCGGGTGACCGTGGCAGATGATGACGGGAACCGGATGGAACTGACCGTGTCCGGCATTATGGAAAACTATGTGATGAACCTGATGTTCATCGCCCCGGAATCCTTTGCCGATCAGCTGGGTGCGGCCCCGGAGATGAACTCCATTCTGGCAAAAGCCGCGGAAGGACAGGACCTGTATGAACTCTCCGCCGCCGTACTGGACTGGGAAAATGTGTCCAATGTGACCGTGAACCAGGACACGGCGGACAGTATCGACAACTCCCTGGGCAGCATGATCTATGTGGTCTACATCGTCATTGTCTGCTCCGGCGCCCTGGCGTTCATCGTGCTGTATAACCTGACGAACATCAACATCAACGAGCGCATCCGGGAGATCGCCACCATCAAGGTGCTGGGCTTCTACCCCCGGGAGACTTCCGCCTATGTCATGCGGGAGAGCCTGATTCTGACAGGCATGGGCGCCCTGGCCGGACTGATCGCCGGCAAGGCCCTGCACTGGTATGTGCTGCAGCAGGTGGCGCTGGACGCCATGTATTTCCCGGTGGTCATCCGGCCCATGAGCTATGTGTACGCGGTCATCCTGACCTTTGTATTCGCCCTGATCATCAACGGCGTGATGAGCCTGCGGCTGAAAAAGATCAATATGGCGGAATCCCTGAAATCCATCGAGTGACGCCGAAAACTGAGAGAGTTAGAGAGAGAAAGAGACATGAACAAACACGACATCAACCGGGAACTGGACCGGGATGTGCACAGTGTGGAGGTGTATCTGTTCACCTTCTGCAAGTGGGCCCTGATCAGTTCCCTGGTGGGTCTGGTGGGCGGGCTGATCGGTTCCGCGTTTTATCACTGCGTGGCAACGGTGACCGGAATCCGGGAGGCCAATCCCTGGCTCATCTATTTCCTGCCCTTCTCCGGGCTGATCATCGTTTTCCTGTACCGCTCTGCCGGACTGCGGAGCGATCCGGGTACCAACATCGTCATCGATTCCATCATCCATGAGCACCAGGAGGTGCCCTTCCGCATGGCCTTCCTGATCTTCGTCAGCACGGTGATCACCCACCTGTTCGGCGGATCCGTGGGCCGGGAGAGCGCGGCGCTGCAGATCGGCGGCTGCTTCGGCAGCGGCATCGGCCATATCCTGCACCTGGACGACCGGAGTATGAAGCTGATCACCATGTGCGGCATGAGCGCCCTGTTCTCCGCCGTGTTCGGCACGCCCATCACCGCCACGGTGTTCGTCATCGAGTTTATCAGCATCGGCATCATGCACTATTCCGCCCTGGTGCCCTGCCTGATCGCCGCCTGCACCGCCCGGTTCGTGGCCATCGCCTTCCACATCCACGCAGAGACCTACACCATTGTCCAGGGTGCGCTGTTCACCGTTCCCAACTGCCTGCGGGTGCTGGCGCTGGGCGCGGCGTGCGCCGTGGTGGGCATCCTGTTCTGCTGGGTGCTCCATCATGCGGCAAAGCTCCTGCGGAAATACGGCTACAACAGCTATGTCCGCATTCTGGGCGGCGGCATGACCATCATGTGCCTAACGGTGCTGGTGGGCAATTACGATTACAACGGCGCCGGCGCCCGGGTCATCTCCGATGCCATCGCCGGGCACGCGGTGTGGTACGCGTTTCTGGTGAAGATCCTGTTCACTGCCATCACGCTGGCTTCCGGATACAAGGGCGGCGAGATCGTCCCCTCCTTCTTCATTGGCGCCACCATGGGCTGCGTGGTGGGACCCCTGCTGGGACTGCCCGCCTCCCTGTCCGCGGCGCTGGGGCTGGTGGGGGTGTTCTGTGCCGTGGTGAACTGCCCCCTGGCCAGCATCCTCCTCAGCGTGGAGTTGTTCGGCAGCGAGTATCTCCCTTTCTTCGCCATCACGGCGGTTGTCAGCTATATGCTGTCCGGGCCCTTCAGCCTCTATTCCAGCCAGCGGATCCAGTATTCCAAGCTCCAGCCTGAGTTTGTACATCAGAAAACCATGTGAAGACAGCCTGCCGGCCGCCGGAAAGCGGCCGGCATCGCTTTTGTCTCCCCCGGTGTGCCCGCTTCTTGACGAATCCAGGCAGATGGGATATACTGCCACGGTATGAGAAAGAGGGAGTGAGTTTTTTGGAACTGCTGAAAATGTGCGTGGTGGTGTGTCCGCTGATCTTTCTGGCGGGCTTTGTGGATGCGGTGGCCGGAGGCGGCGGACTGATTTCCCTGCCGGCCTACCTGTTCGTGGGCCTGCCGGTTCATATTGCCTCCGGCACCAACAAGGTGGTCAATGCCACTGGCACGGCCCTGGCCGCCGGGAAATACATCAAAAGCGGCAAGATCGACCTGCCCCTGGCCCTGATCGCCGCCTGCGGCGCCCTGGCCGGGTCCTCGGTGGGCACCCGCATTGCGTTGTACCTCAGCCAGGATGTGCTGAAAACCATCATTCTGGTGGCTCTGCCGGTGGTAGCGGTGGTGCTGACGGTGAAAAAGGACTTCGGCAAGGAACAGGAGACCCCCCGGCGCCGGTTCCCCCGGCGGACGGAACTGGTTGTCTCCGCCGGAATCGGTCTGTTCATCGGCTGCTATGACGGCATGGCCGGTCCGGGCACCGGGACCTTCATGCTTATGGCGTTTTCCGCCGTGCTGGGAATGGATCTGCTGACTGCATCGGGTTGTGCAAAGGTGGGTAATCTCGCCTCCAATGTGGCCTCCGCCGTGGTGTGGGCGCTGAACGGGCAGGTGTTGTGGAAACTGGTCCTCCCCGCCGCCGCATGCAGCCTGCTGGGCAGCTATCTGGGTGCCCGGTTCGCCATCCGGGGCGGTTCCCAGAAGATCCGGGGCATGATTTTTGTGGTTCTGGGCCTGCTGTTTGTGAAACTGATCTGGGAAATGCTGTAACCCCACATCCCCAGGGAGACGGAAGCGGATGCTTCCGTCTCCCTTTTTCCGTGCCTTCCGGGGGTATAACTCCCACTTGCAAAGCATAGAGAATTTCTATACAATAACTATATGCGAAAGCGGTCGGATTTCCCGGAAATCCGGACGCAGAAAGAAGGCGATCTCTATGTCAGAAGAAAACAAGAAGCAGGACGGTCTGCCGGAACAGGATGCGTTCATGGTCTATTTCGCGCCGGAGCTGATGCAGAGCATGGCGGATCTGGCCGCAAAAAAGCAGGAGAGCCATCAGGAACTGCTGGCCGCGGCAGAGGCCGGTGACCCGGAAGCCCAGTATCAGCTGGGGCTGCAGTATTATTCCGGCACCGGCGGCGCCGGAAGTGACGAGCAGCAGGCCTTTTACTGGCTGGAACAGGCCGCCCAGGCGGATCATCTGGCCGCCCGGTACAGCCTGGCCATCTGCTATGCCCGGGGCATCGGTACGGAGCAGGACATGGAGCTGGCCGCGGAGCTGTTCCAGGAGACGGCAGATCAGGGCTATATCCCGGCCCTGTGCGATCTGGGTCTGTGCTACGAGCTGGGCAACGGCGTGGAGATGGACAAGGAACGGGCCATGGAACTGTATCAGGAGGCCGCAGAGCAGGAATACGCCCCCGCCCAATGCAATCTGGGCTTTTTCTATTATGTGGGCATCGCCACGGAGCGCAATTACCCGGAGGCGGTGCGGTGGTTCACGCTGGCGGCGGAACAGGGCTTCCCCCGGGCCCAATTCCTGCTGGGCGAGTGCTATAAGGCCGGGCTGGGCGTCCAGCAGAACGCCGTCAAAGCCGTGGAGTGCTACCGTGCGGCCTATGCCCAGCAGTATGACGAGGCCGCGGCTGCCTTGGGCGTGTGCTATGAAAACGGCATCGGCGTAGAGCGGGACCTGGAACAGGCGTTCCGGTATTATGAAGAGGCCAGCCGGATGGGAAGTCTCCTGGGGACCTGCGCGGCGGGACTGTGCTGTGAATTCGGCACCGGCGTGCCGGAGGACAAGGAGAAGGCCGTGGCGTACTACCGCCAGGCGGCAGAGCAGGACTATCCCCCGGCCCAGTGCAATCTGGGGTTCTGCTACTATCAGGGCATCGGTGTCAGTCAGGACGGCGGGCAGGCGGTGTACTGGTTCCGCAAGGCAGCGGAAAAGAATTTCCCCCGGGCCCAATGCCTGCTGGGCGAATGCTATGACCGGGGCTTCGGCGTGGAACAGGATGAGGCCGAGGCGGTGCGGTGGTTCACCCTCGCCCGGGAAAACGGCAGTCCCGACGGCACCTGTGCCCTGGGCCTGTGCTATGAGCTGGGCACCGGGGTACCCATGGACAGGAAAAAAGCCACGGAGCTGTACCTGGAGGCGGCGGAGCTGGGCAATCCCTCCGCCCAGTGCAATCTGGGCTTCTGTTATTACCACGGCATCGGCGTACCGGAGGACAACGATCAGGCCTTCTTCTGGTTCTCCAAAGCGGCAGCAGGCGGTTGGGCCCGGGCCCAGTACCTGCAGGGCGAGTGCTATGAGTTCGGCTACGGCACCGGGCCGGATATTGACCGGGCAGTGGAACTGTACCGGGCGGCCCATGAGAAGGGCAATGCCGCTGCCACCTGTTCCCTGGGCTTCTGCTATGAGCGGGGCGCCGGCGTGGAGATGGATAAGGCCGAGGCCGCGAGGCTGTACCGCCAGGCGGCGGAACAGGGGGACGCCCGCGCCCAGTGCAATCTGGGCTTCTTCTACTACCACGGCGTGGCCGTGGAGAAGAACAATGTGGAGGCCGTCCACTGGTTTACCCTTTCCGCCAGACAGGGCTATGTGCGGGCCATCAAGCTGCTGGGCGAATGCTACGAAAACGGTTACGGTGTGGAAAAGAACGCCGCACAGGCTGTGGAACTGTATGAACAATGCCGCGAGCGGCAGTATGCCCCCGGCATCTGCTCCCTGGGCGTGTGCTATGAATTCGGCACCGGCGTTCCTATGGACAAGGAACAGGCCGTAAAACTGTACCGGGAGGCGGCGGAACTGGGCGATTCCCGGGCCCAGTGCAGCCTGGGGTTCTGCTACTACCACGGCATCGGAGTGGCGGAAGACGATGAGGCGGCGGCCCGGTGGTTTGCCCGGGCGGCGGAGCAGGGGGCTGTCCGGGCCATGCACCTGCTGGGCGAATGCTATGAAAATGGCTACGGCGTCCCAAAGGATCTTTCCCGGGCAGCGGAGCTGTACACCCAGGCCCACGAGGCAGGGTATGCCGACGGCACCTGCTCCCTGGGCGTGTGCTATGAGTTTGGTCAGGGTGTGCCCATGGACAAACAGAAGGCCGTGGCACTGTACCGCCAGGCGGCGGAGCAGGACTTCGCCCCGGCCCAGTGCAACCTGGGCTTCTGCTACTATGCGGGCATCGGCGTGGAGGCGGATGCGCAACAGGCGGTAGCGTGGTTTGAAAAAGCGGCGGACCAGGGGCTGCCCCGGGCGCTGTCCCTGCTGGGCGAATGCTACGAATACGGCCGGGGCGTGGGAAAAAATGAACAGCAGGCAGCAGAGCTGTACCGGATGGCCCATGAGCAGGGCTATGTCAGCGCCACCTGTTCTCTGGGCGTGTGCTACGAATACGGCCGGGGCGTCCCCATGGACAAACAGAAGGCCGTGGCACTGTACCGCCAGGCGGCGGAGCTGGGTTCCCTGTCCGCCCAATGCAATCTGGGCTACTGCTTCTATGCAGGCATCGGCACCCGGATTGACGACGATGAGGCCGTGAAATGGTTCCGCATGGCCGCGGCTCAGGACTATCCCCGGGCGCTGTTCCTGCTGGGCCGGTGTTATGAGCAGGGCCGGGGCGTGAAAGCGGATCTGAATGAGGCCAGGCGGCTGTACCAGCAGGCCGACGCGGCCGGCTTTGAGGACGCCGCCGACGCCCTGAAGCATCTGGATGCAGGGAAGAACCCCGGCTCTCCCAAAAAAGAAAAGCGCTCCGGCGGTCTTCTGGGCTTCCTGAAGCGGAAATAAGCCAAAACGAGGGGCTCCCCGGCCGGGGAAGTCCCTCGTTTTTCTGTTCTCGCACGCTCAGTGGTTTTCTTTCCGCCGTTTCCGGTACCGGCAAGTCCCAGTCCGTCCGGGGCGGATGTGCCCGCTCCGTCCCGCTCAGGCCGTCAAAAAGTCCCCGTTCCAGAATGGAACGGGGGTAACTATGCTGTTTGGTCCTGCCGGATCGGGGATGGCTCAGCAGAAGCAGCACATCCGCAGGCATAGATTGGCCACACACAAGCTCGCGCACAGGCTGGCGCCGGGCCCCATGTGGACCGTAGCAAAATCGTTGCTGCTGGCTTGATACTCCTGGCCGCCCTGACGGATCTGACTCAGGAACATCCGGTACTGGAGGTTGCCGGGATCCATGCTCACGGCCTTCTGGGCATGGTCCAGGGCGGTGATGGAATTGCCCAGACCGTAGTTGGCGTTGGCGCTCAGGAAGAACCACTCCGCGTCCCGGCTGTTGGCGGGAACTTCGTCCAGCACCCGGAGGGCCTCCTGGAACTGGCGGTTGTTGATGAAGCGGATGGCCGCCTGGTACTGCGGGCTTCCCGCGTAGCTGTAGCCCTGATAGCCGCCGTAGTTCTGATACTGGTAGCCGCCGTACTGCTGTCCGGCTGATCCGCCATAGCTCTGATTGGCGGTGCCGTTGCGGATGGCGTCATAAGCCGCGTTGACTTCATTCATCTTCTCCGCGGCGGTGGGGTCCCCCGGATTCAGGTCCGGGTGATATTTTTTCGCAAGCTTGCGATATGCACTTTTGATTTCATCGTCGGACGCATTTCTGGACACACCCAACACTTCATAAGGGTCTCTCATTTTGCGGCACTCCCGTCATCCTGGCTTCCGTATTTTGCGTCCATGCGCATCCAGACGCCGGAGTACAGAATATTCTTGATAATACCATCATCCTGTACGATTGGCAAGCCTTCATAGATTTTTGTGCAGTCGGAAATCAGAATCCGCAGCATCTCTCTGGCCGGTTCGACGGACAGACCGTCCGGAATGTTCCCTTTCAGGGGATTATAGGATCCCCGGCGCAGGTCCTTTTCATAATCCATGCAGGCATCATAGAAATAGATAAACTTCCCCAGTCCCCGGCCGAACCGGCGCAGATGGGGGGCCCAGTAATCCGCCGGGTCATAGACAAACAGCTCGCCCAGCAGATCTCCGAAACAGTTGGCGCCGGTGTCCAGCCCCGGGTCCTCCGCCTGCTCGATTTCGCTCAGGCGCCGGAGGGACTGTTCCACGGTCTCCGCCTGGCGGGGATAGCGTTCCTCCGCCTGCTCATAGGCCGATCTGAACACCGCCGACTCCACCAGGGCGGACAGCTTCCGGTCGTCCTCCCAGTCATCCCGGCAGTTCAGGTAGGCCAGCAGCACATTCATATCCGCCGCGTAGTCCGTGAACCGGGTGTACACCGCCTGACGCCGCTGTTTGGGATGGATGGGGCAGCGGAACGCCTCCGTTGTCTCCTCCGGCTCGTACAGC
>JALFTG010000060.1 GCA_022779345.1 Oscillospiraceae bacterium | reverse complement strand
CGGGCGTCCTTCGCCCGCTGTCTGATGTCCTCCGTGGCCCGGCCGGACAGAATCTCGTCCACCTGATAGTCGCTGCGGTATTTGTTATACAGGTCATAGTAAATGGCGAAGTCCTTGGCGATGCGCCTGTCCTGGAGGTACCGGCCCACCAGCTTTTCGTCCACGGTCAGGCCGTTTTCCTCATAGAGCTGGATCATTTTGGACAGGTCCTCCCAGCCCCGGGCGGTGACAAAGCGCTTGCCCTCCACGGTGGTCTCCACCTTATAGAAATCGTCCTTTTTGATGTTCAGGTAGGTCATCACCGCCGGGTGGATCCCCGCCTGATAGGCATACTCTTTCCAGGCGTCAAAGTCCGGCTCCACATCGATGCGCTTCAGCCGGTCCCAGGTGACGATGTCGAACTCCCGGACAGAGCGGTTATACTCCGGCGGGTTGCCGGCGGTCACCACGATCCAGCCCTCGGGCACCCGGTGGCAGCCAAACACCTTATACTGCAAAAACAGCAGCATGGCGGGGGCCAGGGTCTCAGACACACAGTTGATTTCGTCCAGGAAAAGGATACCCTCCTGCACCCCGGTCTCCTCCATCATATCGTACACGGAGGCGATGATCTCGCTCATGGTGTACTCGGACACATCATATTCCTCGCCGCCGTAGTTCTTCTTCACGATAAAGGGCAGGCCCAGGGCGCTCTGGCGGGTGTGATGGGCCATGGAATAGGACACCAGTCCCACGCCCAGCTCCGCTGCCACCTGCTCCATGATGGCCGTTTTGCCGATGCCCGGAGGGCCCATCAGGAACACCGGGCGCTGTTTTTCCACGGGGATTTTATAGTTGCCAAATTCGTCTTTGGTAAAATACGCGGTCATTGCGTTTTTGATCTGTTCTTTTGCTTCGCTGATATTCATGGCTCCACCTCATATGCGTACATTCAGAGGTAGTGTATCATATCCGGTTGAAAAATGGAATAGGAAAACCGCCATCCGGGCGGATCATGGTGGTTGAAAAATTGCGGAATTGCTGATATGATGGGACATCATGGATCATTCTGGAGGTCCCCTATGAAAGAATATACCGCCGCTCATGGAAGCGGCCTGACCGTCGGCACTGTCCGCACCGGTGGGGTCGAGATGGACTACGCTCGGTTCGGCACCGGGGCGCGGCCTTTTGTCATCCTGCCGGGACTTTCCCTGAAAAGCGTGGTAGCCACAGCAGATGCCGTAGAACAGGCGTACCGGGAATTCGGCGAGGATCACACGGTATATCTGTTCGACCGGCGGAAAAATGCCCCGGAAGGCTACACCGTCGGGGATATGGCGGCGGATACCGCCGCTGTGATGGAAGTTCTGGGCATCCGGGAGGCAGATGTGTTCGGCGCCTCCCAGGGCGGAATCATCGCCCAGTACCTGGCCATCGGCCACCCGGAACTGGTCCACCGGATGGTACTGGGATCCACCCTGTGCCGCCCCAATGCCGCCTCCAATGCGGTGGTGGAACGGTGGATCGCACTGGCACAGGCCGGGGATGTGGAAGCTCTCGTCCGGGACAGTGTGGAAATGACCTACGCACCCGCCACGGTGGCCGCCTTCGGAGAGGCATTCATCAGCGCCAACAGCGATCTCTCTCCGGAGGAACTGCGCACCTTTCTCATCATGGCCCGGGCCGGAGAGGGTTTCGGCTGCTATGAGGAACTGGAACGCATCCAGTGCCCGGTGCTGGTCATCGGCGCTGAAGGAGACCGGATCGTGACGGCGGACGGCTGTCGGGAGATCTCGGAGAAGCTGGGATGCGAGTCCTGGTTTTACGGGGAGGAGTACGGCCACGGCGTCTATGACGAGGCACCGGATTACCGGGAGCGGCTTCTGGCATTTTTCCGGAAATAAACAGATTGAAATGCGAAAAAACGCCCGGTCGGAGCCGGGCGTTTTCCACAAATTTCGAACAGGAGATGGGAAATCCATCTCCTGTTCTTTTGTTTTGGATCTTTCGCTGATTTTCATCCGGACCCGGCACAGCCGGTGGGGCTGTGCCGGATGCTCAGGAAATCAGTTGCTGTTGGCGGTGGACCAGGATTTCTCCAGTGCCGCCCAGTCGGGGTTCTCCAGAAGCGCATGCCACTGCTCATAGTTGAAGCTTTGACCGGAGACCTGCTCGTCGGTCCGGCTGTAGGTATGAGAGTTGGTTGCTTCCTGAACGGCCTCGTAATACCAGGCCGTGGGAAGGCTGTCGCTCCAGGTCACCATGTCGGCCAGCATCTCCTCTGCCCTTGTCTCACGCTCCAGCACACGGTTGATCAGCGTGATGGCTTCAGCGCGGGTGATAGCCTGGTCGGGATGGAAAGAACCATCGGGATAGCCGGTGACCCAGCCCAGGTACTCGGCCAGAGTGATGTACCGGGCCGCCCAGTGGTTGGCAGCCACATCCGTAAAGCTGCTGTTGCCGTTGTACACCACATCGCTGAACCGGGCCGCAATGGCGGAGAATTCTGCGCGGGTGATGGGGGCGTTGGGCCGGAAGGTACCGTCGGGATAACCGGTGATGATGCCGGCATTGCCCAGCGTAGACACAGCGTTGTTGAACCAGTCAGTGCTGTTCACATCGCTGTACGCATTGGTCTGGCACCAGTACTCTGCCCGGCTCTCGTCCGTCAGCAGACGGAAGAAGATCGTAGCGACCTCAGCCCGGGTAATGTTGTTGCCCGGCCGCACCGTGCCGTCCTCATAGCCGATGATGTAGGCCGTGTGGTCTTCCTTGTTCAGCGTCGGTGTGTTAGCGGGAGGATAGTAGACACCTTCAAATACAGCAGTAAACGTATAGACATTACCGGCAGTAAAGCCAGTCATTACGTCTTCCATAACCGTCACATTCTCAGGATATATCCACTTACCGAACTGGTATCCGCTGTTTGCCTTCGGGTTCGGGAAATGAAGGATAATTTCTGTCAACAGCACATCTTCATTTCTCAAGTCATAAACTGCAAAGGTTTCTCCCTCAAGGCTGCCATTCTCTCCAGCAACATATCTGACCACAACCTGATATTTGTCAGGGATCTGATCCCCTGTATCGAAATCGGGATTTTCAGGATCAAAACCACCGATCTCATCTTTGGTGTAGTAGACCCGGATGACACCGCCGTCGGCGATGGTGTCGGGAATGGTTGAAGGATCAGTATATTCGATCATGTAGCCATTGTACTTGTTCGTCGTGTTGATCTTGCTCGCATCCACCGTCAGAGTGTCGGCTGCGTTGACCCACACCTTTGCGGTCTCGGTCTGCGTATCTGCCTCGACCTTCACGCCGTCCTTGTAGTACTCGACCGTGTAGCTCAGGT
>JALFTG010000050.1 GCA_022779345.1 Oscillospiraceae bacterium | reverse complement strand
CTCCACCACGCTCATCTGGTGGGTGATGATCACCACGGTGATGCCCAGCTTGGCGTTGATGTCCCGGATCAGTTCCAGGATGGAATGGGTGGTGTTGGGGTCCAGGGCGCTGGTGGCCTCATCGCACAGCAGCACTTTGGGGTTCGTGGCCAGGGCGCGGGCGATGGCCACCCGCTGCTGCTGGCCGCCGGACAGCTGGGAGGGATAGGCGTTGGCCTTGTCGGGCAGGCCCACCAGCTCCAGCAGTTCCATGGCCCGCTTTTTCGCGTCGGCGCTTTTCACCCCCGCCAGTTCCATGGGGAAGCACACATTTTTCAGACAGGTGCGCTGCTGGAGCAGGTTGAAGTGCTGGAAGATCATGGTGATGTTCCGGCGCTCGGCCCGCAGCTCCTTTTCCGTCATGGCGCCCAGGTCCTTTCCGTCGATGATGACCTGGCCGGAGGTGGGGCGCTCCAGCATATTGATGCACCGCACCAGCGTGCTCTTTCCCGCGCCGCTCATGCCGATGATGCCGAAGATGTCCCCGTCCTCAATGGTCAGGGAGATGTCCTTCAGCGCTTCCACATCCCCGGAGGCGGAGGAAAAGGTTTTGGTCAGATGTTTGATTTCAATCATTCAAGTCTCTCCATTTTAACAGGGCAAAAACGCCGGCGGTGCCAGACTGCCGGCGTTTTTACGATTCGGATTATTCAGCGGTGATGGCGTCCAGAGAGGTCTGCTTGCCGCCGTACAGGCCCATGGGTTCCACATGGATGCCGGCCACAGAGACGATGTGGGTGCCGTTCTGGGCATTGAAGTCATCCAGGTAGGGGACATGCTGGAAGTAGTTGGCGAAAATCTCACCGCTCTCCACCACGCTGTTGGGCTGGACATAGTCGGTGAACTCCTTGATGTCCAGGGTGATGTCCTTGGCGGCCAGGATGTCCTTGGCAACGGCCAGAATCTCGGCGTGCGGCGTGGGAGAAGCAGCCACGGTGATGGTGGTGCCGGCCAGGGCGGCGTAATCCACGCTGGAATCATAGCCGTCGCCGGGGTTGGTCACGGCGGAGACAACGGCGCCGTCATAGGTGTCGGCGATGAAGTCAGCAACCTGCTGGCTGGACAGGGCGGCGGCCAGGGCCTTGGCCTCGGGGGAGTTCTCGTTGCCTTCCTTCACGCACAGGATGTTCACATAAGCGGAGGCGGAGCCTTCGATGACCAGGGAGTCCTCAACGGGGTTGATGCCGGCGCTGATGGCGTAGTTGGAGTTGATGACGCCGTAATCCACATCCTGCAGGATGCTGGGGATCTGGGCGGCTTCCACTTCCTTGAAGCTCAGGTTATAGGGATTCTCGGTGATGTCCTTGATGGTGGCGGTGATGCCGGCGTTGGGGTCCAGCTTGATCAGGCCGTTGGCCTCCAGCAGGAGCAGGGCGCGGGCTTCGTTGGTGGTGTCATTGGGAACAGCGATTTCCAGGGAGGCTTTCGCGTCGGACTTGCTGCCGCAGGCAGCCAGGGTCAGCAGGCAGGCAATGGCCAGTGTCAGGGCAATGATTTTGGTGATCGTCTTTTTCATTTTAATTGACTCCTTCAGATTTGATTTTTTATGATGGATGATTGATTGTGATGTGAAACAGCTTTCCGGTTCCGCATTCGTTCATTCCGGAACTTTGTGGTGAGCAACAGGGCGTACAGATCCATGGCGTGATATCCTTTCTCGTAAATTTCTTCAGACAGCAAAAAACGGGAAACCCGAAGGCTTCCCGTTATCCGTTCATCGTTCCGGTCTCTGGGACCGGTCAGGATATCAGCTCATCAGAAAGCACATCGGAAAATAGGCGCGGCGACGCATGCACATGGGGCACATGTACATTTCCATCATATTCATCATGGCGGTCGCAAACTTCTTCACGATGTGTTCTCCCTTCCTCGATTTTTGCCCATTATAGCGCGGCAGTTGTGATTTGTCAAAGGGAAATCTTCACTTTGGCAGTTTTTCATAAAGTTTTCACCGATTTAAAGTGATTCTTGCACAATATTTGACGGCAAAACCGGCGAAGCGGGGCGGAATTCGGAATGAGGAATTAGAAATGAGGAATGATCCAGTGACAGACGATCCCGGTTCAACGGGCGGGGGAACCCCGCCCCTACCCATGTAATTGGCGCGGCGAGCGTCCACAGGTGCGCCCCCGCAGTAGGTCCCCTGCCGAAGGTGGGTTGCTCCCGCATCTCCCGATTCTGTCCTTCCGAGGCGGCCGCAGGCCGCTGTGGGAATCCGTTCCCCTTTTCTTCGTCCCGGAACCCACAAAAAAAGACGCGGATTGCCGCGTCGCTTCGCTCCTCGCAATGACAAACTCCTGCCCCTGCGGCTGCAAAAGAAAATAGGTAAGCATCCCTGTTCCAGCGGGTAGGGGCCGGGTTCCCCGGCCCGGTGCACCGTACCTTTACAGAACCGCAGGGGCGGCCCTTGCGGTCGCCTGTCAAGCCTCCCCCTCTGGGGGAGGTGCCCCCGCAGGGGGCGGAGAGGGTCCTCTCAGTCACGGCGACAACCTGCCAGCTCCCCCGGAGGGGGATTCAAAGGCAAAGCCTCGCAGAGTTTGCGCCCGCAGGCGCAAATCCATCAAATCCGTGTTTTGGTGCGGCTTTGCTGTGCCAAAACACACTTTTCAGCCGGCGGAGTGTGCGAGCGAAGCGAGTGCATGAAGCGGCTGCTTCCTTCTCGCCGGCAAAGTTTCCTTTGCCGGCGATTTAAGCCTTCCCCCAAAGGGAAGGCTTTGTGGTGCGTTGCGGGGACAACTTTCCCGCATCCGGTTTCTGTTTTCAGTTTTCCGCGTACCGGGACAAAAACTGCCGGGTGCGCTCCTGCTGGGGATGCTCGATGACTTCCCGGGCGGGGCCCTGCTCCACGATGATGCCGCCATCCATGAAGATCACCTGATCCGCCACATCCCGGGCAAAGGCCATCTCATGGGTGACGATCACCATGGTGGTGTTCTGGTCCGCCAGCCCCCGGATCACCCGCAGGACCTCCCCGGTCAGCTCCGGGTCCAGGGCGGAGGTAGGCTCGTCAAAGCACAGGATGTCCGGCTGCAATGCCAGGGCCCGGGCGATGGCTACCCGCTGCTGCTGGCCGCCGGAGAGCTGATGGGGATAGTGCCCGGCCCGGTCGGCCAGACCCATGTCCGCCAGCAGCGCCTGGGCGTGGGCCTCGATCCCGTCCAGAATCTGCTTTCTGTTCTGCTTGAAATCCGGCCGCTCTTTGGCCAGCAGTTCCTCCGCCAGCATCACATTCTGCAATGCCGTATACTGGGGGAACAGGTTGAAGGACTGGAACACCATGCCGAAATGCAGGCGTTTTTTCCGGATGTCCCGCTCGGAATGGGTGGACGGGTCCGCCGCGTCGAACAGGGTCTCCCCCCGCACGGCGATGGAACCGCCGTCCGGCGTCTCCAGAAAGTTCAGACACCGCAGCAGGGTGGTCTTGCCGGAACCGGAGGAGCCGATGATGGCCATGGCCTGGCCCTCCTCCAGTGAGAAGCTGATGTCCCGGAGAACCTGGGTCTGTCCAAAGTGTTTTTCGATATTTTTGACTTCCAACAATGCCATAGGTGCCCCTCCTTTAACGGAAATAGTCCAGCTTCCGCTCCAGCTTGCCCAGCAGAACGGTGAGAATGCCATTGAAAATCAGATAGTACACCGCCGTGAAGAACAGGGGCCAGATGGCGCCGGAAATGCCCTGGGAACCTTTCATGAAGGCCTGACCGGCCCAGATGACCTCCTGCAGGGCGATGATGCGGGCCAGGGAGGTGTCCTTCACCAGGGTGATGATCTCATTGGACATGGGCGGCACGATGCGCTTGACCATCTGCAGCAATGTCACCTTGAAGAAAATCTGGGGTTTCGTCATGCCCAGCACCAGACCGGCTTCCGTCTGTCCCACGGGGACGCCCTGAATGCCGCCCCGGTAGATTTCCGAAAAGTAGCAGGAATAGTTGATGATGAACGCCACCGCCGAGGCGATGAACCGGCCCGTCTCCCCGCTGCCCCAGATGTTGTTGTTCAGCACCAGGCCGGGGAAATAGTAGATGATGAGCAGCTGGATCATCAGCGGGGTGCCCCGGATGATCCACACCAGGAACCGGCACGCCACCCGGATGGGTTTGAACTCCCCGATGGCCTTCATCACCCGGTTTTTCGGGGCATAATGGAATTTGGAAAACAGCCACCCCAGGGGGCGCATCCCGTTCATGGACCCGAAGGCGATGACCAGTCCCAAGGGGATGGCGCCGATGAGGGTCACAAAGAACAGCTTCAGCGTCTGGATAAAGCCGATATTCAGCGCATGGATGACAATCGGCATCTGTTCCATGATCAAAGACATAACAAAACCAACCTTGTTTCTTTAATAAACGACCGCCTTCAGACAGTCGTAAAAGCAGAGAGCGGAAAATCACTCTCTGCTTTATACGCAAAGGATATGGATCAAACCGAGGGGTTTGAGAGGACAGATATTACTGCTCGATCAGAGCGGCCTGGACGCCGTAGGTCTCGGCGATCTCGAGCATGCTGCCGTCAGCATAGGCGGCGGCAAAGAAGTCGTTCAGGGCAGCGGCCAGATCGGAGCCGGTGCGGAAGCCAACGCCGTATTCTTCGCTGTTCAGGCCCACAGTGTAGGTCAGGTCGGCATAGCCGGTGCCCTCGCCCACCATGGCGGCGGCCATCAGGGAGTCAATGACGGCGGCGTCAGAGGTGCCGGCGGCAACTTCCATCAGGGCGTCAGCCTGGCTCTTCACGGGGGTGTTGGCGTAGCCCAGGGCGGCGACCTCAGCCTCACCGGCGGAGCCGGCTTCCACGGCGAAGGTCAGATCCGCGCAGGCTTCCACGGTCTGGTAATCCGCGGCCTTGTCAACGGGGACGATGACCACCTGGGCGTTGTTGCAGTAAGCATTGGAGCACTCCATGGAGGAGGTGACCTCATCGGTGAGGGTCATGCCGTTCCAGACGCAGTCGATGGTGCCGGAGTTC
>JALFTG010000185.1 GCA_022779345.1 Oscillospiraceae bacterium | reverse complement strand
CTTTGGGGGAGCTGGCACGGCGAAGCCGTGACTGAGAGGGCCCTCTCCGCCTCGCTATGCTCGGCACCTCCCCCAGAGGGGGAGGCTTTTCGTGCAGGGGAATAAGTCAGTATAGCACAGATCACGCGTCCTGGCTATCTTTTTTGCATCCGGCCCAGTCCCGGACGAATTTCCGGGCCTGATCGATGGTGTGAATCTTTGCATCCAGCCGCAGGCTGACGCAGGGTACCTTGCCGGGCACCACCTGGAGCCGTCCCCGGTAATCGGGCCGGACATTCAGGGCCGTGAGCTTCTCCATGTCAAACTCCACCATCTGGAACAGCAGCCGGCCGTTTTTCTGGCTGATGTCCGTGATGCCCGCGCTGCCCGCGTCGCCCCGGAGCAGGGCCACGGACACCAGGGCGTTCACGCAGGACGGGGGATCGCCGAAGCGGTCGATCAGCTCGTCGATCATGTCGTCCGCGTCCGCCTCCGTGCGGATCAGGGCGATGCGGCGGTACAGGTCCATGCGCTGGGCGGAGGAGGGCACATAGCTCTCCGGGATGTTGGCGGACACCGCCAGATCCGCCGAGCACTCCGCCCGGATTTCCGGGGCCTCGCCCTTTTCCTCCCGGATGGCGTCCTCCAGCAGGCGCAGGTACATATCGTAGCCCACATCGATCATGTGGCCGGACTGTTCCGCCCCCAGCAGGTTGCCTGCGCCCCGGATTTCCAGGTCCCGCATGGCGATGCGCATACCAGAGTTGAACTCCGCGAACTCCCGGATGGCATTCAGCCGCTTTTCCGCGTCCTCGGTGAGGACCTTGTCTTTCTTATAGGTGAGATAGGCGCTGGCCCGGCGGGAACTGCGGCCCACCCGGCCACGGAGCTGGTGGAGCTGGGCCAGACCCAGCCGGTCGGCGTCCTCGATGATCAATGTGTTCACATTGGGGATGTCGATGCCCGTCTCGATGATGGTGGTACACACCAGAATCTGGATTTCTCCCGTGGCCACGGCCTCCATGGTCCGGGACAGCTCCTCCTCGCTCATCTGCCCGTGGGCCACCGCCACGGCGGCGTCGGGGAGTTTTTCGCTGATCCGGGCCGCTGTGCGCTCGATGGAGGAAATCCGGTTGTGTAGGTAATATACCTGCCCGCCCCGCTGGAGTTCCCGCTCCATGGCGTCGCACAGCACGCCCCAGTTGTGTTCCATCACGATGGTCTGCACCGGCAGACGGTCCTGGGGCGGCTCCTCGATCACGGACATATCCCGGATGCCGCTGAGGGCCATGTTCAGGGTCCGGGGGATGGGGGTGGCGCTGAGGGTCAGCACATCCACCTCCCGGCTCATCTCCTTGATGTGTTCCTTGTGGCTCACGCCGAAGCGCTGTTCCTCGTCCACCACCAGCAATCCCAGATTTTTGAACTTGATGTCCTTCTGGAGCAGCCGGTGGGTGCCGATGACGATGTCGCAGGCGCCGGAGGCCAGGTCCCGCAGGGTGTCCTTCACCTGAGACGGGGTGCGGTACCGGTTCAGAATCTGGATATTCACCGGATAGCCGAAGAACCGGCGCAGGGCCGTCTGATAGTGCTGCTGGGTGAGCACGGTGGTGGGGGCCAGCAGGGCCGCCTGCTTCCCGTCCAGCACGCACTTCATGATGGCCCGCAGGGCCACCTCCGTCTTGCCGAAGCCCACATCCCCGCACAGCAGCCGGTCCATGGGCACGGGTTTTTCCATATCCGCCTTGATTTCGGCGATGCACCGGAGCTGGTCGTCCGTCTCCGGGTATTCAAAGCGCTCCTCGAACTCCTTCTGCCATTCGCTGTCCGGGGAGAAGGCAAAGCCCTTCGCCTGCTGCCGGGCGGCGTACAGGGCCGTCAGCTCCTTGGCGATGTTCTTCACCGCCGCTTTTGTTCTCGTCTTGGTCCGTGCCCAGTCCGTGCCGCCCATTTTGGACAGTCTGGCGGGGCGGCCGTCGTCCTCGCCGCCGCCCACATATTTGCTCACCAGATTCAGCTGGGTGGCGGGGACATAGAGCACATCCGTGCCCGCATAGCAGATTTTGATATAGTCCTTGTCGGCCCCGTCCACCTTCATGTTCACCACTCCGGCGAACCGGCCGATGCCGTGGTGCTCGTGGACCACCAGATCCCCCACCTGCAGGTCCGCGCAGGACCCGATGGCCAGGGAATTGGAGGGCTTGCGTTTGCTCACCCGGCGCCTGCCGCCCATGATCTGGGTGTCGGTCATGACGGCGAACTTTGCCTCCGGGTATTCCATGCCCGCAGACAGGCCGCCGGGGGAGACGGTCACCGTCCCGGGTGCGCCCACGGCGCCGGATGCGGCGGAATATGCCGCGGGCAGGCCGCTGCGCTGAAGGTATTCCGTGAGGATCTTCGCCCGGCGTTCGTCCGTGGCCAGCATGGTCACGGCGTAGCCCCTGTCCACATACCGCTTCGCGTCCTCCAGGGCCGTCTGGGAGCTGCCGCCGTAGGAGGGGAGCTGCTGGGCCGTGATACCCACGATGGTCCTCGGCTCCATGGGATACCGGCCCACGGTGAAAGCGTCGGCCATGAGCACCGGGAAGTCCCGGAGCCGGTCCACCGCCTGGTCCCAGGGCAGGGCAAAATCCCCCACGCCCCCGGCCAGACGGCCGGAACGGACCAGCAGTCTGATGTCGTCCCCCGTCTGTTTCAGATAGGTCTTTGCCCGCTCGGCGATCTTGCCCGGCTGGTTCAGCACCACAATGGCCTCCGGGGCGATATAATCCAGTGCCGTGGCGAAGGTGCCGTGGATCAGGTGGAGATACCGGTCCGCGTCCCGGAGGAGCACCCCGGCCCGGAGCTTTTCCGC
>JALFTG010000182.1 GCA_022779345.1 Oscillospiraceae bacterium | reverse complement strand
CCCTGCAGGTGGACCAGACGGCCGCCGTCGGTGCGGGCGGAGAGGTTATAGCCCTGGCTGTCGCTGGTGCCGTCGATGAGCACCCGGAGGGTCCGGCCCTCATAGGCCTTGTGCTTTTCGGCGGAGATGGTGTTGGCCAGCTCCAGCAGCCGGTCAAAGCGCACCTGCTTCTGCTGGCGGGTGTAGGGGTCGGGCATGTCGTAGGCAGGGGTGCCCTTCCGGGGGGAGAAGATGAAGGTGAACATGGAGTCATACCCCACCTCGGCCACCAGGGACAGCGTGTCCTCAAACTCCTCGTCCGTCTCGCCGGGGAAGCCCACGATGATGTCCGTGGTCAGCACCAGGTCGGGCATATACTGCCGGGCCAGGGCCACTTTCTCCAGATATTTCGCCCGGTCATAGTGCCGGTTCATGGCCTTCAGCACCCGGTCGTTCCCCGCCTGCACGGGCAGGTGGAGCTGATGGGCGCACTTTTCGCATTCGGCCATGGTCCGGAACAGCTTCTCCGTGGCGTCTTTGGGATGGCTGGTCATGAAGCGGATGACAAAGTCCCCGGGGATGGCGTTGATGGCCCGGATCAGGTCGGCAAAATCCATGGGATCGTCCAGATCCTTGCCGTAGGAGTTCACATTCTGCCCCAGCAGGGTGATCTCCTTATACCCGTCCGCCACCAGCTGCCGGGCCTCGGCGATGATCTCCTCCGGCCGGCGGGACCGCTCCCGGCCCCGGACATAGGGCACCACGCAGTAGGAGCAGAAGTTGTTGCATCCGTACATGATGGAGAGCCACGCCTTCACCTGGCTGTCCCGCCGGTGGGGGATGCCCTCATACACCACGCCGGGGGTGTCGTCCACGGCGAAGATCCGCTTTTTCTTCGTCATCTGCTCCAGCAGCAGTTCCGGGAACCGCCACAGCTCGTGGGGGCCGAACACCAGATCCACAATGGGATAGGACTTCTTCAGCTTTTCGGCCATATGGGGCTGCTGGACCATGCAGCCGCACACGGCGATGATCTGGTCGGGGTTTTTCGCCTTGGTGTGGGTCAGCTGGCCCACATTCCCCAGCACCCGCATCTCCGCGTGCTCCCGGATGGCACAGGTGTTCACCACCACCAGATCGGCCAGCGTCTCATCGTCGGTGAAGCCGTAGCCCATGTTTTCCAGATAGCCCCGGAGCCGCTCGCTGTCGGCCTCATTCTGCTGGCAGCCGTAGGTATCCACCATTGCCAGGGGCTTCCGGTCCTCCCGGGCGTGGAGCGCCTCGATCTGCCGGCAGATTTCCAGCTGCCGGCTGATGTCCGCCGGATCCAGTTCGATTCGTTTCTGTGCCATATGTATCACCTGTGAAATTCGTCAGTATTTGCGCAGTCGCATATCAAGGTATTATAGCAAATTGGAGTGGATTTTACAATAGAAATGCTTTATAATGGGATTTGGAAAATACGGCCGGACGGCCGAAAAGCCTCCCCCTCCGGGGGAGGTGCCGAGCGCAGCGAGGCGGAGAGGGCCCTCTCAGTCACGGCTGACGCCGTGACAGCTCTCCCTTTGGGAGAGCCAGGGACCGCTGTCCGTTGTCCGGCGCTGAACGATACATACAACGGAGGAACATTATGTCCGAGATCAATATCCTCTCCCCCCATGTGGCGGACCTGATCGCCGCGGGCGAGGTGGTGGACCGGCCGGCGTCGGTGGTGAAGGAACTGCTGGAAAACGCCTTTGACGCCGGGGCAAAAACCGTCACCGTGGAGATTCGCAACGGCGGCACTACCATGATCCGGGTCACCGACGATGGCAAGGGCATGAGCCCCGAGGACGCCGGGGTGGCCTTTCTGCGCCATGCCACCAGCAAGCTCCATGACGAGCGGGGGCTGGAGAGCATCGGCACCTTCGGCTTCCGGGGCGAGGCGCTGGCGGCCATCTCCGCCGTGTCCCACATCGAGATGACCACCCGGCAGCGGGGCGCGGACAGCGGCGTGCGCGTGACCCTCACCGCCGGGGACATTCAGGAGATGTACGAGACCGGCTGTCCGGAGGGCACCACCATGATCGTCCGGGACCTGTTTTTCAACACCCCGGCCCGGCTGAAATTTCTGAAAAGCGACCGGGCGGAGGGCTCGGCCTGCGTGCAGGCGGCGCTGAAGTGCGCCATGGGCCGGCCGGACATCTCCGTGCGGTGTCTGAAAGACGGCAGGGAGGAGTTCTTCTCCCCCGGCGACGGGCGGGAGGACTCCTGCGTGTATCACCTGCTGGGCCGGGACACCGCAAAGAGCATGATCCCCTGCATCCCCGGAGACGGGGAAATCCGGGTCCACGGCTTTGTGTCCTCCCCCGAGGCGGGCCGGGGCAACCGGACGAACCAGTATTTCTTCGTCAACGGCCGGAGCGTGAAGTCCCAGATGATCCAGTCCGGTCTGGAGATGGCCTACCGCAACCGGATGCTCACCGGGCGGTACCCCACCTGCGTATTATATGTCGATGTGGCCTACGGCGCGGTGGATGTGAATGTGCACCCCACCAAGGCGGAGGTGAAGTTCTCCCAGGAGAAGAAGGTCTTTGACGCGGTGTACTACACCTGTCTGGAGGCGGTGGAACGGGAGGACCGGCTGGCGGCGGAGGCCGAGTGCATCCGGCGGAGCACTGCGCTGGTGGACGGCACGGAGCATGTGCGGCAGGCGGTGCTGCCGCCCCGGCCGGACCCGGACCCCATGGAGGGCATCACCTATGACCCGGTCACCGGCCGGATCAACCCCACGGAGGACGGCCGGGAACTGACGGACTACACGATCCCCCTGTACCAGCGCAAGCCCATGATTCTCCACGACAGCGGGGAGGACGCCCTGCCGGGGCGCAGCTGCGCACCGGGGATGGAGCGGGCCGTGACGGTCCTGCCCCGGACGGACGCCGTCCC
Source organism: Oscillospiraceae bacterium (assembly GCA_022779345.1). GTDB lineage: Bacteria > Bacillota > Clostridia > Oscillospirales > Oscillospiraceae > HGM13010. Next base: position 975 of record JALFTG010000182.1, on the reverse strand, counting down.
GGCGGAGGAACTGCCGGAGGAACCGGAAGTCCCCGTCCCCGAAGCGGAGACCCCCGTCCTGCCGGAGACAGCCCCGGAGCCGTTTCGGGTGGTGGGCGAGGTGCTGAGCACCTATATCGTGGTGGAGCACGCCGACAAAATGACCCTGATCGACAAGCACGCCGCCCATGAGCGCATCCACTTTGACCGGCTCTGCGCCCACACACAGCCGGTGCAGACCCAGGAACTGCTGGCGCCGGAACTGCTGCGGCTGAGCCGGGAGGACTACGCCCTGGCCGCCGGGCATCTGGAGGATCTGAACAGCCTGGGCTACGAGATCGAGGTCTACGGGGACGACACCCTGCTGCTCCGGGGCGTGCCCGCCGGGATGGACGCCGGCGAGGGCCGGGCCTGTGTGGAGGAAGTGTGCGAGAAGCTCCGCACCGGGCGGCGGGTGTCCCCCCAGCAAGCCCGGCAGGAGATTTTGAAAACCGTGGCCTGCAAGGCCGCCATCAAGGCCGGGCGCCGGTCGGAACCGGAGGAGCTGGAGGCGCTGGCCCGCTCCGTTCTGGCCGGGGAGATCCAGTACTGCCCCCACGGCCGCCCGGTGTCCGTGACCATGTCCAAATATGAGCTGGATAAGCTATTTGACCGGGTAGTGACCTGAGTCGTTCGATCCTCCGTTGGGGGGCCGAATGAGAAGGCCGCGGCCGACTGCGCGCACTCGCTTCGCTCGCACACTCCGCTGGCCGAGAAGTGTTTTTTGGCACAGCGGAGCCGCACCAAAAAACAAATCATATTTTATTTGCGCCTGCGGGCGCAAACTCTGCGAGGCTATTGAAATTCCAAGTTGTATAAAAGGAGATGACCCATGAAAGGAATCGTTCTGGCAGGCGGGAAAGGCACCCGGCTGTATCCCATCACCAGACCCTGCCCCAAACCCCTGCTGCCCGTCTACGACAAGCCCATGATCTACTACCCCATCGCCACGCTCAT
>JALFTG010000174.1 GCA_022779345.1 Oscillospiraceae bacterium | reverse complement strand
TCCCAGTCTCTTTCGGGACTTTCAGCTGCGATCCGCGGTGTCGCTCGTCTGTTCGATTGTCGCTTTGCGGCTCAGGCCGCAAACCGCTGCCTAAAAGCGTTCCAAAAAATACTTTTCCACTATAACACCCCGCTTTTCCGTTGTCAACGGGAGATTTTCCCGCCATTTGCCCCCCATTGCCGCATTTCGCCAAAGGGCGGAAAATTCCTGTTTGCAATCCTTTTCCCCCTCATTTCCCGGTCTCTCTGTACGCTCCGCCCGATTCCCCCTTGTTTATTTGTATAAAATGACGGTTGACTTTATCCCTTTAAAGCTATATACTGCAAAAGTACATTAACCGGGCGGCAGAACGCTGACCAGCCCGGAATGAAGGAGATCATTGTGATGAAGAAGAAGTTGCTTGCTCTTGCTCTGGCCGGTATGATGGTCCTGAGCCTTGCCGCCTGCGGCGGCGCCAAGGAGACCCCCGCCCCCGCCGAGACCCCTGCCCAGACCGAAGCTCCCGCCGAGGAGCCCCAGGGCGACGGCCCCATCTACATCGTGGGTATCTGCCAGCTGGCTCCCCATCCCGCTCTGGACGCCGCCACCCAGGGCTTCCAGGACGCCCTGAAGGAAGCCATGGGCGAATCCGTGCAGTTCGATCTGCAGAACGCCGCCGGTGAAAGCGCCACCTGCGCCACCATTGTCAACGGCTTCGTGTCCTCCGGCATGGACCTGATCATGGCCAACGCCACCCCCGCCCTGCAGGCTGCCGTGGCCGCTACCAGCGACATCCCCGTCCTGGGCACCTCCGTCACCGAGTACGGCGTGGCCCTGGGTATCAAGGACTTTAACGGCACCGTGGGCACCAACGTGTCCGGCACCTCTGACCTGGCTCCCCTGGACCAGCAGGCTGCCATGATCCCCGAGTGGTTCCCCGAGGCCAAGACCGTGGGCCTGCTGTACTGCTCCGCCGAGGCCAACAGCCAGTATCAGGTGGACACCGTCCAGGCTGAGCTGGAGAAGCTGGGCCTGACCTGCACCCAGTATCCCTTCTCCGACACCAACGACATGGCTTCCGTGACCCAGAACGCCGTTGACAACAGCGACGTGCTGTACGTCCCCACCGACAACACCTGCGCCAACAACACCGGCATCATCGACAACATCGCCCGTCCCGCCGGTGTGCCCGTCATCTGCGGTGAGGAAGGTATCTGCGGCGGCTGCGGCGTTGCCACGCTGTCCATCAGCTACTATGACCTGGGCGTCGCCACCGGCAAGATGGCCGCCAAGATCCTGACCGGCGAGGCCGACATCGCCTCCATGCCCATCGAGTACGCGCCCCAGTTCACCAAGAAGTACAACTCCACTATCTGCACTGACCTGGGCCTGACCGTTCCCGAGGGCTACGAGGCCATTGCCTGATTCCGGCAAAACAGCACAAAATAACACAAAAATCAGCGGAAAAGGGCTTCCCTTTTCCGCTGATTTCCGCTATACTAATGAAGTCTATTGACTTTTATCACCTGAACAGGGGGAACATTCCATCATGCTGAACTTTATCAACGCGCTGCCGGGCGCCATATCCCAGGGCCTGATCTGGGGCATCATGGCGATCGGCGTCTACATCACCTACAAGATCCTGGACATTGCCTACCTGACGGTGGACGGCTCCTTCTGCACCGGCGCCGCCGTATTCGTGGTGCTGTACACCACCGGCACCAATCTGTGGATCGCCATGCTGGCCTCTTTGCTGGCAGGTATGCTGGCAGGCCTGGCCACCGGTATCCTGCACACCTTCTGCGGTATCCCCGCCATCCTGGCCGGTATTCTGACCCAGCTGGGCCTGTGGTCCATCAACCTGGCCGTCATGGGCATGAAGGCCAATGTGGCCATCAATGTCATCAATGCCGAGACGCTGGAGCGGCTGCTGGTCTCCCTGCGGTTTGTGCAGGATGTGGCCAAGGGCACCCGTCCCTTCTGGCAGCATCCCATCTTCGTGGTGGGCATCTTCACCGTTGTCATTATCGCCATTCTGTACTGGTTCTTCGGCACGGAACTGGGCGCTGCCCTCCGGGCCACCGGTGCCAACGGCAATATGGCCCGGGCCCAGGGCATCAACACCGATATGGCCAAGGTGCTGGGGCTGATGATCTCCAACGCCCTGGTGGCCCTGTCCGGCGCGCTGCTCAGCCAGTACCAGAGCTTTGCTGATTCCAGCATGGGCAAAGGCGCCATCGTCATCGGCCTGGCCGCCGTCATCATCGGCGAGGTGCTGTTCTCCAAGATTTTCCGCAACTTCGGTCTGAAGCTGCTGGCCGTGTCCATCGGCGCGGTGATCTACTATGTGGTCATCCAGGCCGTGGTCAGCCTGAGCGGCATCAACACCAACTACCTGAAGCTGATTTCCGCCATCATCGTGGCCGTGTTCCTGTCCGTCCCCTACTGGAAGGGCAAGTATTTCAAGAAGTCCGCAAAGAAGGGGGGCGCCCAGAATGCTTGATATCCAGAATATCCGCAAGACCTTCAACGCCGGCACCGTCAATGAAAAACGGGCGCTGAACGGCGTGTCCCTCCACTTGAACGAGGGCGATTTCGTCACCGTCATCGGCGGCAACGGCGCCGGTAAGTCCACGCTGCTGAACGCCGTGGCCGGCGTCTGGCCCGTGGATGAGGGCTCCATCACCATCGGCGGTGTGGATGTGACCCGTCTGCCGGAGTACAAGCGGGCAAAATATATCGGCCGTGTGTTCCAGGACCCCATGATGGGCACTGCCGCCACCATGCAGATCGAGGAAAATCTGGCTCTGGCCGCCCGCCGGGGCAAGTCCCGCACCCTCCGCAGCGGCATCACCAAGACCGAGCGGGAGGAATACCGGGAGATGCTGAAGATTCTGGACCTGGGTCTGGAGGACCGCATGACCACCAAGGTGGGTCTGCTGTCCGGCGGCCAGCGCCAGGCGCTGACCCTGCTCATGGCCACGCTCCAGAAGCCCCAGCTTCTGTTGCTGGATGAGCACACCGCCGCCCTGGACCCCAAAACGGCCGCCAAGGTGCTGGACGCCACGGAAAAGATCGTGGGCCGGGACAATCTGACCACCCTGATGATCACCCACAATATGCGTGACGCCATTGCCCACGGCAACCGGCTGATCATGATGTATGAGGGCCGCATCGTGGTGGATGTGTCCGGCGAGGAGAAGCAGAAGCTGACCGTGGAGCAGCTGCTGGAGCTGTTCAGCAAGGCCAGCGGCTCTGACGAGGCCGACGATAAGCTGCTGTTAGGCTAAACATAAGCAATGTCCGGGATGCTCTGGCATCCCGGACATTTTTCTGTCTCCGGCAGATTTTCGTTTACAGACCGGGGGAAATCTGATATAATACGGAAAGTTATCAAACAGAGAGGAGGGCGTGCCTGTGGACAGGGAATTTCATCAGATCCTGTCGGACCTGCGGCGCAGGAGCGGGAAAAACCAGCGGCAGGTGGCGGCGGACCTGGGCATCAGCCAGGCGCTGCTGTCCCATTACGAGACCGGCGCCCGGGAACCGGGACTGGCCTTTGTGTGCCGGGCCTGTGATTATTATGGGGTGTCGGCGGACTACCTGCTGGGCCGCAGCGCCGGGGACACGGTGAGTGCCGATGATGTGAAGGCCCTGGCTGACGCCATGGATGCCCTGACCCGCCGGGCCAGAGGTCTGGTGGACGGCCCGGAAAAAGCGCCCCGGCGCAAGACTGCCACGAGAGGTGACATTGCATGATTGATCGCGTCCTCGCGCACGCCGCTGCTTCCCCGTCCGAAGCGTCGGACGGCTCATCCGCTCTGTGGCTCGTCCTTTCAAACCGGGATCCGCTGCGCTGGGCTCCCGGTTTGTGATTGCACTTGAATCCCCTGACAAGAGGTGACATGATATGATTGATCAGAAACACATTCGTAATTTTTCCATTATCGCTCATATTGACCATGGCAAATCCTTCCCCACGGAACTGCGTTCCGCGGGGACCCCAAATGATTTCATTTGCGGCCGCCACGCGCATGTCGCGTCGGCCTGCGCGCCACTTGGCGCGCCCCGCTTTGCGGGGCCCCAGGCGTGAATTTGCCACGAGAGGTGACATTGCATGATAGATCAGAAACACATTCGTAATTTTTCCATTATCGCTCATATTGACCATGGCAAATCCACGCTGTCGGACCGGATCATTGAGCTGTGCGGTGCGGTGGAACAGCGGGAGATGGAGGACCAGATCCTGGACAACATGGACCTGGAACGGGAACGGGGCATCACCATCAAGGCCCGGGCCATCGGCCTGAACTACAAGGCCGAGGACGGGGAGATCTATACCCTGAACCTGATCGACACCCCGGGCCATGTGGACTTCAACTATGAGGTCTCCCGGTCCCTGGCCGCCTGCGAGGGCGCCATCCTGATCGTGGACGCCTCTCAGGGCGTGGAGGCCCAGACCCTGTCCAATACCTATCTGGCTCTGGACCACAATCTGGAGATTCTGCCCGTCATCAACAAGATCGACCTGCCCGCCGCCGACCCCATGCGGGTGAAGCATGAGGTGGAGGACATCATCGGCATCCCGGCCCTGGACGCTCCGGAAATCAGTGCAAAAATGGGCATCAACATCCAGGCGGTGGTGGAGGACATCGTGAAGAATGTCCCCGCCCCCAACGGCGACCCGGACGCCCCCCTGAAG
>JALFTG010000159.1 GCA_022779345.1 Oscillospiraceae bacterium | reverse complement strand
AAATAATCGATCAAAACTGTCGGCTCCCCCTCCGGGGGAGCTGGCACGGCGTCAGCCGTGACTGAGAGGGCCCTCTCCGCCCCTGCGGGGCACCTCCCCCAGAGGGGGAGGCTTTTGAGGATACCGCAATCAATCGATAGGGAGGTCTTTTCAGGGCCTCCCTGTTGTGATATACTAACCTGAGACTGAAAAATAAACAAAACCGGCGCCCGGCGATTGCGGGCGGGGTTTTGAGAGGAGGAACGCGGGAGCGGAAGAGATGTCCGGGAGAGCCCCGGTCATCTTGCGCGGACGCCGTGATGACGATGGCTGAAAATAAGAGAGACTACTATGAGGTCCTGGGCGTGAACAAGACCGCCACGGACGATGAAATCAAAAAAGCATACCGGAAGCTGGCAAAGCAGTACCACCCGGATCTGCACCCCGGCGACAAGGACGCCGAGAGCAAGTTCAAGGAGATCAACGAGGCCTATGAGATCCTGTCCGATCCCGACAAGCGCAGCAAGTACGACCAGTACGGCTTCGCGGCCTTCGATCCCAATGCGGGCTTCGGCGGCGGCGCGGGCTTCGGCGGATTCGACGACCTGGGGGACATTTTCAGCTCCATTTTCGGCGGCGGCTTTGGCGGGTTCGGCGGCTTCGGCGGCGGGCAGGCCAAGCGCAACGGCCCCCGGAAGGGCGAGAATGTGCGGGTGAACCTGACGCTGGACTTTGAGGAGGCCGTGTTCGGCTGCAAGAAGGAGATCCCCGTGAACATGGTGGAGACCTGCCCGGACTGCGAAGGGTCCGGCTGCGCCCCCGGAACGGCGCCGGAGACCTGTCCGGAGTGCGGCGGCCGGGGCAGCGTGGTCAAGACCCAGCGCACTGCCATGGGCATGATGCAGTCCACCAGCCAGTGCCCCCGGTGCAACGGCCGGGGCAAGATCATCCACACCCCCTGCCCCAAGTGCAAGGGCAACGGCCGGGTGCGGAAGCAGAAAACCGTCAGCGTGACCATTCCCGCCGGCATCGACAACGGCCAGACCGTGTCCCTGCGGGGACTGGGCAATGAGGGCGTCAACGGCGGCGCCCCCGGCGATCTGCTGGTAACGGTGACGGTCCGGGCCCATCCCCTGTTCGAGCGGGACGGGAACTCCATCCTGCTGGACCTGCCCATCACCTTCGCCCAGGCCACCCTGGGTGCGGAGATCACCATCCCCACCCTCACCGGCAAGGTGAAGCTGACCATCCCCGAGGGCACCGACACGGGCACCGTGTTCCGTCTCCGGGGCAAGGGCGTGCCGTACCTGAACGGCAGCGGCGCCGGCGACCAGTTCGTCACCGTGACCATCGCCACGCCCAAGAAGCTGAACGATACCCAGAAGGAAGCTCTGCGCCGCTTCGCCGAGACCATGGAAGAACCGGCCCCGGAGAAGGAAAAAGAAAAGAAAAAGGGCTTCGGCAAGAAGAAAAAGATCTGAACGATCACACCGCTGCACGCATTGCCGTGCGGCGGTGTTTTTTTGGCAGGAAGAGTGAAGAGTGAAGAAGCAGGGGGCCGGGTTCCCCGGCCCGGTCTGCGCGGCATTGGTTCCGCGGGGTAGGGGCCGACCTGCGTGTCGGCCCGCTGTCCGTTCTGCACCGGGCGCGCACACAGGTGCGCCCCTACCCGTGGCAATCGGTTCCGGCGGAAAATCCCACACCGGGCGGGGGAGAACGGAATAGTGAAGAGGTAGGGGCCGGGTTTCCCGGCCTGGTTTATTCGTCACTGCCGCACCTGATATGGCTCCCCCTCTGGGGGAGCTGGCACGGTGTCAGCCGTGACTGAGAGGGCTGTCAGATCACGGCCCTCTCCGCCTCGCTGCGCTCGGCACCTCCCCCAAAGGGGGAGGCGATCGGTCTGCCGGTCACCTCCCGTTGGAATGGGATAGCCTGGCACCCTGAATTCCTCATTCCTCATTTCTAATTTCTTCCCCTGCCCGCAAAAAAAGACCGCTCCACGGGAGCGGTCTTTTGCTTTGCAATGATTTACTTCTTGGTCACGAATGTGGACTTGACCCAGCCGAAGGTGGTGCCGTCGGTGGTGACCAGCAGCCACTCGCCGTCCTCGGCATAGGCGGTGACGGTGGAATTCAGGGCCACAGAGGTGATGATCTTATAGGTGGTGTTGGGGCCGCTTCTCATGTTCAGCCCGGCCACATCCACGGTGTATTCCACGCCCTCGTCATACAGCTCGCTGGGCTTCACGGACAGATCCGTGTTGCCGCTGAGATCGATGACGGGCTTGGTCTGCTCGGCGGGCTCGTCCACTTCGGGGGCCTGGATGGCGTTCTGGGCCTCCTCCAGCTGGGCGGTCAGGTCGGCAATCTGGGTCTCATACTCGGCAACGGTCTTTTCATACTCGCTGATCTGGGCTTTCTGCTCATCGATGGTCTGGGACAGGGCATCGTTGCGCTCCCGGACCAGGCCGATGGTGGTGGTGGCGTTGTAGTACAGCAGTCCGAATGCCGCAGCGGCCACCACGGCGATGACGGTTATGATAATCAGAACGACCTTCAGCGCCGTCCCGGACTTTTTGGGTTCATCGTAATTGTCCAAAACAAATCCCTCGTTTTCATTAAAATATAATCATAAACTGTATAACACAGAAACCGGGGATTGTCAACCGGAAAACCATGAATTCCCAGCGCGGGCGTCGAATTTTGCCGCCGGGCGGACGGTCGTACTTGCCCCGGGATGCGGGGGTGTGATACAATAGAAAAAATACCCATCAGGAGGCATCCCATGACCCAGGAACACATCACATACCGCTTCGCCCGCCGGGAGGACATCCCCACGATTCTGGGGTTTATCCGGGAGCTGGCGGCGTACGAGCATCTGGAACAGGAAGTGGTGGCCACCCCGGAACTGCTGGAGGAGTGGCTGTTTGAAAAAGAGAAGGCGGAGGTCCTGCTGGCTGAGCTGGACGGCACGGCCGTGGGCTCGGCCCTGTTCTTCCACAATTTCTCCACCTTTCTGGGCCGGGCGGGCATCTATCTGGAGGACCTGTATGTCCAGCCTGCGTTCCGGGGCCGGGGGATCGGCAAGGGTCTGCTGACACAGCTGGCCCGTCTCACCGTGGAGCGGGGATGCGGACGGCTGGAGTGGTCCTGCCTGGACTGGAACCAGCCCAGCATCGATTTCTACCTGTCTCTCGGCGCACAGCCCATGACCGGCTGGACCACCTACCGGCTCACCGGCGAAACACTGACCGCACTGGCGGAATCAAAAAACACATCGAACGGGAGGACACAAATATGACATACGAAGAAATTCTGGACAACGCCCGGAAGCGGAGCACGAAGTGCAGGGTCTGCCCGGTGTGCAACGGCGTGGCCTGCAAGGGCATGGTCCCCGGCCCCGGCGGCAAGGGGGACGGCAAGAGTTTCACCAACTGCCTGGAATACCTGCATAACATTGATATCATGATGGACCCGGTGTTCGACAACGCCGCCGGACAGGACAGTTCCATCGAGCTGTTCGGGCAGAAGCTGTCCATGCCCGTGCTGGGCGCCCCCTGCGGCGGAGCGGGCATGAACTTCGGCTGCGAGGACATGACCGAGTACCAGCTCACCGAGGCCCAGGTGCTGGGCGCCATGCAGGCGGGCACCATCGGATTTACCCCCGACGCCCCCCAGGATGAGATGTACCTCAACGGCATCGAGATGACCAAACGGGCCGGCGGTCTGGCCGTGCCCACCATCAAGCCCTGGAAGAATGAGCGCATCCTGCACCACATCCGTCTGGCGGAGGACGCCGGGGCGGTGGCCGTGTGCTGCGATGTGGACAGCGCGGGGCTGATCAACCTGAAGCTGCTGGGCAAGCCCGTGGACCCGAAAAGCGCCGACGATCTGGGCGAACTGATCGCCGCCACGAAGCTGCCCTTTATCGTGAAGGGTCTGGTCACCGTCCGGGCGGCGAAGATCGCCGCGGACCTGGGGGCCTACGGCATCGTCATCTCCACCCACGGCGGCCGCATCATCCCCGACGCTCCCGCCACGGCCTCCGTCATCGGCGAGATCCGGGCAGCGGTGGGCGACCGGGTGAAGATCTTCGTGGACGGCGGCATCCGCACCGGCGGGGATGTGTACAAATGTCTGGCCCTGGGGGCGGACGCGGTGCTCATCGGCCGGCCGGTCTGCCACGCGGCCATCGGCGGCGGCGCCGAGGGTGTGGCCATGTACTTCGAGAAGATCAAGGGCGAGCTCCACGACAATATGCTCATCACCGGCTGCAACACATTGAAAGACATCACACCCGACAAAATCAGGAACAGGAACAGCTACTAATGAAGAAACAGGCAATACTCTTTGATCTGGACGGGACCCTGCTGCCCATGGTGCAGGAGGCGTTCACCAACGGATACTTTCAATTTCTGGCGGCCAAGGTGGCCCCTTACGGCTACGATCCCCGGAAGCTGGTGCCCTCCCTGTGGAAGGGCGTGGCGGCCATGGTGAAAAATGACGGCGCCATGACCAATGACCAGCGGTTCTGGGAGGTGTTCTGCGCCGCCATGGACCGGGACTGCCGGCAGGAGGAGCCGGTGTTCGACGAATTCTACCGGACGGAATTCCATCAGGCGAAACAGTTCACCGGTCCCAACCCCCTGGCCCCGGCGCTGGTGGCGGCGGCACGGGAGAAAGCGGAAAAGGTCATTCTGGCCACGAACCCCATCTTCCCCCGGTGCGCCCAGCAAAGCCGGCTCAGCTGGGTGGGCCTGGCGGACACGGATTTCGACTGGGTGACGGACTATGAAAATTCCCACTACTGCAAGCCCAACCTGGACTATTACCGGGAGATCCTCACCCGCTTTGCCCTGGACCCCAGGCAGTGCGTCATGATCGGCAACGACATGGAGGAGGATATGCAGCCCGCCGCGGAGCTGGGCATGGCGCGCTTTCTCATCACCGACTGCCTGATCAACCCCAACGACCGCCCCCTGGATATGCCCCACGGCACCGTGCAGGACGCTTTGGCCTGGGTGGAGGGACTTTAAATCAGGAATCACCTTGTTCCTCTGTCATTCCGAGGAGGCCGCAGGCCGCCGTGGGAATCCGTTCTCTTTTCTGCGCCGCACAGCGCACCCGGAGGGGATGCGGATTGCCGCGTCGCTTCGCTCCTCGCAATGACATGGACGGGGTTCGGCGCACCTGTGTGTGCGCCTGGTGTGGGTTGTACCGCAGTATCCGGTTCATCGGGTAGGGGCGGGGTTTCCCCCGCACGCAAAGCCTTCCCCACACAGGGGGGAAGGTACCCCCCGAAGGGGAGCGGATGAGGGGGAGTCAGTCAGAATGGGTTTGTCCCATGCAACGCCCCCAACCTCATCCGCCTTGCTGATGCTCGGCACCTTGCCCTTTCAAAGGGGAAGGCTTTGCCGGTGTCCGGTTTTCCGCTACTTTGGCTTTGGCTCCCCCTTTGGGGGAGCTGGCACGGCGAAGCCGTGACTGAGAGGGCCCTCTCCGCCCCCCTGCGGGGGGCACCTCCCCCAGAGGGGGAGGCTTTGTGACTGTGCCCGAATAAACAACACCGCCGCACCGCAGGTTCCATGACGGGAACCGGGGGTGCGGCGGTGTATTTTACTGCCCGGCAAACACCGTGCCGATCACGGCCATCTGCTCCGGGGTGGGGGTCCAG
>JALFTG010000154.1 GCA_022779345.1 Oscillospiraceae bacterium | reverse complement strand
AAAAAGACGGCGAATTGTTCGCCGTCTTTTTTCTTTGTGCTCCTCATCCCTCCGGCAGGGCGGCCATGCGGCGGCGGAGCTGATACAGGGCAAAGGCAAGGGCGGCGGCCTCGGCGATCCAGAAAGCGAACCAGATCACCCGGATGCCGCTCAGCCAGCCCAGCAGCAGCACGCAGGGGAGCAGCACCACACACTGGCGCAGGGCGGTGGAGATCATGTTCACCATACCGCTGCCCAGACCGGAGATGGTGTAGCCGCACATCATGGTCACAGCGGTGAGGGGGAAGGTCAGGCAAATGATCCGCAGGGCGGGGATGCCGATGGCCTTCATCTCATCGCTGGCGGCAAAGGCGTCCAGCAGCGTCTCCGGCAGGAGCAGAAACACCGATGTGGCGACAGCGGCCAGAACCAGCGCGTTGCGGACGGTCACCCGGACGCACTCCCGGATCCGGTCCGTCCGCCGGGCACCCAGATTGTAGCTGACCACCGGCAGGGAACCCTGACCCATGCCGTTGAGGGGCATGAACAGAAAACTCTGGAGCTTGAAATATACGCCGAAGAAAGCCACGGCAGTGGAGGAGAACAGGAACAGGGTCTTGTTCATCAGCGCCACCATAATGCTGCCGAAGGCCTGGGTCAGAATGGTGGGGAAACCCACCTTGTAGATGTACTTCACATTGTCTCTCCGCATCCGGAAGCCCCGGAACACGAAGCGGATCTCCCGCCGGGCGGCGATGAGCAGGGCCAGCCCCATGAACGCCGCCACCCACTGGCCGATCACCGTGGCAATGGCGGCCCCGGCGATGCCCAGTTCCGGGCAGCCCAGCAGGCCGAAAATGAGGATGGGGTCCAGAATGAGGTTCGTCAGCGCCCCGGCCAGCTGGGCACACATACTGGACATGGTCCGGCCCACGGACTGTAGAATGCGCTGGAAGAAAGTGCCCAGGAAGATGCCTGTGGCGAACAGCTGACAGATCCGCAGGTAGGAGGTGCCGCTGTCCAGAATGGCGGGCTCATCGGTGAACAGGCCGATGAACGCCCGGCTGCCAAACAGGCCCCACAGCACGAAGAGCAGGGAGCTGAGCACCGTCAGCACCAGACCGGTGGTGGCGGCCTCGTTGGCCCCGTCCCGGTCCCCGGCGCCCATCCGCCGGGACACCAGCGCATTGGTGCCCACGCCGGTGCCCACGGCCACGGCGATCTGGAGCATCTGGGCGGTGTAGGCCAGGGAGGCGGCGGTGAGGGCGTCCTCGCTGATGCGGGACACGAAGATGCTGTCCACGATGTTGTACATGGACTGGGCCAGCATGGAGATCATGATGGGCACGGTCATGGACAGCACCAGCTGGGATACGGGCATGACGCCCAGTTTGTTTTCGGTTTCCATAGGGGGATTCTCCTTTTTCCGGGCAACAAAAAATGCGCGAAATGAGCCGGGGAGCAGCACTCCCCACACATTTCACGCAAAATTGCCGGCTGATATCTCAAAATTCACTTTTCCCACGCATTGTATCAGCCGGACCGGGATTTGTCAAAGGAAAAATCACCGGTTGACGGTTTTGGAAAAAGCGGTACCATTCTGGTTATAAAAAGAAGAAAATGAGGGACATCCATGGATAATGCAGTTGAGAAAATTTTCATGCGCGGAGCGGATGGAAAGCTGATTGCGCTGAGCCCGGCACCCTATGATTCAGAAGACATCCTGCAGGGGTTGGTGGGGGACTACCCTGCTCTGCTGGCGGGAGATCAGATGACGCCGGAGGAGCCGCGGAAATGGATTCTGGTCAGCCGGGAGATGGGCGTCCCCGGAGCGGAAAACGGCGCTGACCTGTGGTATCTGGACCACCTGTTTCTGGATCAGGACGGCATCCCCACGCTGGTGGAGGTAAAGCGCAGTTCGGACACCCGCATCCGCCGGGAAGTGGTGGGCCAGATGCTGGATTATGCGGCCAATGCCTCGGCCTATTGGCGGGTGGAGGATTTGCAGACGCTGTACCAGGGGGATCTGAACACAGCGTTGGGACTGGACAGTGACGAAGAAGCGGCCTACTGGACCACGGTGGAGAGCAACCTGAGGTTGGGAAAACTGCGGCTTGTTTTTCTGGCGGACCGCATTCCGGATGCCCTGCTGCGAATCATTGAATTTTTGAACAACCAGATGCGGGACACGGAAGTGCTGGGGCTGGAGGTGCGGCAGTACCGGTCCGATACCGGGGAGCAGATATTTGTCCCGAAACTGCTGGGCCGGACTTTCCAGTCTGTTGCCGTCAAACAGGGCCGCACCACCCGGGAATGGGACCGGGAGTCATTTCTGGACGATGTGGAACAGACCGGCGGTGCGGAACTGCGGAATTTGGCGGAACGGATTCTGGAGGAATTTACAGCTCTGGGATGCAGAATCTGGTATGGAAAAGGCGCGCAGCATTCCAGTATTATTGTGATTTGCGATGCTGAGAACGGAGTCAGTATGCACCTTTTCGGACTCTACCCATGGACGAAAGGCGTATATGTGGAACTGGCATTTCAACGCCTGAAAGCGCCGTTTGAATCAGATGAACAGAAACAAAAATTAAAAAAGAAATTTGAAGAGGTATTTCAGTCGCACATTCCTGACAAAAAACTGAAAGGGCGTCCCAGCTTTCCGACAACAAAATTGTTGGATTCTGAGATTTACAGCGAATTTACCAAGGTATACACCGACATGATCCATCAGTTCCGGGAAGCAAATCAGGCATAAAAATTCCCCCGTATTGCGGACTTTGCAATACGGGGGATGCTGTTGTGTTTGCCTTATTTCATCCGCTTCAGCACTTCCAGGACCAGGGCCCAGGTGCGCTGGACGGAGGCGATGTGCATCCGCTCCCGGCAGGTGTGGATCTCGGTCAGGTCAGGGCCGAAGGAGATGCAGTCCAGGCCGGGCAGCTTCCCGGCAAAGATGCCGCACTCCACGCCGGCGTGGATGGCCTCCACCGTGGGGGCGTGGCCGTACTGCTCCGTGAACACCTCCACCATCAGCTCCCGCAGGGGGGAGTCGGGGCGGTATTCCCAGCCGGTGTAGTCCCCGGACACTTCCACGCTGCCGCCCAGAGCCGCCAGCAGGCACTCCAGACGCTCCACCAGCATCTGCTTCTGGCTCTCCACACTGCTGCGGACGCAGAACATGGCGGTGACCGCGGTGTCCTCCGTTGCGAGAATGCCCAGATTCAGGGAGGTCTGCACCAGACCGTCAATTTCCGCGCTCATGACCTGGATGCCGTTGGGGGCGCAGGTGAGCAGGGCCAGCAGGCGGCGGGTGGACGCCTCGTCCATGGGCGTGCCCGAAGGCTCCACGGCCCGGACGGACACGAACACCTCCGGGTCCGTGGCCCGGAACTCGTTTTTCAGGGCCTCATCCAGCCGGTCGCACACGGCCCGGATCTCCCGGTAATCGTCCACGGACACCAGGGCTGTGGCCTCCCGGGGGATGGCGTTGGCCTTCAGCCCGCCGGACACGGCGGTGACGCGCAGGGGCGTGGCCTTGGCGCAGGCGGTGAGCACCCTGCCCAGGATCGTGCAGGCGTTGCCCAGTCCCTTGTGGATCTCAATGCCCGAGTGGCCGCCCCGGAGTCCGCCCACGGTGATGGCCAGGGTCTCCGCACCGAAAGGCGCCCGGGCCACCGGCAGGGTGCAGCAGGTCATGTTTCCCCCGGCGCAGCTGACGGTGAACACGCCCTCCACCTCGGAGTCGATGTTCAGCATCCGGCGGCCTTTCAGCATGGACACATCCTCCATGCCCACGGCGCCCAGCATACCGGTCTCCTCGTCCACGGTGATGACGGCCTCCAGCCGGGGATGGGGAATGTCATCGGCGTCCAGCAGGGCCAGGGCCATGGCCACGGCAATGCCGTCGTCCCCGCCCAGAGTGGTGCCTCTGGCATAGACGGTGTCGCCCTCCACGGCCAGGTCCAGCCCCTCGGCCGCCATGTCCTTCGTGCAGTCCGGAGCCTGCTCGCAGACCATGTCCATGTGGCCCTGCACGATCACCGCCCCGGCGCTCTCATAGCCGGGCGTGGCCTCCCTGATGATGACTACATTGCCCAGGGCGTCCTGATGGGCCTCCAGCCCCCGCTGCCGGGCAAAGTCCATGAGCCAGTCGCTGACCTGTCTGGTATTGCCGGAGCCGTGGGGAATGGCGCACAGCTCCTCAAAAAAGTGAAAGACGTTTTTCGGTTCCAAATGGTCCAAAACCGGCATAGCTCTTCGCTCCTTCCGCATGATACCTGATAGTATAGCGGGTTTTCGGCGGTTCATCAAGGGCGTCAGAAAATTCCGGCGGCTCCCGCCGCCACGCCTACCACGGCGG
>JALFTG010000149.1 GCA_022779345.1 Oscillospiraceae bacterium | reverse complement strand
TATGAGATAATTTCATATATCTCATGAAATCAACTCATTTTCGGAGGAGCACATGAATATCAGAAAGTATGAGACCTTTGTGAAGGTGGTGGAGCTGGGCAGTCTGACCCGGGCGGCGGAGGCCATGGGCTGCACCCAGTCGGCGGTGAGCCACACCCTCAGCGACCTGGAGGAGGAGTTTGGCTTTACCCTCCTGCGCCGGGGCCGGGGCGGCGTCCAGCTGACGGAAAACGGCGCCCGGGTGCTCCCGTCCATCCGGGGAATTCTGAATTATCATGAACAGCTCCACCAGACCGTGGCCTCCATCCGGGGACTGGACACCGGCGCTTTGCGGATCGGCACGGTCACCAGCGTGGGCGTCCACTGGCTGCCCAGCATCATGAAGCAATTCGGCCAGCTGCATCCGGGCATCGAGTTCAAGCTGTACAGCGGGGACTACGGGGATGTGAACCGGTGGCTGAGCGAACGGAGCATTGATGTGGGCTTTCTGTCCCTGCCGGCGGAGGACCCCAGCTGTGAGTGCGTGCCGCTGGTCCATGACCGGATGCTGGCGGTGCTGCCCCCGGACCATCCCATGGCGTCCCTGCCCCGGTTCCCGGTGGCCCAGATGGCCCATGAGCCTTTCATCAGCCTGCTGGAAAGCTCTGACACCGATGCCCGGCAGGTGCTGGACGCGGCGGGGGTCCGGCCGGACATCCGCTTCACCACCAAGGATGACTACGCCATCATCGCCATGGTGGAACAGGGGCTGGGCGTGAGCATCATGCCGGAGCTGCTGCTCCAGGAGCGGGCGGACAGAGTGGTGACCATGGAACTTGTGCCCCGGGCCAGCCGTCTGATTGG
This sequence comes from Oscillospiraceae bacterium, assembly GCA_022779345.1. Classification (GTDB taxonomy): domain Bacteria; phylum Bacillota; class Clostridia; order Oscillospirales; family Oscillospiraceae; genus HGM13010. The sequence goes on along the minus strand of JALFTG010000149.1, from coordinate 6,120 downwards.
ATTGGCGGTCCCTCCCGTCAGCCGCAGCAGCCCCGCCACCCGCAGCTTTGTGGACTTTGTGGTGGCGTGGATCAAAGAGCGGTACGGCAGTCAGGGAAAAATTGCCGGAGGAAATTCATAGACGGTTGTGCTATGATGGGCGCAGCCCCTGAAACCCAATGCGAGAAAATGGAGAACAAATTATGACAAAACGACTTTCCAGAACGATTCTGGCGGTGGTGCTGATCTTTGCCCTGAGCATCACGGCCTACGCCGTCCCCGCCGGAGCGGGGACCGAGCAGTACACCAACACCTCCGTCCTCACCGACGGACTGACCTACACGAACACCATCTATTCCAACGATACATACGGCCGGGAGGAGAGCTTCCTGCTGGAGCTGTCCCGGAACAGCTCCGTGCAGCCCATGGTCATGGCCTGCGACACCATTTACGGCGGCCTGACCATCTCCCAGTGCGTGGCCTGGGCGGAAAGTCAGGGCTACCATGTGGTGGCGGCGGTGAACACAGACTTTTTCAATTCCTCCAGGGTACCCCTGGGCATGGTGGTGGAAAACGGGATTTACAAGTCCAGCCCCAGCGGCCAGAATGCCGTGGCCTTCCAGCCGGACGGGCGTGTGACCGTCTCTGAGGCCCCCAGCGTGGAGATCACCCTGACCAACCACGGCAGCGACACGGATGCCGCCAACGACGGGAAAACCGTGTCCTTTGAGAGCTTCAACAAGATGCGCACCGCCAGCGGCGGGCTGTATCTGTACAGCGAGGCCTTTTCCACCGTGTCCACCCGCACCACCGGGGACGGCTGGTTCGTCCGGTTCAGGATTCTGGACGGGGAGATGACCGCCTCCGGCACGGTGGAGCTGGAGGTGACGGAGTGCACCGAGACCAGTGGCGCCGTGCCCATCGGGGAGGGGAATCTGGTCCTCACCGCCGCGGCCTCCGGCGGTCTGCGCGCGGAGTATGAGAAATTCGCCGTGGGCGACAAAGTGACCCTCCAGACCGTGTGCTCCGACCCGGTTCTGGCCGCGGCGGAGCAGGTCACCGGCTGCGGGGACATTCTGGTGTCCGGCGGACAGGTGACGGACAGCGCCGCCTGGGACGGGGAACTGACGGATGTCCATCCCCGGACGGTGCTGGGCGTGAAGTCTGACGGCACACTGGTGCTGTATGTGGTGGACGGCCGGCAGAGCAATTACTCCGGCGGCGTGTCCCTGACCATGCTGGCGGAGGAGCTGAAGGCCCTGGACTGCGTGACCGTGGTGAACCTGGACGGCGGCGGCTCCAGCGCCATGAGCGTGCGCCTGCCGGGGTATGACACCTGCAAGACCGTGAACCGGCCCTCCGACGGAAAGGAGCGGTCCTGCGGGGCCTATCTGCTGCTGGTGACGGAGGAGACCGGCGGCCGGGCGGACCGGCTGCACATTGTGGAGGACGGCAACCTGCTGCTGGCGGGCTCCACCATGAATCTCCACACCGTGGCCACCGACAGGGCTGTGACCACCGTCCAGACGCCTTCGGATGTGACGGTGACGGCGAAGCTGGGCACCGTGTCTGACGGAAAGTACCACGCCCCCGCCGCCGGCGGCATCGATACCATCACCCTCCGTTCTCCCTCCACCGGCACCACCGGCACCGGCACGGTCCATGTGGTGGATCAGGTGTCCGGCCTGACGGTGAAGGACGACAGCGGTAAAACCGTCACCTCCCTGCGGCTGAAGCCGGGACAGACAGTCCAGCTGACCCCCAGCGTCTATCAGTACGGCCGGGCAGTGCTGTCCACCCTGGACGCCTATACCTACACCGTCACCGGTGATGCGGGCACGGTCAGCGACACGGGCCTGTTCACCGCCGGGGAGAATTACGGCGCCACCGGCACCATCGTGGTGTCCGGCGGCGGCCAGAGCGTGACCGTCTCCGTGTCCATCCCGGCGGTGTTCACGGATGTGGCGGGCACCTGGTGCGAGGAGTATGTGACCCGGCTCCAGAATCTGGGCATCGTCAACGGCACATCCGCCACCACTTTCTCCCCTAACGACAAGCTCCGCCGGGGCGACTTCATGGTGATGCTGTATAACGCCGCGGGCCGTCCGGAAGTGACCGGTTCCGGTGGCTTCGCGGATGTGGCGGACACGGATTATTTTGCTGCCGCGGTGAACTGGGCGGCCCGGAATGGCATCGCCCTGGGCACCGGGGACGGAAACTTTGCCCCCTCTGCCTATCTGACCCGGGAGCAGGCGTTCACCTTCCTGTACCGGGCCCTCCCGGCCCTGGGCGTGACGGCCCCGGACGGGGCGGAGAGCCTGCTGGACGCCTTTGCTGACGCCGGTGAGGTGGCGGACTATGCCCGCATCCCCGCCGCCACGCTGATTGCCCACAACATCGTGGGCGGCGCTGACGGCAAGCTCACCCCCAGGGACGACCTGACCCGCGCCCAGATGGCCAAGATGGTCTGCACCGCCCTGGATCTGGTGGAGGGGTGAATCCCTGAATTGAAATAAAAACTGCCGGAAACAACATGGGCAGTCAAAAGATTTGTCATTGCGAGGAGCGAAGCGACGTGGCAATCCGTTCTCTCTGACTGCGCAGTCAGGGGATGCGGATTCCCACGTCGGGGCTGCGCCCCTCCTCGGAATGACAGGTTTTTGGCCGCCTGAAATGTTTCCGGCAGTTTTTTATGGTTCCGTGGGCAGCAGGTTGCTCTCGTAGGGGCGCCGGCCGGAGAGGACATCGTCGTAAAACTGCTGCTTGTGGTCGATGTAGTCCACGCTGTCCTCCAGTTCCCGGATGCGCTCCAGCAGCTGTTCCCGCTTTTCCGCCAGCAGCATCTTCCGCTCCGGAATGGAGCGCTCCCCCTCCAGACACAGTGCCAGATAGTGTTTCATCTCCTGAATGCTCATGCCGCACTGCTTCAGGCAGGTCAGGCTTTTGATCCACGCCACATCCCGCTCGTCAAATACCCGGCGGTTGCCCGCGTCCCGCTTCACATTGGGAACCAGTCCCTCGTTGCAGTAAAATTTCAGTGCCTCATAGGTCATGCCCGTCTCCCGGCAGACCTGCATCATGGTGTACAGCATCGGCGTTCCTCCCATTTTTGCAAAAAACTCTTGACCGGTAGCAACTACCGGTTGCTATGATGAGAGCATACCGTAATTCCACAGGAAATGCAAGGAGGAAATTCATATGAAAGTGATTCTGGTGAACGGCAGCGCACGGAAGGACGGATGCACCCACACGGCGCTGGAGACCATGGCGGAAGTGCTCCGGGCGGAGGGCATCGAAACGGAGGAATATTTCATCGGCAACGCGCCCATGGCGGACTGCCTGGCCTGCCGCAGCTGCTGGGAGACGGGAAAGTGCGTCCTGGATGACGGGATCAACGACTTCGTAGCAAAGGCCCGGGCGGCAGACGGCTTTGTGTTCGGTTCCACGGTGTACTTTGCCCACCCCAGCGGACGGTTGCTGACCTTCATGGACCGGGTTTTCTATTCCGGAGCGGACGCCTTCGCCTTCAAGCCTGCGGCGGCGGTGCTGTGCGCCCGGCGGGCGGGGACCACCGCGTCCATGGATGTGATCAACAAGTATTTCACCATCAATGCCATGCCTGTGGTGTCCTCCACCTACTGGAACGGGCTGTACGGTCCCCGGCCGGAGGATACTGTCCAGGACGAGGAAGGCCTGGAGACCATGCGGAATCTGGGGAAAAACATGGCATGGATGCTGAAATGCATCGAGCTGGGCAAGCAAAACGGCCTGGCCCATCCGGAAAACAAAAAGGTCCTCACCAATTTCAACCGGTGACACACAAAGCCACGCTTCGGGGTGGCTTTTTTGATTCCTCTCCTGTATAATACTCCTATGAACTGAAATTGGGAGGCCCTGTTATGAAGATCGTTACCACGGGACTTTGCGCGGAATATAATTTCGGGTGTCCGTCCATTCTCCACGGGATGGAGACCCTGCTGAAAACCCTACATGGGGAGGATGTGGAGATCGTGAACTACCAGCCCACGGTGCCGGACCCCGTCGCCGTGTCGGACCTGGGGTTCCCCACGAAGACCAACCGGTCCGACTACCAGACCCTGCTGAAGGTCTGGAAAACCGGGAAAGGCGCACCGGAGGATCTGGAGCTGATCGCCGATCTGGAGAGCGCCGATCTGGTGGCGGACCTGTACGGCATCTGCTTCTGCGACAATCTGGAAAAGCGGAAGTATTCCTACCTGTCCATGCGCGCCCGGAAGCTGAAGTTCCACCCCATCGTGTTTCTGGCAAAAAAAATGGGCAGGCGGGTGGTGAAAAACACTGCCAGCTTCGGCCCCATGGAGACGGAGTACAACGCCAAATCCGCAAAATTCGCGGCGAAACATATGTATGATGTGCTGTGCGCCCGGGAGGTGCAGAGCAAAATCTCCCTGTGCCATGCCATCGGCACGGACAAAGAGGTGCTCCTGTCCCCGGATACGGCCAATCTCATGCCCTGGACCCCCGCACCCCGGAAAAACCGGGTGGGCATCTCCGCCTCCCATCAGATCGTGAAGCAGTGGAAGTCCCCGGAGGGGTATGTGGAGTGCATGGTGGCTCTGGGCAAGTATATCCACAGTCTGGGGGCGGAGATTCTGTTCCTGCCCAACGAGTATGACCCCGCCAAGGCCGACAACGATGTGGCCGTGTGCCGGATGATCCAGGAGGAGCTGGCAAAGGCCGGGGTGCCCTCGGAGATCGCCGATGTGCTGCAGATGTCCTCCACAGCACTGAAAAATGAGATCGCCGCCTGCGAGGTGGTGGTGGCCAGCCGGTACCACACCTGCGTGGCGGCCCTGTCCAGCGGCACCCCGGTGCTGGTGCTGGGATGGCACTACAAATATCAGGAACTGCTGAGCCTGTACAGCCAGACCCAGTGGCTGATCAATCAGGACGCCTGCGACAGCGAAAAGCTGGTGAACCTGTTCCGCCGGTTCTGGGAACTGCGGGAGGAGAACCGGCAGACCATCCAGGCTCAGTACCCTCTGGTGCGCGCCAAAGTCATCGACACTGGCCGGGTGCTGTACGGAGGTGTGTGAGATGGCGAATATCCGGTCCGTGCCGGAAAATCTGCTGTGCACCGCCTGCGGCGGCTGCGGGGCGGTGTGTCCGGTGGGCGCCATTGAGATGACGGAAAACGGGGCGGGATTTCTCACCGCCCATGTGACAGACAAATGTGTGGACTGCGGCGTGTGCCGGGATGTGTGCCCCAGCCTGCCGGAGAACACGGCTGCCTTTGCCCCCGCCGACCTGCTCCACGGGGAAGTGCTGGCGGGCTTCGCCGGCCACGCCGCGGAGGACGACACCCGGCTGAACGGTCAGTCCGGCGGTGTGGTCACGGCTCTGCTGGCCTTTCTGCTGGAGACGGGCCGGGTGGACGGGGCCGTGGTAAACGGCTTTGACGCCGGTACACGCCGCCCGAAAGCGTTCATTGCCCGCACCCGGGAGGAGGTGCTGGCCTCCGCCGGATCCTATTATACCCAGTCAGCGGTACTGCCGGTCCTCCGGGAGAAGCAGGGCCGTCTGGCGGCGGTGACCCTGGGCTGTCAGTCGGAATCGCTGACCATGCTGCGCGCCGTCCGGCCTGAGCTGGCGCCGGAGGTGGTGATCGGTCTGGTGTGCGCCGGGCAGAACAGCGGGCACATGATCGACGATATCTGCGCCCATGAGGGCGTGGAACGCCCGGACGCTTTCCGCTTCCGGGACAAACGCGCCGGGGGCTGGCCGGGGAACATCACTGTGGGTTCCGGGGCGGACACCCGGACGGTGCCCAACCAGTACCGCCACCAGATCAAACCCCTGTATGAGTGCCACCGGTGTCTGGCCTGCTTCGACCAGATGAACGCCGGGGCGGACATCGTCTGCGGCGACCCCTGGGGCATCGAGGGCAAGGACGGCCCTGAGGGCTGGAGTGTGCTCCTGGCCCGGACGGAGAAGGGACTGGATCTGCTGAAAGCGGCGGAAGCCGCCGGGGCGCTGTGCCTGGAGCCGTTGGACCCGGCGGAGATCTTCCGTGGTCAGACCGTGGACGGCCGCCACCGGGACAAGGTGTACGCAGCGAAACAGGTGTTCGCGGAAAAGGGCTGGCCCTATCCCTATGAACCA
>JALFTG010000119.1 GCA_022779345.1 Oscillospiraceae bacterium | reverse complement strand
CATGAGCGCGCCTTTTCCATATCGGGTAACAAATCCAAATCTGAAAAATAGGCTTTCAGATGCGTGTTCTGAACCTGAATAATTTCCAGCAGCGTCATGGCGAATCTCCTTTTTTGAAAATCGGGAATTTACCGCAACTGTTGGAAATATTCTGACTGATGACATTTGAAAAGTCAATGAAGCATATCTGAAGCGGCATTATGAAAATAAAATCCCGCACAGAGCAGTCAGCTTCCGGTTCCGCTCTTCCACGGCTTTTGCACCGCGGCCGCCGGAATAATCGTAGAAGCCTTCCCCGCTCTTGACGCCCAGTTTCCCGGATGCGTTTTTCTCCCGCAGCAGGGCCTGGGGTTCCCTGTCATCTGCCAGGTCTGCGAACAGATATTCGGAGATCCCGCAGAAAATGTCCAGACCGCCCAGGTCGGCCGTTTCAAAGGGCCCGACGCATGCATAACGCAGACCCAGTCCGTATTTCATGGCGCGGTCCACATCCTCCATGGAGGCCACGCCGGTTTCCACCATGTGCAGGGCCTCCCGCAGGACTGCGAACTGCAGCCGGTTCAGCGCAAAGCCCGGCACATCTTTGATGCTGATGGGCTTTTTCTCCAGGTTCTCCGCAAGGGCATAGACCGTCTGGGCCGTCTCCGGGGCGGTCCGGTCTCCGCTGATGACCTCCACCAGGGGAATCAGGTTGGCGGGATTGATCCAGTGCATCCCGCAAAACCGCTCCGGGGACGAGAATGCCCCGCCCAGGGCGGTGATGGACAGGCCGGAGGTGTTGGTGGTCACCAGGCAGGTCTCTTTCAGCATCGGTTCGATCTGCCGGTAAAAAGCGTGCTTGACCTCCAGATTTTCCGCAATGCTCTCCAGCACAAAATCCGCATCCCGGAAACAGTCCAAATCCGTGGTCATGCGGATTCCGGAAACAACCGCTTCCCGGGCCTCCGCAGGAAGGGCATCCAGATTTTCCGCCATGATCGTCTTCCCTCTCTCCAGACCGGCGGCGCTGCGGTTCCAGAGTGTGACGGTATATCCGTGGGCGGCAAATACCTGTGCGATCAGTGTGCCCATGGTCCCGGCGCCGGCAACTGTCACCTGTTTAATCGTTGAACTTTCCGTCATGTTATGTACCCCCTGTTTCCATTTTTTCTTATTTTAAGTGAAAACAGTCCGGTTTTCAAGATGCCAGCTGCCTGTACAGAAAAACGCACAGACACCATCCGGCGCCTGCGCGTTTTTCGGAAATTTGTTATCGTGTTCCGGTCGTATTCCCGGTGATGTCGTTCACACCCCGTTCCACGGCGTTTCCGGCCCGGTTCAGACCGTTTTCCACGGTATCTTCCACCCGGTCGGCGCCCCGTTCCACATCGGTAATCACCTGGTCGGTCACCGGCTGATCTGTCCGGTCATTGGGATTGTTGGTGTCCTTGTCATCAATGATCCCGTCGGTGTCGTTCACGATGCCGTTGTTGTCATGCATGGTATTGTCTGTCACCTGGGGCGTTATATCCGTGGGTGTGGTCGTCACATTATTCTTGTTCCGATTGCCGCAGCCGGTCAGAACGCCTGCCAGCAGCAGACATACCAGCAGAATCATCCCCCGTTTTTTCATGTTCTCCCCTCCGTTCCGGTTGATTCACGATTATTATTCTCCACGGAGCGGATTTTTATTGTTGCAATATTTTTACAGAAACATAACGAAAACCCCGGCGGCAGATTTGCTCTGCTGCCGGGGCTGCTGTTAAAATTTTTGTTGGATGCTCAGTCAAGAATGCCGCATTCCTTCACGGCCTGGATGGCGGTGCGGATTTCATCCTCGGTGCGGACCAGAGCCATACGGACATGGCCTTCGCCGTGGGGACCGAATGCGCTGCCGGGGGTGACGATCATGCCGGTCTTATCCATGAGTTCCAGGACGAACTCCTCGCTGGTGGCAAACTTCTCGGGAATTTTGGGCCAGACAAACATGGTGGAGGAGCACCGGTCCACCTTCCAGCCGATCTCGGTCAGACCGTCGCACAGCAGGTTCCGGCGTCTCTCATAGGCATCCCGGGTCACGGGCACGCAGCTCTGGTCGCCGGTGATGGCGGCGATGGCGGCTTTCTGCACGGGGATGAACATACCATAGTCCATATTGGACTTCAGGGTCTTGACGGCCTTCACCACATCGGGATTGCCCACGCAGAAGCCGATCCGGGCGCCGGCCATGCCGTAGGTCTTGGACAGGGAGTTGAACTCCACGCCCACATCCTTGGCACCCTCAAAGCGCAGGAAGCTGCCGGTGGTCTTTCCGTCAAACACCAGTTCGCTGTAAGCGTTGTCGTGGAGCACCACGATGTCATTGTCTTTGGCAAAGCGGATCAGGTCGTGATAAAAGCTGTCGGGTGCCATGGCGGTGGTGGGGTTATTGGGATAGGAGACGATCATCAGTTTTGCCTTCTTCGCCACCTCTGTGGGAATGTCCTGCAGCTGGATGATATAGTCGTTCTCCTCCAGAAGAGGCATATAGTACAGCTGGGCACCGGCAATCAGCGGACCATCGCCGAACACGGGATAGCAGGGATCGGGCACCAGCACAGTGTCCCCTTCATCGGCAAAGGCCAGACCGATGTGGGCCAGGCCTTCCTGAGAACCCAGCAGAGAGATAACCTCGGTGCGGGGATTCAGCTCCACACCGTAGCGGCGGCGGTACCAGACCTGGACGGCGTCCTGCAGCTCCGGGAGGTCCTGGATAGCATAGACATAGTTACCGGGATCGCTGACCTCTCTGGCAATGGTGTCCAGAATGTGCTGGGCAGGGGGAATGTTGGGGGTGCCGACACTGAAGTCATAGACCGGTTTTCCCTCGGCGATGCGTTTATTTTTCATTTCGGCCAGCTTGCTGAAAATGCTGACGCCGAATAAATCCATGCGTTTTGAAAGCTGCATAGCAATTTCTCCTTTGTTTTTGTGCGAATTTAAAACTAATTTTACCACAAAGTGTCCGGATTTGTAAACTGCTTCCGCCGATAAGTCTTTATTTTATCATAGTTTCGTGATACAATGGCTGTCTAAAAGAAAAATTTTGGCAAATCTGACACATGAGGTGAAACCTTTTGACCAGTTTACAGAAGAATCAGGTATATCCCTGCCGTATTACCGGCTATACAGCCGACGGCAGCGGTGTTTGTCATATTGACGGTCGGGCAGTATTTGTCAGGGGCGTGATCGTGGGCGAGGAATGGGATGTGAAGATCCTGAAGGTCACCGCTTCCGCGGCCTACGGCAAGGCGGTTACCCTGCTCTCCCCTGTCCCCTGCCGTGTCACACCGGCCTGTCCGGTCTATGGAAAGTGCGGCGGCTGCGCCACGCTGCACATGGAATATGCGGAGGAACTGCGGATGAAACTGGACAAGGTGAATCAGGCCCTGCACCGGATCGGCGGCTGCGATTACACCGTTCCGGAGATCCTGCCCTCAGACCGGCAGGACCGGTACCGGAACAAGAGCATCGTGTCCGTGGGAACCGGGGCGGACGGGCGGCCCGTGGCGGGATTCTACCGTCAGCGCAGCCATGATATCATCCCGGCGGAGGACTGTCTGCTCCAGAGTGAACTGTCCAACCGGGTGAACCGGGCAGTGCTGGACTGGATG
>JALFTG010000040.1 GCA_022779345.1 Oscillospiraceae bacterium | reverse complement strand
GTCATCATGGACATGGACCGGTTCTGCGCACACCAGTTCCAGCTCCTCCACGGAGGTCACCTGGGTATAGCACGCTTCCGTATGTGCATGCTCCTCCAGTCCGCAGACCGGTTCTTCCAGCGTAATGGCCGGGAGAATCAGAGCGTAGGTCGTGCAGAACACCACGACCGCCGCCAGGCCCGTCATGACCTGCTGCCACCGTTTCTTCCGCCGGTGGGACCTGCTGTATTCAGTTGCCTGCTGCGTTACATCACGCTTCACGCGGGATTACACCTCCGGCATTTGATTTTTTACAATTTAGTAACAATTTTTTACACAATAATGTCCAATATTTTCATTTTGGAATCGTTTCATTTGTAAAAAACTGACAAAAAACGATTCTATTTCAATGTATCACAACACAATATAATTGTCAATCGATGAACAGTGCAAAATTCCGTAAAAAGTTGATCAAATCCTGATTTTCCGGGAAAGCTGCCTATTGCGGGCATTGTGTTTCACACCTGATGATTCTACCGGCGCAACGCCGGGACCGTTTCTTTGAAAGCTTTGCAAAGTGTGTCAGAAATTGCCACGCACCCGGCGCATATCCGCTTTTCCTCCGGTCAAACTAACTGCGAATCATCGGATCGATGATCACAACTTGAGAAGGAGTGAAACAGCGATGACCAGTTCCAGTTCCAACAACATCATGAATCCCAGTGCCCGTGAGGCCATGGACAAGTTCAAGATGGAGGCAGCTGCTGAGGTGGGCGTGAACCTGAAGCAGGGTTACAACGGCGACCTGACCAGCCGCCAGGCCGGCTCTGTCGGTGGCCAGATGGTCAAAAAGATGATCCAGGCCTATGAAAACGGCATGAAGTAATCTTTCTGATAGAACAGGGACAGGGTCTGAGACCCCGTCCCTGTTTTCCTGTGGCTTCCGCCGTCCGGGCCGTGTAGCAGATGTTTCATTTTTGTACTGATTGCATAAAAGATTTTTTAGAAATAAAGGTTGACATTTCCATTTTGACGGAATATAGTATGAATGAACAGAGGGTGCAAAGGCGGATCATCTGTTCATCGGGAAAAGCGGAAAGAAACCCTGTGCCGTGATTTTTCAAGGAGGGAATATTATGGCAGTATTCGTAGGTGGTACGATGGTGTACCTGGCAACGATTTCTCTCATGCTGTACAATGGACTGAAGAGCCGGTGAGAAACCAGCAGACCAAACAATCTGACAGCTGAACTGCCGCAGAATCGTTTCTGCGGCAGCTTTTTCATGTAGAAACAGCGTGCGTCCCCCAAAAGGGACACACGCTGTTTCTTGCTTCAGTTGCCAAAGACTTCTTCCGCGTACCGGACCATCTCCATGGCTGTTTTCCCGTACTGATCAGCGCCGATCATGTCGGCATATTCCTGGGTGAGTACCGCGCCGCCCACGGCGATTTTACAGTCGGGTTTCACCTGCCGTATCAGGGCGATGGTCTCCCCCATGGCGGGAACAGTGGTGGTCATCAGGGCGGACAGTCCCACCAGCCGGACATCCTGCTCCACAGCCGCCCGGGCAATGGTCTCCGGAGGCACATCCCGACCCAGGTCAATGACCCGGTAACCATAATTTTCCAGCAGGACCTTTACGATGTTCTTGCCGATGTCGTGGATATCCCCCTTCACCGTGGCCAGAATCACGGCGGGACCGGCGGCATCCCCGGCGGGCATGGTGGCCCGGACTTCGTCAAAGGCAGCCTTGGCCGCTTCCGCCGCCATGAGCAGCTGGGGCAGGAACATGGTTTTGGCTTCAAAGCCCTGTCCCACCACATCCAGTGCCGGGACAATCTGCTCGTTGATGACCGTCAGGCCATCGGCACTTTCCAGCGACTGCCGCGCCGCCCGGGCGGCTTCCTCCCGGAGGCCGTGGATGATGGCGCCCCGCAGGCCGTCCCCGGCGCCCGGAGTCCCTCCGGCGGCGGGCGCTGCCGTGACCGTATCGGCCACGATGTTCCGGGCAAAGTCAATGTATTCCACACAGTTGGCGTCCTGCCCGGTGAGGGCCAGATACGCATGATAGGCCTTCATCATCTCCGTGGAGGAGGGGTTCATGATGGCCGCGTCCAAACCGTTCTGCATGGCCAGGGTAAAGAATCCGGCGGTGATGAAATCCCGGTTGGGCAGACCGAAGGACACATTGGAAACGCCCAGCATCGTGTGGACACCCAGCTCCGTTTTCAGCAGGCGCACCGTGTCCAGGGTGACCATGGCGGCGCCGGAATCCGAGGAGATGGCCATGGCCAGAGGGTCGAAGATCAGGTCCTCTTTCCCGATTCCGTACTCCCCTGCCCGCTCCACGATCCGGCGGGCAATGGCCAGACGCTCCGCCGCCGTGTCCGGGATGCCGTTCTCGTCCAGGGTCAGGCACACCACCAGACCGCCGTATTTCTTCACCAGTGGAAACACCGCGTCCATGCTCTCCGCCTTGCCGTTCACGGAGTTGATCATGGGCTTGCCGTTATAAACCCGCATGGCCCGTTCCATGGCGACGGGGTCGGAGGTGTCCAGCTGAAGGGGCAGAGCCGTCACGGCCTGAATCTCCCGGACGCAGTCCGTGAGCACGGCGGGTTCGTCGATCTCCGGCAGGCCCACATTCACATCCAGAATCCGGGCGCCCCGGTCCTCCTGGGTGATGGCTTCATTTAAAATATAGCCCATGTCGTGACTTCGCAGGGCTTCCTTGCATTTTTTCTTGCCGGTGGGGTTGATGCGCTCCCCGATCAGCACCGGGCGGGAGCCGAATTCCACGCTCCGGGCGTAGGAAGTGACCACGGAGCGATGCTTCTCCGTCAGGGGGACGGGCGTCATCCCGGCGGTGGCCTTCCCCACGGCCCGGATATAGTCCGGCGTGGTGCCGCAGCAGCCGCCGATGAGCCGGGCCCCGCAGCGGGCCATCTCCGCCATGAGGGCGGCAAATTCCTCCGGCCCCACATCGTACCGGGTTTCCCCGTCCACTTCCCGGGGCATCCCGGCGTTGGGTTTCATGAGGATGGGACGGGAGGTGCACGCCGCCAGACGGGGCAGGACCTTCAGCATCTGGGCCGGGCCGAGGGAACAGTTGGCGCCGATCACATCCACGCCCAGGCCCTCCAGCATGGCGGCCATGACCTCCGGGGTCGCGCCGGTCATGAGTTTGCCCGTCTCGTCATACACATTGCTGACCAGAACGGGCAGGTCACAGTTCTCTTTCGCCGCCAGCACCGCCGCCTTGGTCTCATAGGCGTCGTTCATGGTCTCGATGAGCACGCAGTCCGCCCCGGCGGCAGCACCGGCCCGGACGGTTTCCGCAAACAGGGACACCGCCGCTTCAAAGGGCAGGTCCCCCAGGGGCTCCAGCATCCGGCCCAGCGGGCCGATATCCAGGGCGACAAATTTGTCCCGCTGGCCGCCCACGGCGGTGTCCCGGGCTTTTTGGGCGCAGTTCACTGCGGCGGTCACCACCGTCTCCACCGTGGGGCGGCCGTCCCGGCCGTCATACTTCAGGGCGTTGGCCCCGAAGGTGTTGGAGCAGATCATGTGGCTCCCGGCCTCGTAATAGGACCGGCCCAGGGTGATAATGTCCTCCGGCCGGGTCAGGTTCCACAGCTCCGGCAGTTCTCCCGGCTGCAGGCCCATGCCCTGGAGCACAGAACCGGTGCCGCCGTCCAGATAGAACATGCCGCTGTTGATACATTCCAGAAGTGTCATAAGCGAAATTCACAATCTTTCTTTTCACAGATGTCACAGCCGCTGTCCGGGGCCGTGCAGCCGCTCTCCCCCAGGCCCACGATGGCGGACACGGATTTCTGGGGCACCATGAGCAGGCTTTCCGACAGGCTGATGCCCGCTTTCCGCTGGCTGTCCAGCATCCCCAGCAGCGTCCGCTGGAAGTCCAGGGGCAGATCCCCGTACCCGGGGCTGAACCGGGGCCGGAGCTTCCGGCCCGGATGCTCCGCAGCAAAGCGGCGGCACAGGCCGTCGCACACCGCCTCAATCCCGGCGGTGCCCATGGCATCGAGAATCAGGGCTTTCGTGGGGGAGGTCACCGCAGCCGTCCGCCGCTGGCGGTCCACCTCCGGTCCCAGCGTGGCAGCAAACAGGATGGCCTCACCGCAGGATGTCAGGTTCCGGGCCAGATCAGCGCTCTCCACCCGGCATACGCCGAAATTCACCGTATTCCCCTGCACTTTGACAGGCACCATCAGGCAGCAGGCCCTGGGTTTCGCAGCCTCCAGGAACCCGGGGAGACAGTCCCGGGCCAGGGCACGCAGAGCGTCATCCGCCGCCTCCGGGCGCATCCCCATATACCGGAACACCTGATTCATGTCCAGGTCCCGCAGCTTCGGGGTCTGAGCAAGCACTGAGGTCATTTCTTTACGATCTCAGACAGGTTGGCGCTGATCTGCTGGGCCACAAAAGGCTTGTTCATGGAATACACATGGATGGCGGGGACGCCGTTGGCGAACAGGTCGATGATCTGCTCACAGGCATAGATGATGCCCGCCTGACGCATGGATGCGGGATCGCCGCCGAACCGGTCCACGATATATTTGAACCGCTGGGGCAGCATGGCGCCGGACAGCTTGGCGATGCGGCCGATCTGCTTGGCGTTGGTCACAGGCATGATGCCGGGGATGACCGGGACGGTGATGCCCGCCTCCCGGATTTTGTACAGGAAGTTGTAATAGACATTGTTGTCAAAGAACATCTGGGTGGTCAGGTATTCACAGCCCGCGTCCACCTTTTCCTTCAGATGCTGAATATCCTCTTTCTGGCTGGCAGACTCCGGATGGGTCTCGGGATAGCAGGCGCCGCCGATGCAGAAGCCGCCGTATTCCTTCACCTCTGCCACCAGTTCGCTGGCGTAGTGATACTTCCACTGGTCCCGGGGCGGGGCGTTGGCAGGGATGTCCCCCCGCATGGCCAGCACATTTTCCACACCGGCTTTCCGCATGGCGTCCAGCTGGGCGTGGACCCGCTCTTTGGTGGAGCTGATGCAGGTCAGGTGGGCCACGGTGGGCACGCCGAAATCGTCCTGGAGGTGGGCGGCCACGGGAACGGTGAAGTCATTGGTGCCGCCGCCGGCGCCGTAGGTGACGCTCATAAAATCCGGGTGCAGTCCGGCCACCTCGTCCACCAGGGCGGTGATCTCTTCATACCGCTCAGCGGAGGTGGGAGGGGATACTTCAAAGGACAGGCAGGGTTTTCCTGCCTGAAGCAGTTCGGTGATCTTCATTCTGGGTCTCTCTTTCTGGTATAATATTTTATTGTGCCACATCTTCTGCCCCGTGTCAAACACAAACGCTTTGCCGTGGCATTCTTTTCGGCTGATGATTGTAAGATACCTTTATTTACCAACAATGTCAATAGGTTAATAGGAAATTTCCTTCTGCCCCATTGACAAACGGGGTGCTTTGTGATAACATCCTATCAACATAGTATGAAAGTAGGGCGAAACATGAGGCGTTACGGATATCCGGAATCCATGTGCAGGGGGATGCGGCGATGTGTGCTGTGTCATCCCGATTCGTGACGCCCGGACCGGTCGATACAGGTACCTTCCACAGCCGCAGGAGCCCTGCGGCTGTTTCTTTTTTGATCAGAGAGGAGAGTTCATCATGCCTATCATGATTCCCGGAAATCTGCCGGCGGCCAAAACGCTGGAGGCCGAAAATATTTTCGTCATGAGCGAGCAGCGGGCCGTCGCCCAGCACATCCGCCCCCTGCATCTGCTGATTCTGAATCTGATGCCCACCAAGATCACCACGGAGACCCAGCTGGCACGGCTGCTGGGCAACACGCCCCTGCAGATCGAGATGGAGCTGC
>JALFTG010000109.1 GCA_022779345.1 Oscillospiraceae bacterium | reverse complement strand
TCAGTCCGAACATCGCCAGAGAAAACACGGCGACAATCAGGATCAGGCAGAGTGCGGATTTCAGAACTTTCATTATTTCACACCCCCCAGTGTCTTTCTCTTGGTCAGGTCGGAAATAAAGGGTGTCAGCAGGTTCATGGTCAGAATGGCAATAGACACGCCTTCCGGATAGGCGCCGAACCGGCGGATCAGGTAAGTCAGGATACCGGCGCCGATGCAGAACACCACCCGGCCTTTTCCGGTGGCAGGTGTGGTCACATAGTCGGTGGCCATAAAGATGGCGCCCAGCAGGACACCGCCCGCCAGAACATGCTGCAGGGCATAGGCCGCGTCAAAGCCGCCGAAGAGGAAGGCGCAGACAAAGACCGTGGCAGCAAAAGAGACGGGGACATACCATTTGATGACCTTCCGGATCACCAGGTACACAAATCCCAGCAGCAGCGCAACGGCGCAGGTTTCACCGATGGCGCCGCCGTAGGTGCCCAGGAACAGGTCCGACAGGGAAATTGCTTTGGCTGCCTCGACGCCCTGGTTGATGGTCACAAGGGGTGTGGCGGAGGAAGTGGCATCCGCTACGGGAGCGGCGCCGCCGGCCACCGTGCCGGTAAAGGCCAACAGCAGGAACACCCGGGCTGCAATGGCGGGGTTGACAAGGTTCTTGCCGATGCCGCCGAAGAAGCCCTTGACCACCACCATGGCAAACACGCCGCCCAGGGCACACTGCCACAGGGGCACATTGGTGCTCAGGTTCAGCGCCAGCAGAAGGCCCGTGACCACGGCTGACAGATCCCCGACGGTCTGCTTCTTTCCGGCGCAGAGGTTGAACAGGAACTCCGACAGGACCGTTGATGCCACGCAGACCAGAATCGTCCACAGGGCGGAGATTCCAAAGATCACCACGCCGGCAATGGCGGCGGGGATCAGGGCGATGATCACATCCAGCATGATCCGCCGGGTGGAGGACCCGGCCTCATGAATATGGGGCGCCGGAGAGATAAGGAGTTTTGTCATTTCTTGGTACCTCCCGCTTTTTCTTTTTGTCCGGCAGCATACTGTTTCAGATAGGACTTGGCCTGCTGGTTGATCTGGAGCAGGGGCCGGTGGGCAGGACACACATAGGAACAGCAGGCGCAGTCCACACACTGGCGAACGCCGGTGTCAATCAGAAGCTTCACCCGGCGCTCCTCGTCTTTGACTTTCATGACCCGGTCCACATTGGCCACGCTGATGCCGATGGGGCAGTGTTCGATGCAGCGGCCGCAGTTGATGCAGGCGGAAGCCTCCGGAAGCGCGGCGCTCTTTTCGTCAAACACCAGCACGGCATTGGACACCTTCACGATGGGGTCCTCCGCAGAACAGATGGCCGAGCCGTTCATGGGGCCGCCACGCACGATCTTGCCGGGTTCGGCCTTCAGGCCCGTGTACTTCAGAAGCTCACTGATCCGGGTGCCGATGGGTGCGATGAGGTTCATGGGTTTTTCCACGGCAGGACCGTCCACGGTCACAATCCGCTCCACCAGGGGCATACCGGTGTTCAGGCACTGGGCCATCATGGCCAGAGAGGACACATTGATGATCAATGCCCCGAAAGAGGGGAACCGGTTTCCGGCCACGGCCACCCGGCCGGTGGCGTTGTAGAGCATGACCTGCTTGGCGCCTTGGGGATACACGGCGTTCAGTTCCTGAATCCGAACATCCGTCTGACCCGCAAAGGTCTTTTTCAGAACCGCGATGGCGTCTGGCTTGTTTTTCTCAATGCAGATTTTGTAAACAGCGTTTTCCAGGTATTCGCTCATGTACTTGCGCAGATATGCAATGCCATCGGCAATCAGCTCGGGATGGGCCAGCATCATCCGGTGGTCGCTGGTGATGTAGGGCTCGCACTCGGCGGCATTGATCAGGACCGTATCCACATGATAGTCCGGGTTCTTTGCCTCAGTGAATTTGGACCAGGTGGGGAACGCAGCGCCGCCAAGACCCACCATGCCGCTGTCCCGCACTGCCTGCAGGAAACTGTCACAGTCTGTGATCACCGGGGGCTTTACGGAGGGATCCACCTCCATGCGCCCGTCACTCTCGATCCGGATCGTGGCGGTGGGCTTGCCCTTGGCGGTGTCCATGGAGCCGATCTCCACCACTTTGCCGGATACGGTGGCGTGCACCGGGGACGAAAACCGTCCTTCCTCCCGGGCGATGAGCTGTCCCACCTTCACCAGGTCCCCTACCTGGACAATGGGTACCGCATCGTGGCCGGACTGCATATTCATAGGCAGAACGACCTCATGGGGCAGATCGATCCGCACCGGTTCGCAGGCGGCCGTGTGTTTATTATGGGGAACATGCAGAGACGAAATGTCTTTCTTCAAATCAGTTTCTCCTCCTTCATATGTCCGGGGAGCGGGGTTGCTACGACTCCAGAAGCTCCAGGCCCGGGCTCTCGTATTGGGTTCCGTCCGACAGGATCCAGAGGACCTGGACCGTTCCAAGGCTTTCCACCAGGGCCAGACCGTCCTCATAGCTCATACAGAACAGTGCGGTGGACAGCGCATCGGCAAGGGCGCTGTCCGGCGTGATCACCGTGACAGAGGCGAAATAGTCCGCCGGCATACAGGTATCCCTGTCGATGATGTGGTGATACCGGACCCCGTTCACGGTGAAATACCGCTCATAGTTTCCGGAGGTCACACACGAGGTGTCCGAAAGGCTGACCTTGGCAACATACTGCTCCGGGTCTGCCGGATCCTTGATGCCGGTGATCCATTCGCTGCCGTCAGGCTTGGTGCCGATGATCCGGAGGTTCCCCCCGATGTTCAGTACATATCCGCTGACCCCGGTCTCTTCCAGACACTCCGCGGCCCGCTCAGTGGCGTAGCCCTTGGCCAGAGCGCCCACATCCAGGGATGCCTGAGGGTCCGTGATCCGGACCGTACAGTTCTCGGGATCGATTTCCAGCGTCGAGATATCGGTATGCTCCGCAGCCCGGGCCAGCGCCTCTTCTGTGGGAATCCGGGCATTTGCCGGATCTTCCGACGCCGCTTCCCGGCAGTCGTGCCACAGGCCCAGAACCGAACCCAGCATAATATTCATTTCTCCGTCGGTCAGGGCATACATCTCCCGGGCATTAAGCAGGAAGTCGATCAGCGCGGGATCCACTTCCAGCGGTTCTCCCCCGGCGTTCCGGTTAATGGTTGCCAGGTTGGTGATTCCGGAATATTCGTGATAGATATCAAAAAGCTGATGGTAGGTCTCCAGGACCGTGGCTGCGGCCTGGCAGTTGGCCTCAAAGGTCTCCTGGCTGTCGCCCGCATAACTGTATATGTACGATATCGTGTCAAAATAGGTGAAATATGCCATTCCCTTCGGTTCTGCCGTAACTGTAGTTGCAGGGCAGCCTGCCAGTGCGGCAAGCAGCCCTGTAACCAAACATAGGCAGAAAAGTGACTTGAGTTTTTTCAACGCGGTGCTTTTCCTTTTATTCAAAAATCAGTCATCCGGTCAGCGGACATTAGCAGCAGCCTGTGCCATGACAGCACGGATGGAAGTGATCTGGATGGTGCAGCCGGCAGACAGCAGCGCATCATCAGCGGCGATCTCATGGCCTTCCACCGTCTGGGTCTGGATGCCGGCCACCTCATCGGCGGTCATGCCGACCACATAAGCGGAGAAGGCGGCGGACTGCTCATACCACTCCAGGACCTGGCCGTCTCCGTTGTTGTCGGAGGAATAGGGGTTGCCAGCCATGCCGTAGTCCCCTTTCAGTTCCCGCTTGGTGCCCTTGAAGGCGGTATCCAGAATCTCGCCGTTCACACCGATGGTGATGACAGGCTGAATGGCGTCATTCAGAGCTGCGATGATCTTGCCATCGGCCACAACAGCCGCGGCGAAATCGGTGTACATCTTCACCACGCCGTCAGCATCAGCGGAAGCGGCGGTGGATTCGGCAGCGGTAGTCTTGGCAGCGACGCCGACGGTGAATTCACCGTCGGAGGTGAAGGTCACGGCCTGATCGTCCTTGCAGGCCTTCACAACAGCAGTCTTGAAATCGTTGATCTGGATGGTGCAGCCGGCGGACAGCAGGGCATCATCCGTGGAGATCTGGTGGCCGTTGACTTCCTGGGTGGTCATGGCGTCGATCTCATCGGCGGTCTTGCCGACCACATAGCTCTCAAAAGCCATGGCCTGCTCGTTCCACTCCAGAACCTTGCCGTCTCCGTTGTTGTCAGCGGAATAGGGGTTGCCAGCCATACCGTAGTCAGAACCCAGCTCCATCTTGGTCTTGAAGGCCTGTGCGGGATCCACCACACCGTCGGCAACATTCATCTTGTTCTGGGCCACATCGATGCGGCAGGAAACGATCTTGCCGGCATCATCCAGCACAACCGCGGCAACGGTGGCATCCACCTGTGCGTTGGCTTCTTTTGAACTGTCCATATTTACCACGATGCCCATACCCAGTTTGTACTCGGCCTCTTTGGGCTGTTCCGCTTCCTTGGAGCCGCAGGCGGCCAGAGAAGCAACCATGCAGATGCACAGCAACAATGCGACGATTTTCTTCATTTTCATTTTTACTCTCTCCTTACATTCTGCATATGATTGATTAGTTTTGGCACACAGCAGACCTACCAGATTGCATACCCTGCATCAGGATTTGTACCATCTAACAATCTTTGTTGTTATTTTAACAATAAAGACTAAAAATGTCAATAGCAAAATAGATGTTTCCTATTTCGAACTTCATCCGTTTAAATTAGTAGCGTGCTGATGAGCGTTTCAGAAGCAAAAAAGCACTTGCCTGCGGCAAGTGCTTTTTCTGCAGAATATGAAGAAAACCGCCGGGGATGCCTGCGTCAGCAGACTTCCCCGGCAGTTTATTTAAACATCAAAGAAATATATCCCGGTCTGCCAGGTGTCCGGCCGGCAGACAGCCACATGGCGGCCGCCCTGCACGGAAGTGGCTAAAACCTGCTTCGCATCCACGCCGGGCAGACGGATCAGACGGATACTTTTTGTGTGATTCTCTCCTTCTCCGGGACCGGTCAGGCGTTTCTCATGCTCATACCGGTCTTTTTATAGGTGCGGTTGACAAAGAACAGGCTGGCGCACAGGGACATGATCTCCGCAATGGGCCAGGCCCACCACACATTGGTCACGACCCCTGTCAGGCTCAGCAGATAGGCACTGGGCAGCAGAACCACCAGCTGCCGGAGGACGGAGATAATCAGGCTGTAGACCGCATAGCCAAAAGCCTGGCACACGGAACCGGAGATCACACAGATCCCAGCAAACGCAAAAGACAGGCTCATGATCCGCAGGCCCGGCACGCCGATCTCCAGCATATAGTCTGAGGCGTTGAACATGGCCAGCAGTTTCTCCGGGAACAGGTGGAACACCAGCAGGCCCACCACCATGATGCTCACCGCATACAGCATGGACAGCCGCACGGTCTTGTGAATCCGGTCGGGATTTCCCGCGCCGTAGTTATACGCCACAATGGGCACCATGCCGTTGTTCAGGCCGAAGATGGGCATGAAAATGAAGCTCTGCAGCTTGAAGTACGCACCGTACACCGCCACAGCCGTGGAGGAGAAGCCGTACAGGATGATATTCACAAAGTAGCTGAGCACGGAACTGATGGAGGACATGAGGATGGAGGGGATGCTGATCTTCAGGATCGTCCCCATCAGCCGGAAGTCCGGCTTCATCAGCCGCACCCGGAAATGCACATCGTGGTTGCACTTCAGGTTCAGGATCAGCCCAAGCACACCGCTGAGAATCTGCCCCGTCACCGTAGCCAGGGCTGCACCGGCCACGCCCATCCGGGGAGCACCCAGCAGACCGAAAATCAGGATCGGGTCCAGAATGATATTGGTGATGGCGCCCACCATCTGGATCGCCATGGTATACAGTGTCCGGCCCGTGGCGCTCAGCAGCTTTTCCACCAGGGTGGTCAGACACAGGCCGAAGGACATGAGACAGCAGATCCGCAGATAGACAATGCAGCTATCCGTGACCACCCGGGCATTCTCCAGCGTCTGGTCCACCTGGCTGGTCACATAGGGCTTCAGGAAAAACAGGCCCAGCAGTACAAAGATTCCGTAGGCAATGATGGCCAGCACAAAGCCCTGCATGGCAATGTGATCCGCCTGCTCCTGTTCCCCCTGCCCCAGCATCCGGGACAGCAGGGCGCTGACGCCCACGCCAATGCCCACACCCATGGAAATCATGATGTTCTGCAGCGGGAAAGCAAGGGACACCGCCGTCAGCGCATCCTCGCTGAGACGGGCCACAAACACACTGTCCACCACATTATACAGGGCGTTCATCATCATGGACAGCATCATGGGTACTGCCATGGACAGCAGCAGTTGGTTGACGGGCATGACGCCCATTTTATCGGCATTGGCCGGCTGATTCATTGCCATTGGTACGATTCTCCGTTTTTTTAATGATGTTTCAGATAGTGACTTATTGATACTACATCAATAAAAAATGAATGTCAAGAGCGCAGAATGAACCGCTCCAGCGCCGCGGCGACCCCGTCATGATTGCAGTCGGCGGTGACAAAATCCGCCATGGCCCGCACATCTTCTGACGCATTTTCCATGGCCACCGCCAGCCCAGCCGTCCGCAGTACCGGCAGGTCATTGTCGCTGTCCCCGATGGCCAGCGTCTGTTCTACCGGGATGTCCAGCAAAGCACACAGGGCCGTCAGAGCCCGGCCCTTGTCCGCATACACGGAGCTGATCTCCACGGAGGGCTCCTCCGGGTGACACAGGAATACAGGCTCGCCCTCCAGCGCCCGGGCCACCACCTCCCGGGGCGAATTGTCCCGGAAGTACAGGGCCACGGACTCCGTGGGCCGGGGATCGGACCGCCACCAGCGGTACACATCCTCCACGCCTGTGGCAAAGTTTTCCATTTCATAGATGTACGCGGCCAGCCCGTATTCCGGGGCCAGCGGCGCCATAGGTGCGGGATAGATCGTCCGGCCGCCGACGGACAGGAAGGGCATACAGTCCAGCGTCTCCCCGATGGCCAGCACCCGCTCCGTCAGCTCCGGGGACAGCTGGTTGGAGATCACGGTTTCCCAGCTGCGTACATCATACACTGCGGCGCCGCCGGAGGAGATCACATACCGCATCCGGGGGAACAGGGGCAGATAGCTCTGCAGCTGGGCACGGCTCCGCCCGGTACAGAAGATCACCTCAATCCCCCGTTCCAGGGCGGTATTGATGGCCGTGACCGTGCGCTCCCCCACAGTCTTGTCGCTGCGCAGGAGCGTTCCGTCCAGATCCACAGCAACAAGGCGGATGGGGTGCTCAGACATATTCAAACCGGGCGTTGAAGCAGGGACGGCCATCCACATGGATGCCCTGCACGATGTAAACCCCATCCCGGACAATGGTGCCCAGACGGATGTGGTCGCCGGGCATACACTCCTTGATATAGTCGATCTGGAGCCGGGTCATCATCCGGGTCTCCCCGGCCCAGAAGCCGGTCTCCCGGCAGATGAGGTCCGCATAGTTGTGGGAGCCGAAGTGGTTGGCGTTCTCATCACAGTCCGCGGTGGTGATTTCTTTTTCCGTGGGGTAATCGAACTCTTTCAGCATCTCCAGGCGGGGGAAGTCCGGCACCTCGTTCAGGGGCTTCGTGGCATACAGACCGTCCACTTCCTCGGGCTTCAGCTTCAGCCGCTTTTTCAGGTCCACGGGCATCATGACCAGATCGCACCGACCCACCAGTTCTCCGTCCCGGCGGAACTCACCCCGCTCCACATATTCCTGGGCCAGCATGGTCCGGCCGGAGCCGTATCCCTGGAGCACATCGCCCTCCTTCACGGGCAGGTACTGCTCCACGGAAATCCGGCGGAACATCCACGCCGCGCCGAAGGCCGCCCGCAGGGCCGTCTTGCCGCCGCCCTCCAGACGGTTGCGCTCCATGCCGGCCAGCACCAGCAGCTGAATCAGGCGGCTGGGGGGCATGGTACCGGTGGCATCCACATCCGCCGCAGTCACTTCCACGCGGGTTGTCTCTTTCATATCCATAGTTCTTCCTCCTGTCAGAAAAATGTCATTTCAGACTGTTTTTCTATTGTATCAGACCGGACGGTTGTATGCAAGAGGCCGTTGTCCGGAGTGGAAAATTATGTCTCAATGCCGGGAAATATCCGGCAGAACAAAACAAGACCGTCCCTCCGGACGGTCTCGTTTTGAAAGGAGATATTACATGCTCATGACGCTTTGGATCTCTCGATCCGATTGTCCCAGTCGTCATGACAATGATGAAAGCATACATCCTGATTCGTCCCCCGCTTCCGGGGTTTCCCGCGTCCCGGCAGGTATCGGAGGTGATCTCAAGATATTTCTTATTTTATTGAATCCCCCTTTCGGATACAAGCATCAAATTTCTACAGTTTGTTCTGATTCCAACAAATTGTTGATTTTCGTTGGATTCTGAACAATTTCTTCAGAATTGACTGAAAAACTTTACCGGACATTTTAGAATACAGTGTTTTGACTCCAACAGAGTGTTGATTTTTTCAGCCGGATATGACATACTATGGTCAAATACCGGCATAATCCGCCGGATCCCGGGAGGCTCCCTATGGAATCGGAAAAAATGAACCGGAAGCGGTCCTATTCCCGCATGGTCATCCGTCAGGCACTGCTGGACATTCTCAAGACCACCCCCCTGAGCAAGGTGACCGTCACAGACATTTGCAAGCGGGCGGATGTGAACCGCACCACATTCTATGCCAACTATGAGGACATTTACGATCTGCTGCGCTCCATTGTCCAGGAACTCCACGATGAGATTCAGCAGGTGCTGGTGCAGTACAAGCGGATCGACGGTCTGGCCTATTACAATGCCCTGCTGGACACCATCCGGGACAACTGGGATGTGTGCTATGCCGCCCTGCGGATCTCCGATCAGGAGTATGAGGAGATCGGTGTGGATTTCCGGTACCGGAGCATCATGGAGGCTGGCGTCCGCCGCAGTTCCCAGGCTGATCCGGTCATCGGGGAACTGATCTTTGACTATGTGCTGTCCGGTACCCAGTCCATCATCAGCAACTGGATGGAGGGCGGAATGCAGACTCCCAGCCATGTGATCGCCGAATTGCTCTATACCATCAACGGTGCCCTGCTGAAAGATCAGCGAGCCGCCAAGGAACAGAAAACCAGATAAAAAACCGGCCGGAGGATGACAGATGTTTCATCCTCCGGCCGGTTTTTGGCAGGATGTTCACCGGAGTGTGGGCATGACGAAGTTCAGCTCGTCCGCCACCCGGGGGCAGGTCTCCTCCGCCAGTTCCAGGCTGGCGTGGAAGGACGGTCTCCCGTCGGCATGGTATCCGGCCACATAGTGGATGCCGTCACGCACGCCGTGGTACAGGTCGATGGTCTCCCCGGGCAGACATTCCTTCCGGAAGTCCACCTGGAGGCGGCGGATCTGGTGCAGTTCCGGGCCCCAGTAGCCCGACAGCTCACAGATCAGATCCACATAGCGGAAGGCCGTCAGATGGCCGTTGGTGTCGCAGTCACAGTGCTTCACCGGGTACCGCTCCACCAGCTCCAGATCCTCCGGAAGGTCCACCCATCCGAAATCCTCACCCGGTTCGCCGGCAGGAGTCTCCCACATATATGCGTAAGTCTGGGGGTCCAGCACCTTCCGCCGGGCAAAGGACACCGGCAGGGTCTTGTTGGTCTGGCGGAACATCAGCTCGCCTTCATGGCGGATTTCCGCCCGGCGCATCACCGCAACACCCATCTTCTCATAGGGCAGCGTCTCGATCACCACTTCCATGGCGGAGCGAATCGGATGAAACGCCTCCAGCACCACCTGGCCCATCATCCATGTGGCACCCAGTTCCGTGATCATCCGCCGGAACCCAACACCATCGTGATCGGTATCAATGGCGATGCATTCGCACACCTCCCGCATGGTGGCAGCGGGGCCGACATAGCCAAAATAGTCCATGGCGACATTAGGAAAAATTTTATGAAACTGCATGGGTCGTTCACTCCATTACGAAATTTGCCCGGAAAGAATCCTTGCCGTCTCCCCGGACGCCCCTGATCAGGATTCCCGCATCCGTGTCCCGGCGGTACAGATCCAGCGTCTCCCCTACCCGGCATTCGCCCAGGTATTCCAGCGTCAGGTGCCGGGCTTTTTTCCGGGTCTCCCCGGACCAGTAGTCCGCCGCATCGCACACCAGATCCGCATAGGCGCTGGCCCGGAGATGGCGGTTGTGGTCACAGTTGGAATAGCGCACGGTGAACCGGTCTTTCAGTGCCATGTCCTCCGGCATCACCAGCCGGGGCGGAATGCCGGGGCCGGGCACCAGCGGCATACCAAAATGGGCCAGGAGCTCCTCCGGCCGGATCACTTTCCGGGTGGTGAAATTCACCGCCATGGTGTGCATCACGCACCGGGCAATGGGGCGGCCGTCCCGGTGGATGCAGATGCACTCGTGAAACAGCACGCCGTCCACAGTAACCGGGTCGGCATACACCTGGGCCATGCCCACGGTGTTGATGTCCTCCAGAATGTCCAGCACCACGGACGCGGTCATCCAGGTGGCATCCAGTTCATCGATCATCCGCTGCATGGAAAACCCGGCCCGCTCCGCCGCCGCAAACCCGGCAGATTCCCCGATCTTCAGGTAGGCAGACGGGGACACATAGCGGTAATAATCCATGTCGTGGCCGCTGATATAATTGTTGAAAATCAGTTCCATCAGCACTCCGCTGCCTCTTCCAGTTTCAGCAGCGCTTTGAAAGACAGGGTACCGTCCTGCTTGTTGCCCTGCACATAGGTGCCGTCCCCGGCGATTTCCCGCTTGGCGATGGTCAGCGTCTCCCCCGGACGGCACTCCCGGTCGTACTCAATCCGCAGCCGGTCAGCTTTCACATGTTTCCCGTGATCCCAGTATCCGCCGGCCTGACAGATGTAATCCGCGTATCGGTAGGCATTCAGATGCTGGTTCCGGTCGCAGTCATAAAACCGCACCGGCTGATCCATGACAAATTCCAGATCCTCCGGCATCTGCAGCCGCTCCGGCGGCGGCAGGACAATAGCCTCCTTCGGACTGCCCAGCCGGGCCACAACCTCATCCGTGTGCAATACCCGGCGCTCCTTGAAATTCACTACCAGCACGCACACATCCGTGGTGGACACCGCTTCCTCCCCATGCCGGGCGATCACCCGGATCATGAAGTTGGCGGGTGTCCGGTACAGCGGAGAGGCATACATGGAGATCAGCTCCGGTTCCCGGGTGACCGACAGGTCTTTGTGTACATGCATATCCACCATGCCCATCATCCAGGTAGCCCCCAGCTCGTTGAGCAGGTCCAGATAGCTGTATCCGTAAGTCCACAGGGCACCGAAGGCGGTGGTGGAGGTCAGCCGCATGAGATGGGAGGGCGGAATATACTGATAATAGTCCATTTCATAGGCAAGGATCGGCACATCGATGATCTTATGCATTGCCAATTTCTTCATCACTCCAGTTGTTATGTAAACTATTTTTTACGAATCCATCCGCAGGCAGGCTTTGAAAGACAAACGCCCGTCCTGCTTCACCCCTTTCACAAAGGTGCCCTCCGGCGAGGGCGCCGTGTAGAGGGACAGGGTGTCCCCCGGCAGACACTCGGCTGAATACTCGATCCGCAGCCGGTCTGCCTTCTGATGTCTGCCCTGATCCCAGTATCCCGCCGCTTCACACACAAAGTCGGCATACCGGTATCCGGCCACATGGCCGTTCCGGTCGCAGTCATAGCTGCGGATGGGCAGATCAAACGCATGGTTCATGGTCTCCGGCAGGGTCAGCCGGGGCGGGGCTGCAGGAGTCAGCGGCACCTCCGGGGCGCCAAGCCCCTCCGCCACCTGCCCGGTGGGCAGGATATGCCGGGCCTGCATGGAGACGGCCATGGCCGTGGCCGTCAGGTCCGCGATGGGCTGATCATGCAATACTGCAGTGATCCGGGCCAGAAAAACGGTCTTTGTCCGCTCCAGGGATTCTGCATACAGCTGCACCGGCTGGTCATATCCTGTGCTCTGCACATCCCGCAGGATCCGCAGGTCCACGCCGCCCATCATCCAGGTGGCGCCCAGCCTGTCCCGCAGGGCGGGATAGGGATACCCCATAGCCCGGAGGGCCACAAACATCTCATTGGATGTGAGCCGCAGAAAGCGGGTTGGAGAATAATACTGATACCGGTCCATTTCATAGGACTGAATGGGCTTCTCGCTGATCAGAATCCGTGCCATGGGAAAACCTCCAAACTGTAAAAACGGGAGCACGACATCGTGCTCCCGCTTTTCATTCGATAATCAATAATAACGCTTTTTCTTATTCTTACGAGCAGCCTCGGATTTCTTGCGGCGTTTCACGCTGGGGCTCTGGTAGTATTCTTTCTTTCTCAGGTCCTGCTGAATACCTGCTTTGGCGCAGTCGCGTTTGAATCTTTTAAGAGCGTTATCCAGAGATTCATTCTCTCTGACGATAATTTCTGACATCTGGTTTCCCTCCCTCCAAAATCACTTTTCAGTGTTTCAAGGGCCATAAACGGTTTCTATGGCGTCAACATTGATATTATAATAAGTAATTGTTACTTTGTCAAGGAGAACTTATTTGGCAGGCTTCAAAATCAGATTCACCAGCTTATTTTTCACCACGATGGTCTTGACCAGCTGCATACCTTCCATCTGGCGGCGGATCTTCTCATCGGCGGTGGCGGCAGCAATGACGGTCTCGTCATCGCAGTCGGCGGGAACCTTCACGGTGCTGCGGAGCTTGCCGTTCACCTGCACGGCGATCTCCTTCTCGTGCTCCACCATCTTGCTCTCGTCGTACGCGGGCCACTCCGTCTGGCAGGCCATCTTCCCTTCCGCGGCGGCAAAGCCCATCAGCTCCCACATCTCTTCCACGATATGGGGGGCAAAGGGGCTGAGGAGCAGCAACAGGGTCTTCACATCGCCCTTGGAGCAGCCGTTGGCATAGAACTCATTCACCAGGGCCATCATGGCGGCAATGGCGGTGTTCATCTTCAGCTGGTCGATGTCCTCGGTGACCTTCTTGATGGTCCGGTGGACGCTGGCTTCGTTGGCAGGGCTCAGCTCCAGGGAGTCGGTGCACTTCTCCATCAGGTTCCACACACGGTCCAGGAACCGCTTGGATCCCTTCACGGCCTCGTTGGACCAGGAGACGGCCTTCTCAAAGTCGCCGATGAACATGATGTGCAGACGCATGGTGTCCGCACCGTACTGATCCACGATGTCGTTGGGATTGACCACATTGCCCCGGGACTTGGACATCTTTTCACCGCCCTCGCCCAGAATCATACCGTGGCTGGTGCGCTTGTGATAGGGCTCGGCAGTGGGCACCACGCCGATATCATACAGGAACTTGTGCCAGAACCGGGAGTACAGCAGATGCAGGGTGGTGTGCTCCATGCCGCCGTTGTACCAGTCCACCTGGTTCCAGTATTCAATGGCGTCCTTGCCCACCAGGGCCTCGTCATTATGGGGATCCATGTACCGCAGGAAGTACCAGCTGGAGCCCGCCCACTGGGGCATGGTGTCCGTTTCCCGCTGGGCGGGGCCGCCGCACTTGGGGCAGGTGGTGTTCACCCAGTCGGTCATCTTGGCCAGAGGGGATTCGCCGTTGTCGGTGGGCTCATAGTTCTCCACATCGGGCAGGACCAGGGGCAGCTCGCTCTCGGGCAGGGGCACCCAGCCGCACTTGGGACAGTTCACCATGGGGATGGGCTCGCCCCAGTACCGCTGACGGGAGAACACCCAGTCGCGGAGCTTATAGTTGACCTTTTCGTCGCCGATGCCGGACTCCTCCACCCATTTGGTCATGGCGGGGATAGCTTCCTTCACGGTCATGCCGTTCAGGAACCCGGAGTTGACCATGATGCCGGTGTCATCCTTCAGGATGAAGGCCTCTTTGGTCACATCGCCGCCCTTCACCACTTCGATGATGGGCAGGCCGAACTTGGTGGCGAAATCCCAGTCACGCTGGTCGTGGCCGGGCACGCCCATAACGGCGCCGGTGCCGTAGGTAGCCAGAACATAGTCAGAGATGAAAATGGGCACTTCCTTGCCGTTGGCAGGGTTAATGGCCATGACGCCCTGGAGGCGGACGCCGGTCTTTTCCTTGTCGCCGCTCAGCTCGGTGCGCTCAAACTCGCTCTTCCGGGCGGCGGCGTCCACATAGGCCTGGACCTCATCGTAGTTACTGATCAGGCTCTCCCACTTCTTCACATAGGCGTGCTCCGGGGAAAGGACCATATAGGTGCAGCCGAACAGGGTGTCAGGCCGGGTGGTGAACACGGTGATCACATCACCGGCGGTGCTCTGGAACCGGATCTCCGCACCGGTGGAGCGGCCGATCCAGTTTTTCTGCTGGATCTTGACACGCTCGATATAGTCCACCTCGTCCAGATCATCGATCAGGCGCTGGGCATATTCGGTGATCTTCAGCATCCACTGGCTCTTTTCCTTCTGGATAACCGGGCTGCCGCACCGCTCGCAAACGCCTTCCACCACTTCCTCGTTTGCCAGCACGCACTTGCAGGAGGTGCACCAGTTCACGGGCATGGTGGCCTTATAGGCCAGACCGTGCTTGTACATCTGCAGGAAGATCCACTGGGTCCACTTGTAGTACTTGGGGTCCGTGGTGTCAATGCACCGGTCCCAGTCAAAGGAATAGCCCAGCATCTGCAGCTGTGCAGTAAAGTTCTTGATATTTTGCTCAGTGACAATCCGGGGATGGATGTGGTTTTTGATGGCGTAGTTCTCCGTGGGCAGGCCGAAAGCATCAAACCCGATGGGAAACAGCACATTATAACCCTCCATCCGCTTTTTCCGGCAGATAATATCCATAGCCGTGAAGGGCCGGGGATGGCCCACATGCAGACCCTGGCCGGAGGGATAGGGGAACTCGATCAGGCCGTAGAACTTGGGGCGGGTGGTGTCACCGTTCACAGCGGCATAGGTTTTTTCGTCCAGCCACTTTTTCTGCCATTTTTTCTCGATGGAAGCAAAATCGTAATTCATCTTGTCTACACTCTTTCTCTATTCAGTTTAATGTTGCAATATCGATCTTTTCCGCGTCTGCCCACAGACGCTCCAGATCGTAGAACTCCCGGGCTTCTTCCATAAACACATGGACGATCACACAGCCGAAATCGATGAGCACCCAGCCGCTGGAGCGCTCGCCCTCCCGCCGGCGGGGCGGTTCACCGGCCTCGGTGAGCACATACTCCACCGCATCAGAGATGCTCTTGACCTGGGTGGTGGACGCGGCGGTGCAGATGACGAAATAATCCGCCAGCACGGTCACATCCGTGGTACGCATCAGGGTAATGTCCTGTGCCTTCTTGTCTTCCATAGCCTGGACGGCCAGTCTGGCCATTTCTGCGGGTTTTAACATAAAATCATCCTCTGCTATCAATTTATGCGCCTTCGGTATAAGTAAAGGACACTCCGTCCGTGGAGGTCTTGATGCTCACATTGGCGGAGGTCACTTCCGCATAGAAGGGGTTGAGATACTCATTGATCATCTCCAGCCAGGCGTCCACATCAATGAACACATAGCTGATGCCGTTGATGCTGCCGTTGGTGTTGCCGGGCAGGGTCATGAAATGGATGTTCTCCGCCTTCAGCTTCAGGAACTCCGTGGCGTAGAACAGCACATTGCCGGAGCTCAGGTTCGTGGTCACATTGTCCTCATAGACCTGGATGACCTTGCTCAGGTTGGGGATATTCCCCAGAGACAGCATCTGTCTGGCCAGGGACATGAGGAAGTCCTGCTGGACATTGATCCGGCCGATATCGCCGTCGGCATACCCATGGCGGTAGCGCAGGACCTTCACCGCGTCCTCACCGTTGAGGGTCTGGACGCCTTTTCTGATGTTGATGTGCAGGTCCTGATAGGGATCGTCATAGATCATATCCACAGGCACATCGTATTCCACACCGCCGATGGCATCCACCAGTTCCGCCACGGCCTTGGTGTTCACCACGGCGTAGCTGTCGATTTCAAAGCCCACCAGCTTCTTCAGTTCCTTCAGCAGGTTTTCCACACCCTTGCCTTTTTCCTTGTTCTCGCCGATGGCATAGGCAGCGTTGATCTTGCTGGTGCCGTAGTTCATCAGGGTATCCCGGGGGATGCTGATGACATTCAGGGTGCCCTCTTTCGTATCCAGACGGCCCACCATGATGGTGTCCGTGTTGCCGCTGGCCACATCGGCACCCACGATGGCGAAGGTATAACATCCTTTCTTCCGGCCCGTGCCGGTCTCCTCATCCGGAGCTTCGCCGTCCGGCTCGGCCGTCACATCTGCCGAAGGCGTGGGCGTAGGCGTGGCGAGTGTGTCATTGTCGCTGAAGTCCGGGGCAGTGATCCACATCTTCATCACAAACAGCGCCGCCACAACGATCAGCAGGATGACGCCCACCACGCTGCCGGCAATGATGGCCGCCTTTTTGCCCTTGCCGGACTTTTTCGGTGCCTCAGGCGGGACCGGAGGCGTCACAGCCGGGGCAGGGTCGCTCCGCTTCCCTTTCGGCTCTTTTTTTGTCTTTTCCGGTTTGGACGGTTCCGCGCCCTGCTGCTCTGCCAGGCCCACGGCCTCCACAATGGAGTTGATAAAGCCGTCCTCCTTGTCTTTGTCCACGGTCATACTCGGGACGGGCTCCTCCACCGGAGCCTGCACCGGGGTTTCCGGAACCGGAGGCTCCTCCTGCACAGGGGGCTGGGACACCGGGTCCGGCCGGACGGGGGGCTGCTCCGCGGGGGGCTGGGGTGCAGACTGAGGATCCTCCACCGCGGCAAATCCCGCGGTGGCGTCCGGATCATACCGGGACGGTTCCGGATGCCCGGCGCCGCCGGTATGTTTTCCGTTCTTGCTTCCGCCAAAAAGTTTCAAGCTTATCCTTCCCTTCGATTATGAAACCACAAATATGCCTGGCCCGACACCTCCAGCACCGGCAGACCTTTGGAGACCAGATCATCCATGGTCATCCGCAGGCCCAGTTCCATGGCCGCGTCCAGATCCTCGTAGCACAGCTGCCGCAGAGGTTCCACGCCGTCAAAATTCCGTGTCGGTTCTATATAATCCGCCAGGTATATGATTTTTTCCAATGTCGTCATATCCGGCTTGCCTGTGGTGTGCCAGCGGATGGCGTCCCGGATGGCCGGGCTGACGCCGAATTCGTGCCACGCCATGGCGGCGCCGGTGATCTGGTGCAGGGTTTTTTCCGTTCCCGGCACAGACATATCGATTATGATACCATATTTGTCACACAATAGCAACTGTTCATCTACCGTGAGTTTTTTGGTAATATCGTGCAGAAGACCTGCGGCCCCGGCGTCATAGGGGTCCGCACCCCAGCGCGCAGCCAGGCGGACTGCCTCCTCCGCGCACCCCATCACATGGGGCACCCGTTTCGGGGCCAGCAGTTCCACCGCCCGCTCCCGCAGCCAGTCCAG
>JALFTG010000083.1 GCA_022779345.1 Oscillospiraceae bacterium | reverse complement strand
ACCCGGCTGTATAAAATGGATATGGACGGCAAGGTGACCCACATGAGCGGCTACCAGCAGGAGACGCTGCCCGACGGCGTGGAGGGCTATGTGAATGTGCAGGGCATCGATGCGGATGCAGACGGCAATGTGTATCTGCTGGTGGTCAAGAGCATTTACAGCTTCGAACTGCCCGAAGGGTTTGATGAGAACACCCAGAGCAAATGGGATTACTACACCGGCAGCACCAATACATACCAGATCATGAAGCTGGGTCCTGACGGTGCCGTGGCCGGAGAAGCAGACATGACCGGTCTGAACCTGACGGAAAACGACTATGTGCAGACTATGGTCTACCAGGACGGGTATTACTACATCGGTCTGGACAGCCGGGTGGTGGTCATTGACGAAACCGGCGCTCTGGTTTACACCTACGAGTCCGACAGCGGCGGGATCAACAGCCTGCTGAAACTCAGCGACGGCAAGGTCTGTGCCACCATCTGGAATGACAGCTTTCAGCTGATTTGCATTGATCCTGTGGCAAAGACTTCGGATGTGTACTGCGAGAAGCTGCCCGACAATGCCTGGAACCTGACCACCGGCAGCGGCGACTATGACGCATTCTACACCAACGGCGCCAATCTGTACGGCGTGAAAATTGCTGACGGCGTGGCCACTGACGAGAAAGTGCTGAACTGGATCAGCTGCGACATTGACAGCGACTATGTCCGCACCTTCGCCGCTATCAGCGACGGCGTGATCGTGGCGCTGACCCAGGATTATTCCAGCAATACCCCTGTGGTGGAACTGGTCACGCTGACCAGAACCCCCGCCAAAGATGTGGCCCAGAAAGAAACCCTGACACTCGGCACCCAGTATCTGGATTGGGACACCAAACGTCAGGTCCTGAAATTCAACAAGACCAATCCCGATTACCGGATTGAAATCAAGGACTATTCGGAATACAATACAGATGAAAATTATGAGGCCGGCATTCAGAAGCTGACCACGGAGATCCTCTCCGGTGACATGCCCGACATCATCTATACCAGCGGCCTGCCCATTGAGCAGATGGAGGCCAAGGGCCTGTTGACGGATCTGTATCCCTTCATGGAGACAGACAGCGAGATCAAAAAGGATGACATCATGCCCACGATCCGCAACGCCCTGGAGATGGACGGCAAAATGTACCGCACCTGCGCCACATTCTCCGTGATGACTGTCATGGGCAACCGGGATGTGGTCGGCGACACGCCGGGCTGGACGGTGGATGACCTGAAGGCCGCCTATGCCAAGATGCCTGATGGCTGCACGATCTTCAGCGAGGGCGTGACCCGCAGTGATATCCTCCAGTATATGCTCATGCTGGATGAGGACACCTTTGTGGACTGGGCCGCCAGCGAATGCAACTTCGACAGCCAGGCCTTTATCGACCTGCTGGAGTTCGTGAAAATGTTCCCCTCTGAATTTGACTGGGAGAACTACGATTACGGCGAATATGAGTCTGACCAGACCCGCATTGCCAACGGCAAACAGATGCTGATGATGACTTATCTCAGCGATTTTTGGGATATTCAGTACAATATGTCCGCTTTCCAGGACAAGGGCGTGTTCATCGGCTTCCCCACCAGCGAGGGCGTGGGCAATGTGCTGAGCCTGAACGATGGCTATGCCATCTCCTCCAAGTGCAAGGCGCCCGAAGCAGCCTGGGAATTTGTCCGGTATTTCATGACCGAGGATTACATGAACACTTACGGATCTGGCTTCTCCTCCAACCAGAAGATCTTTGACGCCCAGATGAAAGAAGCCATGACCCCTCAGTATGAGACGGATATGAACGGCAACTATGTGCTGGATGAGAACGGCAACAAGATCGAAATCTCCCAGGGCGGCTGGAGCGATGGTGTGAACGATTATGAATTCTACGCCATGACCCAGGAACAGGCTGACCAGCTGCTGGATCTGATTGCCAGCTGCACAAAGGTGGTCAATTACAACACCAGCCTGTTTGACATTGTCAACGAAGAAGTTCAGGGTTATTTCAACGACCAGAAGAGCGCGGAAGAGACCGCCAAAATGGTCCAGAGCCGCGTGAGCCTGTATGTGAAGGAACAGGCATAATCCACAGAGAATCCCGCACCCGGACCGGCAGGGGAACCACCCCTGCCGGCCGGGCGCCCCGTGAGGAGCCCCCATGACCAAAACAAATCTGAAGGAAAAATTCCATAAACCCGATGTCAGGGGCCGTCTGGCCGCCTGGAAGGCGCAGCCTGCCAAGCGGCAGGATTTCCTGCGCAGTCTGTGCTTCTTGGGACCGAGCCTGCTGGGTGTGATCATCTTTTTTGTCGTGCCGTTTCTCGTCGTCGTCTATTATTCCGTGACTGACGGCAGTTCCGACGCGAATTTCGTTTTTCTGGATAATTTCATCAACCTGTTCCACAACGGCGCGTTTCACATCGCCGCGAAAAATACGCTGAAATTCTCCTTCACCGCCGTGCCTCTGGCCGTGATCCTGGCCATTGTCCTGGCCCTGCTGCTGGAGGCGCGCATTCCAATGAAAAGCCAGTTCCGCACCTTCTTCCTCAGTCCGCTGGTGGTGCCTGTGGCATCGGTGGTGCTGATCTGGCAGGTGATCTTCAGCTATAATGGCACGCTGAACCAGTTCCTTGCCGTTTTCGGTGCGGACAAGATCGACTGGCTGAAATCCGACTACTGTATGCTGGTGGTCACGGTGCTGTTTCTATGGAAAAATCTGGGCTATAACATGATTCTGTTCATGTCAGGCCTGGCCAACATCCCCAGGGAACTGCTGGAGGTGGCCAATGTGGAAGGGGCCAGCCCGGTGTACTGCTTTTTCGCCATCAAGATGCGCTATCTGTCGCCCACGGTCCTGTTTGTGACGATTCTGTCGCTGATCCAGTCCTTTAAGATCTTCCGGGAGGTGTATCTG
Source organism: Oscillospiraceae bacterium (assembly GCA_022779345.1). Taxonomy (GTDB): domain Bacteria; phylum Bacillota; class Clostridia; order Oscillospirales; family Oscillospiraceae; genus HGM13010. The sequence continues at coordinate 32,850 of JALFTG010000083.1, read as the reverse complement.
CTCACGGGCAGTTACCCATACGACGGACTGTATATGCTCCAGCACTTCATGAACAACACCTTCAACAGTCTGGATTATCAGAAGCTGTCCGCAGCGGCAGTGGTGATCGCGTTGTTCATGGTGGCGCTCATCGCCATCCTGTTCGCGGTGGAAGACCGCTTCGGAAAGGATGTGGAAGGATGAGAAAAAAACGCTATGTGAGCCGCTCCATCGTGTTTGTGATCTGCGCCATCTTTGCCATTGCCTTCCTGCTGCCCACGGTGCTGACCATCACCAACTCCTTTATGACCGAGTCGGAAATCAATGCCAACTACGGCGCTGTGTTCAATGACAAGCAGTCCAGTTCCTTCCAGTCCGGACAGGTGAATCTGAAGTTCATCCCGGATAAGGTCACGATGTCCCAGTATGTGAACGGTCTGATCCGCTCTCCGGACTATCTGATCAAGTTCTGGAACAGCGTGCTGCTGACCCTCCCCATCGTGATTTTCCAGGTGGGCATCGCATCTCTGGCGGCCTACGGTTTCACCCGGTGGCGGGGCAAAATCCGGGGATTCATCTTCTTTTTCTATGTGATTCTGATGCTGATGCCCTACCAGGTCACCCTGGTGCCCAACTATCTGGTGAGCAAGTGGCTGAACATCTATGACACCCGCTGGGCCATCATTCTGCCCGGGGCCTTCGCCCCGTTCTCGGTGTTCCTGCTCACCAAATTCATGCGCCGCATCCCTTATTCCCTGATCGAGGCGGCGAAAATGGAGGGGGCGGGGGAGTGGTACATCTTCACCCGCATCTGTCTGCCCCAATGCCGTGCGGCGCTGTATTCTATCGTCATTCTGGTGTTCATCGACTACTGGAACATGGTGGAGCAGCCGCTGATCCTGCTGAATGATCCGGAGAAGCAGCCGCTGTCGGTGTTTTTGTCCACCATCAATACCGGAGAAATCGGCCTGGCCTTTGCCATGGGCACTGTGTACATGATCCCATGTCTGCTGCTGTTCCTCCACGGAGAGGAATACCTGGTGGAGGGCATTGCCCACCAGGGCAGCGTCAAGGGATAAACGAAATGAAATACTGCATAGCTGGGAGAAACTGTTATGGATGAAACGAACGCAAAAAAGAGAGGATGGGTCAAAAACGCCGCCATCGTGTTCCTGTCGGTGATGCTGGTGCTGACCTTCTTTTCCAATACCTTTATGAACCGCTCCCTGGCGGAGGTGGCCACGAAATATGTGGTCAGCGGGGAAATTACCACCAAGATCCGGGGCAGCGGCACCGTTGCCGCCAACGAGACCTACGAGGTTGCTCTGCCCCAGAGCCGCACGGTGGAATCTGTGAAGATCCAGGTCGGTGATGAGGTGCAGGAGGGCGATGTCCTGTTCACGCTGGACACTGCCGACAGCCAGGAGCTGAAGCAGGCGGAGGACGCCCTGCGTGCAGCCAATCTGGCCTATCAGCGGGCACTGATCTCTGCCACCGACCAGGATTACGCCAAGGAAGACCGGGATATCCAGATTGCCCGGGAAGAACTGGAAGCAGCCCAGGCGGAGCTGAACAGCTATACCGGCAGCAACGGTCTTACCCTCCAGCAGGCCAAATCCCAGATGGAAACTGCAAAATCCGTTATGGATGCCTGTCAGAAAGAAGTGGAGAAATATCAGAAACAGCTCAGTAATCTGAGTCCCGGTGGCGGTGGTACCAGCAGTCTGTATTCCCAGTATCAGGCCGCGGAACAGACACTGTCCGATGCCCGTCGGGCCCTGTCCGCCAAACTTCTGTCCATGGGCGATACATACAAGTCTCTGATGAAGCTGGTGGTAGATGACCGTCTTGAGAATGCCGCCGCTGATACCGGTGTCAAAGAGGATCTGACAGAGCTGAAGCGGCTCTATCTGGAATATGAGTATGAAAAGTTTGCCGGAACCAGCTCCAGCGTTTCCGCTGCCCAGAAAAATCTGAATGATTATGTGGGCAAGGAAGAAAACAAAAATCTGAAAGCTGTCAGCGAGCGGTTTGTGAAAGAATGGGAACCGCAGCTGAATGTCTATATGGATGCAGCAGCAACCGATGGATACATTGGCTTCAGTGGGGAAGTCAAGGCTGATGAAAAACAGGCAGCCGCCTACACGGCGCTTAAAAAACTGATCGAAGATGTTTCCACCGCCCAGCGGGAACGGGATGCGGCCTATTCTTCCTATCTGGATGCCATGAGCAGCGATGATTCCGGAGAATACAGCCGGGTGAACCGGCTGCTCCAGAAAGCTCAGGAGAGTCTGGACAGCGCCACAACCTCTTATGAGAAAGCCAAGAATATTTACGACGGCATGAGCAGCGCCACCACTGCCGTGAAGGAAAAACAGCGCGCATTGGAGGATCTGCTGTTTGCTCTGGATGAACAGAAAAAACAGGACAACAAGAATATCAAGCTGGAGGCCTTGGACCTGCAGGAAAAGCGGTATGCCATTGCTGACGCCCAGGAAACCGTGGAGCAGCTTCGGGAGGATGCCACCGAGCCGGAGGTGAAAGCCAAGGTCAGCGGTGTCATCGGCAGCATCACTGTCACCGCCGGCAAGACCGCTGAGGCGGGCACTACGATCTGCACCATCATCGTGCCGGATATGGGCTATAATGTGAGCTTTTCCGTTACGGCGGATCAGGCCAAGAAGGTCCGTGTGGGCGACGAGGCTTCCATCGCCAATTACTACGGAGGGGATATCAAGGCCACGCTGTCCAATATCCGCACCGACCCCCAGAATCCCCAGACAAACAGGATCCTGACCTTCGACATCACCGGCGAAGTGGAGGCCGGAACCACACTGAACCTGTCTGTGGGACAGAAGAGCGCCCAGTATGACACCATTGTGCCCAACAGCGCCATCCGCAGTGACTCGAACGGCGACTTTGTCCTGGTGGTCACCTCCAAGAGCAGTCCCCTGGGCAACCGGTATGTGGCCACCCGGGTGGATGTGGAGAAGATCATCAGCGATGACACGAACACCGCCGTCACCGGCGGACTGAACGCCTATGACTATGTGATCACGACCAGCAGCAAGCCCATCAAGGACAAGGACCTGGTCCGGCTGGCGGAATGACAGGCTATGAAAAAGTGGAAAAAATTTGATTTGAAACAGATCGACTGGCGCCCTCTGATCCGTAGCCGATGGTTCTGGTTCACGATAGTGAGCGTGCTGTCGCTGGCGGCGGCGCTGGGCTGTATGGCAGGTTTCCGGCATACGGGCATTCTGCTTCGCAGCCAGCAGGCCGCCCTGGAATGGGCCGGTGCCGGAGAGACGCCCTATGCCCAGATTTCCGCCTTCCTGCCGGAGGGCAGTGCTCTGGACGAGGCGGGCATCCGAAAATTTCACGAAAAGCTGGATGCGGATCTGCCAGATCTGGTGACAGAGGATGTACGCAATCTATATTGCGACGCCTGGAGCACCCGGGGCAGCACCAGCATTGTCGGTCCAAACGGTTCTTCTGATGCATCTGTCACTGCGGTGGGCGGGAACTTTTTCCAGCTTCATCCCCAGAATCTGCTCAGCGGTGGCTATCTGTCCGAGGACGATCTGATGCATGACCGGGTCATTCTGGATGAAGAGCTGGCCTGGAAGCTGTTCGGTGGCTATGATCTTTCAGGGATGACCGTTACCATTGCCGGAAGGGAATTCCAGGTTGCCGGTGTGATTGCCCGGGAGACAGACCCGTATCACACCGCAGCCTATACGGACGGGGCAGGTTTGTATCTGTCCTACGACACCTGGACGGAAATGAATGAGTCCGCCCATATCAGCTGCTATGAAATCGTCATGCCCGAACCGGTGGACGGTTACGCCCAGCAGCGGGTAACAGACGATCTGGGCGTGAAGAACGCCGTTATCGTGAATAACACCACCCGGTATTCCGCGGGAAGTATCTTCAGCCTCCTCCGGAATTTTGGAACGCGCAGCATGCACACGGAGGCAGTATCCTACCCTTACTGGGAAAATGCCGCCCGGCTGGTGGAAAACCGGTGCGTCATCTGGATGCTGCTGGCTATCCTGTTCTGGATCTGCCCGGTTATCTGTGTGGTGGTTCTGACGGTGAAAGCATACCGGAAAGCCCGGAAAAAGATCCATAATACTTATCTGGATCTGAAAGATCAGTACGAAAACCGGGTATTGTGGGACAATCTGAAGGCAAAATGGAAAGGAATCAAACATGGCAGGTCTGACGCTGAAACACATTAAGAAAATCTATGACAATCAGGTGGTCGCGGTGGAGGACTTCTGCATGGACATCGCTGACAAGGAGTTCATTGTACTGGTCGGTCCTTCCGGCTGCGGAAAATCCACGGTCCTGCGGATGATTGCCGGCCTGGAGGAGATCACCGAAGGGGAACTGTATATTGACGGACAGTATATGAACGATGTGGAACCCAAGGACCGGGATATCTCCATGGTGTTCCAGAACTACGCCCTGTTTCCCCATATGACGGTCTATGATAACATCGCTTTCGGACTGAAGCGTCGGAAGGTGCCGAAAAACGAGATCGACAAAAAAGTCCGGGAGGCGGCGGAGATTCTGCAGATCTCCGAACTGCTCCAGCGCAAACCCAAGGCCCTGTCCGGCGGCCAGCGTCAGCGTGTTGCCATCGGCCGCGCCATTGTCCGCCAGCCAAAAGTATATCTGATGGACGAGCCGCTGTCCAATCTGGACGCCAAGCTCCGAAATCAGATGCGCTCGGAGCTGAAAAAGCTCCACAAGCAGATGAACACCACCTTCATCTATGTGACCCATGACCAGACGGAGGCTATGACCCTTGGCGACCGGATCGTGGTCATGAAAAAGGGCCACATCCAGCAGATCGGCACACCCCACGAGGTATTCGATCATCCCCGGAACCTGTTTGTGGCCAGCTTCATCGGTACGCCTCAGATGAATTTTATCGATGTGATGCTGGTTCTGGAGAACGGGATGCCCACTGCCCGGATCGGGGCGTGGCACATTCCGCTGGAACTGCCGATGGATATCCGGCTGACAGAAGGGGAGGAACGCCCTGCGGTTCTCGGTATCCGGCCGGAGTATGTGGAAATCGATGAACCGGATGGAATACCGGCGCCCGTCACCATGCAGGAACTGATGGGCAGCACCGTGCAGCTTCATCTGGCGCTGGGCGGCGCCGAACTGATCGCCATGGTGCCTGTGGCTTTTGCGGACACGCTGCCGGATCAGGAAGAATTTGACGAGCCGGTCAGTGTGCGGGTGACTCTGCCGGGCAACCACATCCAGTTGTTTGACCCGGAAAGCAAGCTGAACTATGAGGTGATCTACGGCGAGGAGCCGGATACGCTCCCCAATGTGATTGACGATGAATGATTTTGCTGACGGAAAGGCCCTGCTTTTCCGTCAGCATTTTGTAAAGGAGAATCGGATGACATCTGTATGCAAACGCTGGCTTTGCCTTCTGACTGCTTTGTGTCTGCTGGCACTGTGCGCCTGCGGGCAGGAAGCTTCTGTGCCGGAAACGGACGAGCCTGTGCCGGCAGAGGAAGTTACCCCCACGCCGGAACCAATCATGCCGGACGGACCGGTGGACGGGGATGGTATCTATGACTGCTTTGCCCGGGCTATGACGGCCGTGATCCCGGAGGTGACGCTGGATGTGTCGAAAATGACCTGGGAATACGGTGCGGAAAATGACCTGAGAAATATTTACTATACCGTTCTGTCCGACCGTCCGGAGCTGAAATATACCTATGACATCCAGAGCACCGTCACCGACGGAACGGCAGTATGCGCGTTTTCCTATATGCCCTACAAAACCGGGGCCTATGCTGCCGGCATCCCCGAGGGGAGCATCCCGCTGGATTCTCTCCGGGCGGTGATGGACGCGGCCCAGAGCATGAACGGCACCGCCGGACGCCTGTCCATCGCCATCACAAACCCGGACCTGTCCGTGGAGAGCATACAGTATGCCCTGGCCCAGGCGGGATACGGCTGGATTTGCTATGACCTCAGTCGGGACGGCACGGAGATTCTTGCGGGGAGTTCGGTTGGGATGACAATGGAGGACTGTGCCGCCGGAATTCAGGAGAGCTTCACGCTGGGACAGGCCGTGGTGGAGGAACTGGTGTCGGAAGACATGGCAGCCAGGGAAATGGCCTGGGTGCTGTATGATTACATCGCCCGGAATGTGTCCTATGACTTCCGGTATTACAGTGACCGGGCAAATATGCCCTATGAATCCACGGTGGCCCTGGGGGCACTCCGGGACGGTCTGGCCATCTGCGGTGGCTATGCCCAAGCGTATCAGACCCTGCTGGATCTGGCAGGGATTGAGAACTACACGGTTTCCGGCGTTTCCCAGGGAGAGTATCATATGTGGAACTATGTGATCATTGACGGCACGGGCTATTACTGCGACCCAACCGCCCAGCGGGGCGGCGGGGACAGCCGCTTCCTGAAAACCGCCGAGGAACTGGACGCCATCGGCGGCTATGAGTGGGACCGGGACCGGTGGCCGTATTCCGGCCTGTAAAGTTACTGTTGACAAGGATGGAACACAGGACTATAATGCAGACAACAAGTAAACAACCATGTCTTCGAGGTTGGGTGCAATTCCCTACCGGCGGTAAAGCCCGCAAGCCGTTATGGCACGATCCGGTGTAATTCCGGAGCCGACAGTTACAGTCTGGATGAGAGAAGGCGAAACAGCAATTCCTGTTTCATTTTGTCATATTTTGGTATCTATCGCCTCGATTTCATTGGAGATCGGGGCGTTTTTCTATGCCCCGGAAAGGAGGAACTCATGGAAGAACAATTTATGCGCCGGGCCATTGAACTGGCAAAGCAGGGCCTTGGGTGGACCAGTCCCAATCCCATGGTGGGTGCCGTGATTGTGAAAGACGGCCGGGTGATCGGGGAAGGGTACCATCACCGGTGCGGAGAACTGCACGCGGAGCGCAACGCCCTGGCGGCCTGTTCCGAAGATCCCGCTGGGGCCACCATGTATGTGACGCTGGAGCCCTGCTGTCACACCGGACGCACCCCGCCCTGTACGGAGGCCATTCTGGAACGGGGCATTGCCCGTGTGGTAGTGGGCTCCCGGGACCCGAATCCAAAGGTGGCGGGCGGCGGTGTGGCCGTGCTGAGAAGCCACGGCATTGATGTCACGGAGGACTTTCTCCGGACAGAATGCGATGCCCTGAACCCGGTGTTTTTTCACTATATCACTACAAAGACCCCCTATGTTGCCATGAAATACGCCATGACCGCTGACGGAAAAATCGCCACCTGCACCGGCGCCTCCAAATGGATCACGGGAGAGACCGCCCGTCAGCATGTGCACACCCTGCGCCACCGGTATACTGGCATCATGGCCGGCATCGGCACCGTGCTGGCAGACGATCCCATGCTGAACTGCCGGATCGACGGGGGCCGGGACCCGGTGCGGATCATCTGTGATTCACGCCTGCGCATCCCGCTGGACAGTCAGCTGTGCCGAACAGCGGGGGAGCAGCGCACCATCGTGGCCTGCGCCCAGGGGGATCCGGAAAAAAAGACCATTCTGGAGGCCATGGGCATCACGGTGCTGGACCTGCCGGATGAGACCGGCCGGGTGGACCTGCCAGCCCTTATGGCTGCTCTGGGTGCCATGGAGATCGACGGCATCCTGCTGGAAGGCGGTGGAACGCTGAACGAGGATATGCTGCAAAAGGGTCTGGTGAACCGGGTGTACGCCTACATCGCCCCGAAGATCTTCGGCGGCCGGGAGGCCAAAACTCCCGTGGAGGGCCGGGGTTTTCTGACACCGGATGACTGTGTGCATCTGTCCCAGCCTACGGTGTCCGTGCTGGGGGAGGACCTGCTGCTGGAATATGAGGTGCTGTGATGTTTACAGGAATCATTGAAGAAGTTGGCGAGGTGCGCCGGGTGTTGTCCGGCAGCACGGCCGGAGAAATTGCCATCCGGGCAAAAACCGTGCTGGAGGGTACGAAGCTGGGCGACTCTATCGCCGTCAACGGCGTGTGCCTGACAGTGACAGGCCTGCTGGGCGACGGGTTTACGGCGGATGTGATACCGGAGACCCTGCGCCGGACGAATCTGGGCCGGCTGGGTGCCGGAAGCCGGGTGAATCTGGAACGGGCCATGGCGGCAGACGGCCGCTTCGGCGGGCATATCGTCTCCGGCCATATCGACGGGGTGGGCACCATCCGGTCCCAGCGCCGGGAGGAAAACGCCGTGTGGCTCACCATCGCCGCCCCGAAAGACATTTTGGACCTGATCGTCATGAAAGGTTCCATCGCCATTGACGGTGTGAGCCTGACGGTGGCGGATATGACAGGGGATACTTTCGCCGTGTCCATCATCCCCCACACAGGAGCCCAGACGATTCTGCTGGGCAAGCGGCCGGGGGACCAGGTGAATCTGGAAAATGATGTGATCGGCAAATATGTCCGCCGCCTGCTGGAGCCTTATCAGGCAACAGCGCCGAAATCCGGCGGCATTACGGAAGAATTTTTACTGCAATACGGTTTCTGACCGGAAAGGAGCGACCTATGGAATTTGCAACTGTTGAAGAAATCCTGGAAGAGCTGCGGGCGGGGCATATCATTCTGTGTATCGATGACCCGGACCGTGAGAATGAGGGTGATATGATCTGTGCCGCCCAGTTCGCCACCACGGAAAATGTGAACTTCATGGCCACCCACGCCAAGGGCCTGATCTGCACGCCCATGTCCGCGGAAATTGCGGACCGGCTGGGTTTTGAGCAGATGGTGAAGGTGAATACGGACAACCACTGCACCGCCTTTACGGTTTCCGTGGACCATGTGGACACCACCACCGGCATCTCCGCCGAGGAACGGGGCTATACCTGCCGGAAGATCGTGGACCCGTCCTCCCGGCCCGAGGACTTCCGCCGGCCCGGCCATGTGTTCCCCCTGACGGCCCGGAAGGGCGGTGTGCTGGTACGCAACGGCCATACGGAGGCCACCGTGGACCTGTGCCGTCTGGCTGGTCTGGAGCAGTGCGGTCTGTGCTGCGAGATCATGCGGGAGGACGGCACCATGATGCGAACCACGGAACTGCTGGAAAACGCTGAGAAATGGGGCATGAAAGTGGTCACCATCAAGGCCCTGCAGGACTACTGCCGCCTCCATGATAAGCATGTGGTCCGGGAGGCCGTGGCAAATCTGCCCACCAAATACGGCCAGTTCAAAATCTATGGCTACACCGATGATCTTACCGGGCAGAGCCATGTGGCCGTGGTGAAGGGCGAGATCGGGGACGGCAAGGGTGTGCTCTGCCGGGTCCACTCCGAGTGTCTCACCGGCGATATCCTTGGCTCCCAACGGTGCGACTGTGGCCAGCAGCTGGAGACCGCCATGAAGATGATCGAGGCGGAGGGCCGGGGCATCGTGCTGTATATGCGCCAGGAGGGCCGGGGCATCGGCCTGATCAACAAGCTGAAGGCCTATGAGCTCCAGGAACAGGGCTACGACACGGTGGAGGCCAATCTGAAACTGGGGTTTGCCGCCGATCTCCGGGAATACTGGATCGGCGCCCAGATTCTGCGGGACCTCGGCGTGAAAGAGCTGCGCCTGCTCACCAACAACCCGGATAAAATTTACGGTCTGTCCGGCTTCGGTCTGGAAATTATCGAGCGCGTCCCCATCGAGATCGCGCCCCAGAAATTTGACCGCTTCTATCTGAAAACCAAACAGGAAAAAATGGGACATATGTTCGCGTATAAATATTGAGATCGCAGGAGGAAAGCAACATGAGCATCAACATTCTGGAAGGAAAAGTCGTAGCCCAGGGCATGAAAGTGGGCATCGTGGCATCCCGTTTCAACAGCTTCATCGTGCAGAAGCTGCTGGACGGCGCGGTGGACGGACTGGTCCGCCACGGTGTGGCCGAAGAGGACATTACCGCCGCCTGGGTTCCCGGGGCCTTTGAAATCCCCATCGTGGCCAAGCAGATGGCAGAGAGTGGAAAATATGACGCAGTCATCTGCGTGGGCGCCGTGATCCGGGGTTCCACCAGCCACTATGAGCTGGTGTGCAGCGAGGTAGCCAAGGGTGTGGCCCAGGTCAGCCTGCAGACCGGCGTGCCGGTCCTGTTCGGCGTGATCACCACGGAGAATATCGAGCAGGCCATTGAGCGAGCCGGATCCAAGGCAGGAAACAAAGGCTATGACTGTGCCCTGTCCGCCATTGAAATGGTGAATCTGAGAAAACAGCTGGTATGATCCGGACATTGATTTTTGATTTTGATGGCACCCTCCACGAAACCGGACGGATCTATGTGGCCGCCTTCCGGGCAACCCGGGAAAAACTTCTGGCGGACGGCTACACCGTCCGGGAGTATACGGACAGCGAGATCGAGGGGTGGCTGGGCGTGAACACCCCGGATATGTGGGCCCAGTTCATGCCGGATCTTTCCCCGGAACAGACGGATTTCTATGCCCGGTATCTGGGCAGTGTGCTGAATGGTCTCCTGTCCGGCCCGTCCGCTCATCTCTATGACGGGGCAGAGGAGACGCTGACGGCGCTGAAGGATCAGGGCTATACCATGGTGATCCTGTCCAACTGCATGGAGGCTTACCGGGATGCTGCCATCCGCCGCTTCGGTCTGGACCGGTGGTTCACGGAATTCTTCTGTTGTCAGGCCTATGGTGACCGGCCGAAAGAGGAGATTTTCCCGGAGATCGCAGGCCGCTATCCCGGCCCTTTCTGCGTCATCGGCGACCGTGCCTCCGATTTAAAGACCGCACAGGTCCACGGCCTGCATTCCATCGGCTGTGCCTATGGCTACGGCACCCGGGCGGAACTGGCCGGTGCGGATGTCATTGTGGACTCCGTGCGGAATATCCCCGCAGCAGTCGGGCAGTTTGCATGAAAAAAAGACGGCATCAGATGATGCCGTCTTTTTTCTGGTGCAAGTGCGCCTGTAAGCCGAGTTCTGTCTAGAATGGTCATCTATCTAGGCGCACCGTTGCCGGTACGCTCAAGCCACCTCCTGAGAACGGCCGGGCCGGCCTTGCGTTCTCCCACGGTGTTGCTCCGGATAGAGTTTACAGCAGCCACATGTCTCCATGCGCTGGGTGAGCTCTTACCTCGCCTTTCCACCCTTACCGGACTGCCCGGAAGCAGTCCGGCGGTATATCTCTGTTGCACTTGTCCGAGGGTCGCCCCTGGCGGGTGTTACCCGTTATCCTTGCCCTGTGGAGCCCGGACTTTCCTCACGCACAGGCTTTCGCCTTATGCCCGCGACCATTCAGCGCGCTTGCCAAAGTATTTTACACAATTTATACCGCCTGGTCAAGTAAATGTTGTATTTTCTGAAAAATCGGGATATAATGACATAATTGTGTGAGGTGACCAATTCATGGAATTTCAGGAATATATCGACGGACTGCGGGGCCGGAAAATTGCCGTCATCGGTGCCGGCGTCAGCAATCTGCCGCTCATTGAACTTTTGTGCAACAACGGCGACGATGTGACCGTCTGTGACAAGCGCACTGCCGAGGCCATGGGCACTCTGGCAGATCAGCTGACCGGCCAGGGGGCAAAGCTCCATCTGGGGGAGGACTATCTGGAAGGACTGGACCGGTTCGATCTGGTGTTCCGCACCCCCGGACTGCTGCCTCTGAACGAGCATCTGCAGGCCGCGGCGGCCAAAGGCGTGGAGATTACCAGTGAGATGGAGGTCTTTTTCAGACTTTGTCCCTGCAAAACCATCGCCATCACCGGGTCGGACGGCAAGACGACCACCAGCACCGTGATCGCCGAGCTGCTCCGGGCGTCCGGGAAAACGGTACATCTGGGAGGCAACATCGGCCACCCGCTGCTGTGCGATATCCCGAAGATGACGACGGATGATATCTGTGTGCTGGAGCTTTCCTCGTTCCAGCTCCACAGCATGACCTGCAAGCCGAATGTTTCAGTCATTACGAATGTCTCTCCTAACCATCTGGATGTGCACCCGGATTATGAGGATTATCAGAACGCGAAAAAGAGTGTTTACCGTTATCAGGACGAAAACGACCGTCTGGTGGTGAACGCGGACAACACCATCACCGATGCGTTCGGCAATGAGGCACCCTCTCAGGTTTACCGCTTCTCCCGGCAGGGCCGGGTGGCCCGGGGCGCCTATTATGCCGACGGCGCCATCTGGTTTTCCGACGGCGGGGAGACGAAAAAGGTCATTGACATTGATGAGATCAAGATCCCCGGTATGCACAATGTGGAGAACTATATGGCGGCCTACTGCGCCACTGCCGGAATGATCACAGACGATACCTTCCGGCAGGTTGCACGGACATTCAGCGGTGTGAGGCACCGTCTGGAGCTGATCCGGGAACTGCGGGGTGTCAGATACATCAACGATTCCATTGCCTCCAGCCCCACCCGGGCCATCGCCGGCCTGCGGTCCTTCAAGCCCGATGACCATCTGGTGCTGATCGTGGGCGGGCACGACAAGCATGTGCCTTTTGACGAGCTGGGAGATGAGATCTGCCAGCGGTGCAAGGCCCTGTTCATCTGCGGTGAAACGGCAGACAAGATTGCCGCCGCTGTGAAGGGTTCCCGGTATTACACGCCGGAGTTCCCCATGTTCATCAACGGGGACTGGACAGAGAATGTGCTGGCAGCCAGTCGGTTTGCCCAGCCCGGGGACACGGTGCTCCTGTCTCCGGCCTGCTCTTCTTTTGATTTTTTCAAAAACTTTGCGGAACGGGGCGACCTGTTCCGGAAAATCGTACTGGAGCTGGAATGATATGGACTTTTTCAGCCTGATCGAAGAACTGTCCCCGGAATACGGTCCCGCCGGGTTTGAAGACCGGGTGCGGGATCTGCTCTGGCAGAAACTGACACCGCTGTGCGATGAGACCTGGACAGACACCATGGGAAATCTCATCGGCGTGAAGCGCAGCGTCCAGCCGGACGCCAAAAAGCTCCTGCTGGACGCCCACATGGACGAGGTGGGTCTGATTGTCACCGGCATTGAGAACGGGTTTCTCCGGTTCGGAAATCTCGGCGGCATCGATGCCCGGGTCCTGCCTGCCACAACTGTGACGGTGCTGACGCAGGACGGCCCCCTGCCGGGTGTCATCGACACCATGCCTCCCCATGCCCTCAGCACCGAGGACATGGACAAAGCTGTGCCCATGGATGCGCTTGTCATTGATGTGGGTATGACCCAGGCGGAGGCAGAGGCTGCCGTCCCACTGGGGACACCTGTGGCTTTCTGCACCCGGCCGGAGCGTCTGGCAGGGGAGCGGATCACCGGAAAATCTCTGGATGACCGGGCCTGCGCCGCCATGTTGCTGCTGGTGCTGGAAGAATTGAAGAACACGGCCTTGCCCGTGGACCTGTATGTGATGTTCAGCGTGCAGGAAGAACTGGGCACCCGTGGGGCAGGCTGCGGCGTATACGGCATCGACCCGGACTGGGCGCTGGTGCTGGATGTGACCCACGCCAAAACCCCGGACGCCCGGAGCGTGACGCTCATGGATCTGGGTGGCGGCCCTGCCATTGGTGTCGGCCCCAACATGACCCGCGCCATTTCTGACACGCTGATCCGCCTTGCCAAAGAAACGGTGAGTCCGTACCAGCTGGAAATCATGTCCGGCAGCAGCGGCACGAATGCCTGGCCCATCCAGATCAGCCGGGGCGGCATCGCCGTGGGCGTGCTGAGCCTGCCTTTGCGGTATATGCACACGCCCCAGGAAGTGATCGACGGCCGGGACGCGGAGTATATGGTCCGGCTGGTCACGGAGTTCGTCCGCCGGATTGAGGAGGTGCGCGCATGGTGAATGCTCATACGCCTTTGATGGAAACACTGACGGACCTGTGCCGTCTGCCCGGCGTGTCCGGGTGGGAGGATACCGTGCGCCGGTTCATCGCGGCCCAGGCCTGCCCGTGGGCCGACCGCATGGAAACGGACACCATGGGCAATCTCATGGTGTTCCGGAAAGGCCGGGCCGCCGGAAAAACCCTCATGCTCTGTGCCCATATGGACGAGGTGGGCGTGATCGTCACGGGTATCACCGGGGACGGTTATCTGAAATTTGACTTTGTGGGCGGCGTGGACCGCCGTGTGGTAATCGGCAAGAGCGTGTATCTGGGGGAGAAAGCCATCCCCGGCGTCATCGGCATCAAGGCCCATCATCTGTCCAAAGGGGAGGGACAGAAATCCGTCCCTGCCGTGACAGACCTGTGCATCGATATTGGCACCGATACCCGGGAACAGGCGGAAGCTATGGTGTCCCTTGGAACGGTGGGCACATTTGCCCCGGACAGCGCCGTGTTCGGCCATGGCCTGTTCCAGTCCAAGGCCATTGACGACCGGCTGGGCTGTGCCGTTCTGCTGGAACTGCTGAAAGACCAGCCCGCCTGCGACACCTGGTTCGTGTTCACGGTTCAGGAAGAGGTGGGTACCCGGGGCGCCTCCACGGTGGCCTGGCATGTCCGCCCAGATGCGGCGCTGATTGTGGAGGGCACCACGGCGGCAGACCTGCCCGGCGTTCCGGCACATAAGACCATCTGCAAAGTGGGCAGCGGTGCCGTCCTGCCCTTCATGGACCGGGGCACCCTGTATGACCGCCGGATGCGCGCCATGCTGGTGGAACTGGCGCAGCAGAACGCCATTCCCTGGCAGACCAAAGAGATGATCGCCGGGGGCACGGACGCCTCCGCCATCCAGCGCAGTCTGGGCGGCATCCCTGTTGCCGGAGTGGCCGCACCCCTGCGGAATATCCATTCTCCGGCCAGCATCGGCGCCCTGTCGGATTTTGAAGCGGTGTACCGCATTGCCGGACTATTTATGGAAGAATTTGCCAAGGAGAAAGAGATTTGAAGATTACAGATATTTCCCCCGCCATGTTTGCGCGGGCAAGCCGTGTGGAAGCAGGCCTGCGGGACCGCTTTGCGGAAATCGACGCCGTGGCTCAGGAGAACACCCTGCGGGTCATGGCAGCATTTCAGGAACAGCGGGTGACGGAGGGCTGTTTTGCCGGAACCACCGGATACGGCTATGACGATATGGGCCGGGAAACCCTGGATAAAGTGTATGCCCAGGTGTTTGGCGCGGAAGCGGCGCTGGTGCGGATCGGCTTCGTCAACGGCACCCACACCATTTCCGCAGCATTGTTTGCGGCTCTGAAGCCCGGTGATACGCTCCTGTCCGTCACCGGAGCCCCCTATGACACCATGCGTACCGTTATCGGCATCGCCGGGGACGAGTACGGCAGTTTGAAATTTTACGGCATCGGCTATGATGAGGTCAGTCTCACCGCCGCCGGAGAGCCGGACTACGAAGCCATTTCCCGGCGGGTGGGGGAGACGCACCCCGCCGCCGTGCTGATCCAGCGCTCCCGGGGCTATGAGGAGCGAAAGGCCCTGTCCATTGACGAGATCGGGGAGATCGTCCGCCGCGTGAAGGCGGCTTCTCCGGAGACCGTTGTGGTGGTGGACAACTGCTATGGCGAGTTCACCGAGACCAGGGAGCCCACCCATGTGGGTGCGGACATTGTGGCCGGGTCCCTGATCAAAAACCCCGGCGGCGGTGTGGCCCCCATGGGCGGCTATCTGGCCGGACGGCAGGAACTGATCGACCGGGCGGCCAACCGGCTGACCACTCCCGGCATCGGCGGGGAGTGCGGCGCCTCTCTGGGCAACAACCGCCTGCTGTTCCAGGGACTGTTTCTGGCGCCTCACACGGTGGCCCAGGCGCTGAAAACCGCTGTATTCTGCGCCGCACTGTTCACAGATCTGGGATTTGAGACCTATCCAGCTCCCCTGGATCCCCGGGACGACATCGTGCAGATGGTGAAACTGAAAACCCCGGAAAACCTGTGCAAATTCTGCAAGGGCATTCAGGAGGGGTCTCCCGTGGACTCCTTTGTGGTCCCGGAACCCTGGCAGATGCCCGGCTATGACTGCGATGTGATCATGGCCGCCGGCGCTTTTATCTCCGGTTCCTCCATCGAACTGTCCGCCGACGGCCCCATGCGGGAGCCGTACATCGCCTATGTCCAGGGCGGCCTGACCTATGAATCGGGGAAACTCGGCATTTTGCTTGCCGCTTCGGAAATGATGGACAACTGATGGCGCATATACTGGCATAGGGGTGAGCTTATGCCGGTAAAGCATCGCCGGAGCTGGCCGCGGCGGATCGTGATCCGATTCCCGGCGCCGCCGAAAAAACTGCTGAGAAATCTGATCCTGCTGGTTCTGCTCGTGGGGATTCTTCTGTTTGCCCTGCGGCTGACGGGATATCTCCGGGAACTGTCCGGGGCCATGGCCCTGTCGGACGCGGAGGATCTGGTGATCGACACGGTAAATGAAGCAGTAATGGCCATGATGGCCTCCGGTGAGTATGACTACAACTATTTCGTGTCCATGGAAAAGGATGCGGACGGAAAAATCGTGTCGCTGGACGCCAATATGTCCCGGATCAACGCGTTCGCTTCCCAGCTGCTGTTTCAGGTGGGATTGCTGGATCAGGAGACAATTCACATCAGCATCCCTGTGGGGAATCTGCTGGGCTCCAGTCTGCTCCTGGGAAAAGGCCCGGCCGTTCAGCTGGATATGATCATGCTGACCTCACCAAGGGCCGAGCTTCGCAGCGAACTGGAATCCGCCGGAATCAACCAGACGGAGCACCGCCTCCTGCTGGATATCATCGTGGATGTGGATGTTCTGGTTCCCTGGGGCTGCCTCAGTTCCAGGACCACAACGAGTGTGATCGTTGCCGAGACAATGATTGTGGGGAGTGTCCCCGATATGTATGTGAACACAACGGAGTGAAACAAATGGAAGTCAAACAAGAAATTGAACAGCTGCGCCGGGAGATCGAAGAGAACAGCCGACTGTACTATGACCTGGATGCCCCGGTGATCTCCGACTTTGAATATGATGCCATGATGCGCCGGCTGGAAGAGCTGGAGGCGGCTCACCCGGAGCTGGTGACGCCCGACTCTCCCACCCAGCATGTGGGCGGCAATGTGTTGAGCACCTTTGCCCCCGTGACCCACGAGGTTCCGCTGGAGAGCCTGAGCGATGTGTTTTCCATTGAGGAACTGGGGGATTTCGGCCGGCGGATGGATGAGCTGATCGATGGAACCCATCAGTACAGCGTGGAGCCGAAGATCGACGGTCTCTCCATGGCTCTGGAGTATGAAAACGGTGTGTTTGTCCGGGGTGCTACCCGGGGCAACGGCGTGGTAGGGGAGGATGTGACGGAGAATCTCCGCACCGTCCGGAATCTGCCGCTGCGGCTGAAAAACGCGCCGGAACATCTGGTGGTCCGGGGCGAGGTGTATATGTCCCGGGAGGTGTTCCGGGAGCTGAACGAGCAGCGGGAGATCAGCGGCGAGCCCCTGTTTGCCAATCCCCGGAACGCCGCCGCCGGGTCCATGCGCCAGCAGGACCCCAAAGTAGCCGCCAGCCGGAAGCTGGACATCGTGCTGTTCAACATCCAGGCCTCCTCCGATACTTATGCCACCCACGCCGAGACCCTGGATGCCATGGCAGCCATGGGCTTCCAGGTGGTGCCGTACAAGGTGTTTGACACCATTGAGGGCTGCGTGGACCGGATTAACTACCTGGGGGATCACCGGGAAGAACTACCCTATGACATCGACGGGGCGGTCATCAAAATCAATGACCTGTCCCAGCGCCGGGACCTGGGCAGCACCGCCAAGGCCCCCCGATGGGCAGTGGCATACAAGTATCCCCCGGAGAAGAAGGAAAGCAAAGTTGTGGACATCGTGGTCCAGGTGGGCCGCACCGGTGTGCTGACACCGAAAGCGGTCATCGAGCCGGTCCGGCTGGCGGGCACCACCGTCACCAATGCCACGCTCCACAATCAGGACTTCGTGGATAAACTGGATATCCGCATCGGTGACACGGTCCTGGTCCAGAAGGCCGGGGAGATCATCCCAGAGGTTTTATCCGTGAACCACGCCCTGCGCCCGGAGGGGACGGTGCCGTTCCGCCTGCCGGACCGGTGCCCGGAATGTGGCGGCCCGGTGGTCCGGGACGAGGACGGGGTGGCCATGCGCTGTACCGGCGCCGAGTGCCCGGCCCAGCGGCTGCGGAATATTGCCCACTTTGCCTCCCGGGAGGCCATGGACATCGACGGTCTGGGTATCGCCCTGTGCGAGAGCCTGATCAATGCCGGACTGGTGGACAGCCCCGCCCAGATCTATTATCTGAACAAAGAGGATGTGGCACAGCTGGACCGGATGGGCAAGAAGAGCGCCGAAAACCTGATGCGCGCCATTGAGGCCAGCAAGAGCCAGGGTCTGGCCCGGGTCCTGTGTGGTTTTGGCATCCGGCAGGTGGGGTCCAAGGCATCCAAAACGCTGGCAGCCCACTTCCGGGATATGGACCACCTCATGGCGGCATCCATTGAGGAACTGACTGCTGTGCCGGACATCGGCCCGGTGACGGCCCGGTTCATCCGGGACTGGCTGGACCAGCCCCAGAGCCAGCATCAGATCCGGCTCCTGCGGGAGGCCGGGGTATCCATGGAATGTTCGGACACGGTGGTGGACGCCCGGTTCCGGGGCAAGACCTTCGTGCTTACCGGTGCGCTGGAAAAATACACCCGGGATGAGGCCGCAGCCATCATCGAGCGCTTTGGCGGCAAGGCATCCGGGTCCGTGTCCAAAAAGACCAGTTATGTTCTGGCGGGTGAAAATGCCGGCAGCAAGCTGACCAAGGCAACAGCGCTGGGAATTCCGGTAATCTCCGAGGCCGAGTTTGACGAAATGATAAAATAAAGGAGTTTTCCCTTTGATACAGTTCAGAGACCTGGAGCTTTCGGATATCCCGAAAGTCCGGACATTTTTTGAGAAGTACGCCTCCCGATCCTGCGATGCCACCATCGGCGGGGCATTCATGTGGCGGAAGTATTTTGAGACGCAGATTTATTTTGACGACACGGTCCTGTTGTTCAAGGTCCGCCGGAGCGTGGACAGCACTGCGTTCCTGACGCCCTACGGCGACTGGGAACGGGGATTTGCCCTGATTTTCGACTACTGCCGGGAAACAGGGATGCAGCCTGCATTCTGCGCTGTGACCAACCGGGAACTGCCCTATTATGAGGAACATTTCCGGATAGATATGATCAAATTCAACCGGAAGTGGAGCGATTACCTCTATGAGGCGGAAAAGCACCGGACCTTTGCCGGAAAAAAGCTGTCCGGTCAGCGCAACCATGTGAACAAGTTTCTGAAATCCTACGACAACTGGTCTTTTGAGGATGTCACGCCTGACAATCTGGAGGAAACCCGGGCGTTCTGCATGGAAATCGAGCACCAGCGGGCAAAAGAATCCTCCACCTATGAGGCGGAGGAGGAGATTCTCGGCGAGGTGTTTGACCACTATGACGAATACGGCTTCTTCGGCAATATTCTCCGGGTGGACGGGCAGATCATTGCCATGGCCATGGGGGAGATCATCGGGGACACGCTGTTTGTCCATATTGAGAAGGCCCGCAGGGATTACTTTGGCGCCTTTCAGATGATGGTCCGGGAGTTCGCCCGGGCCCACACCGGCGGGGAAGTGCAGTACATCAACCGGGAGGACGATTCCGGAGATGAGGGACTGCGTACCTCCAAGCTCTCTTACCAGCCCATGGAACTGCTGGACAAGGCTACAGTCACCTTAAAACTGTAAAAAAGCGCTGTGAGAATAAACTCACAGCGCTTTTTTATGCAAAATCCAGCACCCGGCACATCCGGTTCAGGGTCAGCCGGTTGCGAACCGCAGCGGACATGGTGAAGATCTCCTCCCACCGGCTGTCGTCCAGCCCCGCGTCCGTCAGGGATACCGGCGCGCCCAGACGGCGGTACAGATCCGTGTACTGTGCTTCCGAGGGGATCGTGGCAATGATTGCCCGGATCTCCTCCCAATGGTCCACAATGCGCTGGGGATCGAAGGTGGCCAGCACATCGTTCCGGTTTTCATCCAGAATACCGTCCGCCAGCGGACCGAACTGCTGCCGGACCGTCTGCTCGTCCAGCGGCACAAACGCCTTTGCCTTTGGCGTCATGGACGCCAGACGATGATATTTCCGGGCGGTAAGGATCGTGCCGATGCCCACCGCTTCCCCGTGCATGAGATGGTCCTCCGGGAAACCGGGCGGCTGCATCTCCAGCAAATGAGCCACCAGATGCTCTGCACCGGAGGCAGGCCGGGAATTTCCGATCAGCTGCATGGCCGCACCGGACAGCATCTGGGCATAGGTCATTTTTTCAAAAGCTTCCAGATCCCCGGTGAGCAACCCTTCACAGCTGGCCAGCACCTCTTCCGCTGCCTGCTGGGCCAGATCGGCGATTTTTTCGCAGTAATATTCCCCGGACACCAGCCGGGCAATCCGCCAGTCGGCCAGGGAGGTGTACTTCGCCAGAATATCGCATACCCCGGCCACGGACAGGCGCAGGGGCGCAGAGCGGATGATATCCAGGTCAGCGATCACCAGAGAGGGTGCAATGGCAGTCAGGGATTTTTTCTGCCCGTCCACCAGAATGGACAGCACATTGGCGCAGAAGCCATCCATACTGGCCACCGTGGCGCATACCACCAGGGGAATCTCCAGCTTCCAGGCACAGTAACGGCAGATGTCCATTACCGTCCCGCTGCCCACGGCCACGAGCACTTCCATCCCGTTCAGCTGCTTCAGCAGGGTCTCCCCGTGCTCCACTGTTGTACGCAGTCCCCGGGCATCCAGCACGATCTCCCGGTCTGCCCGCAGGGGCGGCACAAGCCCTTTCGTATTTGTATCATACACCACAGCCCGGCGGCCGGTAAACCCCTCTGCCCCCAGATACTCCTCAAAGTTCCGGATACACCCCGGTTCAATAATCGCTTTCCGGGTCATAATCTGATGTTCACGCCCGCAGGAGCAGGGGCCGCCCAGCGCAGCACAGTCAAAAATCATATCAGCATCTCCTTACCCATCTGTTGCAGTCCGTTCACAAAGTCCTGTCAATCAGCTGATTTTGCAGGGATTTCCTGCATAAATTCACAATATGTTCAAATTCATTTCATAGTTTTGCAGTAATTTTTGGTTATTATATACTCACAGAACAAAGCCAACCATCATTCTAATGTTTTCTCACTCTCTTTCTCTTTTCCCTTTACAAAAAGTCCGGGTCATCCGGGCTTTTTGTATATCTTAAAACCGGAGGTGATCACGATGAATAATTTTGCAAAGAAGCTCCTGAAGGGCACCGCTGTTGTCGCCGTTGTGGGAACCGTGGCTGCTGTGCTGTATCAGCGGTACATGGATGATTCCTATGAGTATATCCCCGATGAAACAGGCGCAGCGCCGGAAGAGCCGGAAACGACCTGTGAAGAAGTCCCCATGGATGACAGCACTCCCACGGATGACGACTTTGTCAGCACGGTGGAGGAATCCGAAGCACCTGCCGAGGATGATGCGGAATAAGTATTTGAACAGCGGATGCCGGGAAGAACCATTCCCGGCGTTCGCTTTTTTCATGCCTCCCCGGGCCTGTTTCCCTGGATTTCCGAAACCGCATCGATAAACCGGCAGACTTTCCCGGACGGCGTCAGGCTGTAAAGCAGCCCATAGGGAATCGTATATGTCCAGTCCACCGGGATGGAAACCAGTTCCGGATGAACATCCTTCCAGCATTCGATGGTCAGCAGCACATTGTCCGTTTCCGCGCACCGGTTAAAGACGGTCAGATCATAAAACTGTGGGGTGTCCTCAATGCGGATGGCAGGATGCATCCGGGTGAGATCAGCCCGGATCTGGTCGTTCACATCGGAATCCCCCTGCCGGACCATCATCAGGGTTTCCCCGTACAGATCTTCGATTTTCAGCCGCTCCCGGCCGGCCAGCCGGTGATCTCTTGACACCGCAACCATTTTCCGATAGTGTCCCAGTTCCAGAAACCTGCACCGGCTGAGCCATCGTCTGGAATCACACACGCCGATGAGAAAATCAAATTTCTCTCCCAGTTGACCGATTTCCCCGAGAATTCCCGTATGGTCATCCTCAAAGGGCACCAGATGCAGTTTATAGTCAGGAAACCGGCTGTTCACCTGATACCACAGGTCCAGAAACGGCCGGGCGGGATTCAGCAGGGAAGTGCCCACCCGGAAAGTAGTATCTCCGGCCTGAAGTCCTGCCTTCACCGAGGCGATGGACTTTCTGGAATACTCCATGAGAAACCGGGCATCCCGGGCAATGATCTCCCCGGCCTCTGTCAAACGCACGCCGGAGGGGGTGCGCTCCAGCAGCGTCAGATCCAGGTGCTTCTCCAGCGTGTTCATCTGCTTCATCACAGCCGTGGGGGAGAGGTACAGAAGCTCTGCCGCCTTGGTGAAGCTGCCCAGCTCGGCAACGGCAAGAAAGGTATCCAGCAGAGGGTCATACATAGCACTCACTCCTTCACTCTATAAACCAATAGTTTATGCCATCATAACATATCGGAACTTCCTGTGCAAGCACCCTGCGTGATAAACTGGAGAAAACAAGGAGGGAGTTTCATGAAGCCTGACGAACTGAGCGTTTTCCCTGCAGGCGGGGAGAATACCGCCTTTACGGCCTGGTTTTCCGGAAAGTGCTGGCTGAATATGCTGTCCACTGAGCAGGTGCCCATCGGCAATGTGACCTTTGAACCGGGTTGCCGGAACAACTGGCATATCCACCATGCAGCCAAAGGCGGCGGTCAGATGCTGCTGGTCACTGCCGGACGGGGCTATTACCAGGAGTGGGGAAGTCCGGCCCGGGAACTGGCGCCGGGGGATGTGGTCCACATTCCTGCCGGAGTGAAGCACTGGCACGGGGCCGCGCCGGACAGCTGGTTCCAGCATCTTGCCATCGAAGTGCCCGGTGAGGAGTGTGCCACAGAATGGTGCGAACCGGTCAGTGATGAGGCGTACAACAATCTGAAAGGAGCGGAGGATCCATGGAAAAAGTAACAGCAGGACGGGACGCATTGGGAACATTCGCCCCCCAGTTTGCGGAATTGAATGACGATGTGCTGTTTGGCCAGGTCTGGTCCCGGGAGACGCTGCTTTCCGCCCGGGACCGGAGCATTGTGACCGTGGTGGCCCTGATGGCCAGCGGCATTCTGGACAGCTCTCTGGAATTTCATCTGAAAAATGCCAGAGCCCACGGTGTGACCCGAGAAGAGATCGCGGAGATACTGACCCATGCGGCCTTTTATGCAGGGTGGCCCAAAGCCTGGGCGGCCTTCCGCATGGCAAAAGAAATCTGGACAGAGGAGGAAACCTTATGAAGCAGGTACTGATCATCGCTTCCAGCGCCCGGAAAGACGGCAATTCCATGATATTGTGCCGCCGGTTCGCCCAGGGGGCTGAAGAAGCCGGACACCGGGTGGAGACCATCCGGCTGGCGGAGCAGAACATCGGCTATTGCCTGGGCTGCGGTGTGTGCAACACCACCCACAAGTGCATCCAGCAGGACGATATGGCCGCTATCCTGGAGAAAATGGTACAGGCCGATGTGATCGTCCTTGCCACGCCGGTATATTTTTACTCCATGAACGGCCAGATGAAAACATTCATCGACCGGACGGTCCCCCGGTATACGGAGCTGCGGGGGAAGGAATACTATTTCATCCTCACCGCCGCTGACACTGACCCGGCCATGCTGGAGCGGACCATGGAGACTTTCCGTGGCTTCACCGAGGACTGCATCGAAGGCGCCGTGGAAGCGGGTATCCTCTATGGCGTTGGCGCCTGGCACGCGGGAGAGATCCTGGACACTCCCGCCTGCCAGGAAGCCTATGAAATGGGCAAAAACATCTGAAAACGGCAAAAACAGCGCCGGATCAAACAGATCCGGCGCTGTGGTTTTATTACGGACTCAGGCAGACAGGTTGGCTTTCAGGGCGGCAAGTGCGGTGTCCGTCATGCCATGGGAGGTCAGGTAGCTCTCAGCGGCGGCAGACAGGTCCACACCAGTCAGATCAGCACCTTTTTCCAGACCAGCCACAGTGCGGAGCATCTCCATCACATTGCCATTGGCGATCAGGACATACTTGTCCTTTTCGGCCACAGGATCCAGATGATAGTAGTTGACATAACTCTGCATATAGTCAGCCACGATCTCATCCAGACTGGCACCCATCAGAGCTTCCAACAGGGCAGCGGTAAATCCGGCCCGGTCTTTGCCCTCCGTGCAATGGATCAAATAGGGGCCATCATGCTCAGACAGGAAGGTGAGGCCCGCCACGATACCGGCGGCAAACTCATCGGAAGCGTAGTTGACAGGCATTCCCAGGGCGATGACCTTGCCATCCCGGATAAGCTGGGCATAGTATGCGCTGTTAAAATCTTCTGCGGCCATGTATTCCGCCAGCTCCTCATCGGTATCGGCCAGGTTGAAAACCGCCTGGACACTGGCAGCTTCCACCAGCTTGTTTGCCACGGCGGCGCGGTTATTTTCATTGTTGATGGGGGAGGCAGAGCGATAGAGCTTGTCTGCAGCAATATTGCCCACTGTCACTTCCCGGAAGTTGGCGAAGGTAGCATCGTCCGCATAGTCCGCAGGGTCGTTGGTATACTTCAGGGAGTAGGTCGCCTGCGTGGCGGCTGCACCGCCCTTTTCTGCCAGGACGATGGTGACGGGATCGCCGACACCGATCCCGGCTGTCTCACAGAACTTGCCGTAGTTGATGCACACGGCAATATTGGTGTGACCGGGATAGGCCCGGAGCATATACTCTCCGGTCTCCACATAGTAACCGTCAAAGAACGGCATCTCGCCGGAATAACTGCCGGCAGTCACGGAGACGATATCGCCCAGCTCATAACCGCGGGCCTCAAAATCGGCAATGGTGATGTCCAGCAGAGCGTGGCCGTACTTCTCCACCTGCGTCACGGTGCCGGTGATGGGTTCCCGGGTCAGATCATAGGTGGTGGGGAAGACAGCGCCGTTGACCACCCATACATCGGACAGGTCGGGTTCTCCATCCTTGTTGCCGCAGACCAGGTAGTCGCCGTTGCCATGAGGAGCATTGCGGAGGTTGGTGTGGAGCACATCACCCCAGGCGGTGTTCACGGTGACAGAGATACCCGTGGGGACATGGAGGGCATAGTTCGTGTCCGGAGCGGCTTTGGTTTTCAGATCGATGTAGACATCCTTCTGCGCAAAATCCTCAGCGGTCACAGGGCTTCCGTCCGCTTTGGTATAGGTCTTCATGACCTTCTCCAGCTTGGACACCCACTGTTCACCCACAGTGCCTTTCAGAACAACGCTGACGCCGTCATCGGTGACGGTATAGTCGGTAACCTCCAGATCATTGTGGAATGTGGTCTCTTTGGAAACCATCATCGCCTGCACCGTGTAGCTGGTCTTGCCGGTGAGGAACCACTCATCGCCGTGTTCAGCCAGATACGCCTCCATGGAGACCTCCACAGGTGCGTTCACCACGCCGTCAAGGCGCATCAGGATAACGGCCAGCTCAGCCCGGGTGGCAGTGCTGTCGGGATCCAGACGGCCATCATCTCTTCCGTTGATGATCCCCGCGCCGCAGGCCCACTGAAATGCAGGAACTGCTTCCGCGGCAACAGACGATCCGTCCTTGTAAGCCAGAAGATCGATGTCCTTCCCGGCAGAGGCATCCAGACCTTTGGACAGGGCATACCGGTAGCAGAGGGTGACGATCTCCGCACGGGTGACTGTCCGGTCACCGTCAACGCTGCCGGTGATCAGTCCGGCTTCACCGGCCCAGGCAGCGGCATCGGCATACCATTTGTCCGCCAAGCCGTTCTGCTCATCAGCTTGGACGGCAGGATTGCCCTCCAGGTTATAAAGCGTCTGCAGTACGGTTGCAAGACTGACCGTGCCGTTGGGTTCAAAGCCCTTGTCGGTGCCTTTCATCAGGCCGTTGATCTCCACATAGCTCTGCGCTTCGGCATACCAGGGCTTTTCAACCGCCAGAGCAGGCACTGCCAGCGAGAGGATCAATGCAAAGGCAAGAACCAGAGACAGACATTTTTTCATCTTCATCACTTCATATCCTTTCTTTTGATTTTGATATTGTTATTTTATCATCAAGCAAGTTTAAATACAAGGCACAAAGGGGGAAACCGATCATCTTTTGTCTTTTTCCTGCGGACACACCCATACAAAGACAAAACAGCGCCGGATCATAGGGATCCGGCGCTCATGTCAGTGCTGATATTCAAATTCCAGGTCGCCCAGGCAGACAGTGTCGCCGTCCTTGACGCCCATTTCTTCCATACGCTCGAAAATGTGGGCCTCCCGCATCATGCGGTCGAAGTAGATGCGGCTCTCGTAATCGGAGAAGTTCACCGTCTCCACCAGCCGGTCGATCCAGGCACCGTCCACAGTCCACACATCCCCAAACTGATGGATGATCACATCCTCGGCGCCCACGGCGTCCGGGGCAGGGGGAACATAGTCCGGCTCAAAGGTGATGACAGGGGGGAGGTTCGCCAGTTTTCCGGCGGTGACCCGCATGAGTTCCTGGGTTCCCTGATGGGCGGCGGCGGACATCTCATAAAACTCGTAGCCCAGCGCCTCCACATGGGCGCGCAGCCGGTCCAGATTCTCCCGGTCATCTCCCAGCAGGTCGCACTTGTTGGCCACCACGATCTGGGGACGGTCCGCCAGAAAGTCGGAGTACTGCCGCAGTTCCTCATTGATAGCATCAAAATCCTCCACCGGGTCCCGGCCCTCGCTGCCGGACACATCCACGATGTGCAGCAGCAGGCGGCACCGGTCAATGTGCCGCAGGAAGTCATGTCCCAGTCCTGCGCCGCCGCTGGCGCCCTCAATGATGCCGGGGATATCCGCCATAACGAAGGACACGCCCTCCGTCACATACACCACGCCCAGATTGGGGTACAGGGTGGTGAAGTGGTAGTTTGCGATCTTGGGATGGGCATTGGTCACCACGGACAGCAATGTGGATTTGCCCACATTGGGGAAGCCTACCAGGCCCACATCCGCCAGCAGTTTCAGTTCCAGGATCACTTCCCGACTTTCACCGGGCAGCCCGGGTTTGGCAAAGCGGGGAACCTGCCGGGTGGGGGTGGCGAAATGCTTGTTGCCCCAGCCGCCGCGGCCGCCCTTGGCCACGACCCAGTCCTTGCCGTCAGACATATCGTGCATGACAGCGCCGGACTCCTTGTCCCGGATGACCGTGCCCCGGGGGACCCGGACAATCAGCGTCTCGCCGCCCCGACCGGCACACCGCTTGCCCTGACCGTCGGCGCCGTTGGCCGCCACATATTTTCTCTTGTAGCGGAAGTCCATCAGGGTGGACATATTGTCATCCACCCGGAAGACCACATCTCCGCCTTTACCGCCGTCGCCCCCGTCCGGGCCGCCGGCTGCCACATATTTCTCCCGGTGGAATGCCACCGCACCGTTGCCGCCTTTCCCGGCGGTGACGGTGATGGTCACTTTATCAACAAATGATGAAGCCATAGCTCCTCCTTTTGAGTTCTGTTTAGTCTGCCTCCGCCCCGGAGAAATACTCCGTCAGTCCGCTGGCGGCGGGGTACACCCCATTGGTGAAGATCACGCACAGCATATAGGAGCCGATCTTCAGCAGATAGTAGTCCTGGTTGATGCCGTCAGACGCGGCAGAGAGAACCGTAAAAGTCTTTCCCGCCAGTTCCGAGTGGAAGGTCTCCTGGCTGACATCGTAATCGTAGCTCTCCAGCTGTTCCAACTGGGCACGGATGGAGTCGGCGTAATCGTCCTCCGTCATGCTCAATCCGCCGGGGATCAACCCGAGATTTTCGTACATGATCAGTACATTGCCGGAATCATCCGGCGCATAGGCGACAACCTCATAGATGGTACGCAGTTCCGCATACTTCCGGGGCATCTCGCTGATGTCCAGTTCTTCGGAGACGGTGTCAAAACCAGCACCCATCATCTCATCCATCTCTTCCTGCGTTGCGAAGATCCAGTCCTCAGGAGCGGAGAAGGTAAGGCCGGAGAAACTGCTGGTATAGGTAGTGCCCTCCGTGGTGCCCGGGGTAAACCCGGAAACGGCTTCCGGGGTGTCATCGGTCTGGGGTTCCCCAGTAGTCCCGCCGCCGCAGGCGGTCAGCATCCCCAGCAGCAGGGAAGCACTGAGAAAAAGTGAAAGAAATCGTTTCATCTTCTTTTACCCCATTTTCCGTTTTCTCATACCGTAAGAAAAACGGACAGGTCCTGATCAGACCTGTCCGCCGAAGACATTACTGTGTGATCTCGTAAACAGAGACCTTCTTGCGATCCTTGCCCATGCGCTCGAACTTGACGACGCCGTCAACCTTTGCGTACAGGGTGTCATCGCTGCCCTTGCCCACATTGGTGCCCGGATGGATCTTCGTTCCGCGCTGTCTGACAAGGATGTTGCCGGCCAGGACATGCTGACCGTCGGCCTTCTTGGGACCAAGACGCTTAGACTCGCTGTCACGGCCGTTCTTGGTGGAACCCATACCTTTTTTATGAGCCATGCTTTACACCTCCATGTGTCTGGTAGTTGGGAACTTGATTAAGCGTTGATGGTCTCGATTTGGACCTTGGTGTAGGGCTGTCTGTGGCCCTGGGTGCGGCGATAGCCTTTTTTGGGCTTCATCTTGAAGACGCGGATCTTCTTGCCGCGGCCGTTCTTGACCACATTGGCGGAGACGGAAGCGCCCTCGACAACAGGAGTGCCGAACTTGGTGCTGTCCTCGTCGATCACAGCCAGAACGCGGTCAAACTTCACGGTGTCGCCAGCGGCAACATCCAGCTTCTCAATGAAGAGGACATCGCCCTCAGCCACACGGTACTGCTTACCGCCGGTCTCGATAATCGCATGTTTCACTGTCACATATCTTCCTTTCTGCAGGTCTCGCTCTCGCAGGTGAAGGGATTCTTCTTGATAAACCTGCTCAATGCGGCCTTAATAGATTACCACACTGGCTCGTCCTTGTCAATCTGAATTTCAAATTTCTCCGTGGAATTTTGGCGATTCTGCCGGATTTTTCCGGACCGAAACATCCCCGGACCCCAGATGTTCCACCCGGCCGTCGGCATACCGGACGATCAGGGCAAACGCATCGTCGATTCCCTCCACCACGGCGGGCGTGACCGTCCCGCCCCGGAGCACATCCACGCTCTGCCCGGTGAGCATGGAGCGGCGGCGGTATTCCTCCAGAAAGCGCTTTTCCGTGAGATGTGCATACAGGTCCAGAAACCGGTCCAGCACCTCTGCCACGATGCGGCAGCGGATATCCCCGTCCCGGTCATCGGAAAACAGGGCACCGGCCTTGTCCCGGATATCCTCAGGAAAGTCGCCGTCCGGTTTCAGGAGATTCACACCGATGCCCAGTACCGCGTAGTGCAGTCCGCCGCTCTCCAGATCCATGGAGGCCTCTGTCAGAATACCGCACACCTTTTTTCCGCCGGCATAGATGTCGTTCACCCATTTGATCTGGGTTTCCACCCCGGACACAGTCTCCAGCGCCTGGGCGCAGGCCACAGCGGCACCGGTGGTAATGAGCAGGCTCTCGGACGCAGGCATCCGGGGCCGCAGAAGAATGCTGAAATAGATGCCGGTTCCGGCAGGGGAGTAGAAACTCCGGCCCAGACGGCCCCGCCCGGCGGTCTGCTCCTCGGCCACAAAGACCGTCCCCTCGGGAGTACCATCTTCAGCAGCCTGTTTTAATAGTGTGTTGGTGGAAGTGACCGTGGGATATACGGACAATGCCAGGTCTCTGTGCCGCAGATATTTCATGATGCCCGGTACAGACACCACGCCGCTGTCTGCCCGCAGGGCATATCCCCGGTTGGTCACGCCGTCGATTCCGTGGCCCTCGCTCTGGAGCTGGCGCACCGCTTTCCAGACGGAGTTACGACTGACCCCCAGCTGCCGGGCAATCTCCTCACCGGACAGATAACTGCCCCGGTTTTCCTCCAACAGGGACAGCACCCGATCTTTCAATGCCATTCCGGTCACCTCACAGCTTCATATGCGGATACAGCCGCCACACCAGCAAAATGGCCAGGGCGATCTTCACCAGATCCGGAATGATGTAGGGCACCACACACATCATCAGCGCAGCACCGAAGCCCATTCCGCCGGTATATACTGCCACAAACCAGACGGTGCCGAACAGGTAGCATACCGCAAGTCCCACGATCATGGCAGCGGCCAGCACCGGAACACTCCGGCCCTGCTTCCGGATAATCCCGCCAGTGACCAGGGCCATGAACACAAAGCCGATGATATAGCCCCCGGTAGCCCCCATCAGGGTCCCCACGCCGGCCCGGAACCCGGAAAACACAGGCAGACCCACCAGACCCACCAGAATATAGATACAAACCGTGATCGTTCCCAGCTTCATGCCCAGCAGCCCAACCACAACGCAGACAGCGAAGGTCTGGAGCGTAAACGCGATATCCCAGGGCGTAGGAATGGAAATCCAGGAGCAGATGGCGATCAATGCCGCAAAAATGCCTACATAGGCGATCTCCCGGATGGTAAATACAGGTTTTGTCGTTTCCATATTGAATCCCTCCAATTTTTTGATGTTCTGATCATACCACAGCTCCGTAAAATGTCAACTAAAAAATCATATAAGGGTGACAATCGAAACAAGAAAAACGCCGCACAATCGTGCGGCGTTTTTGTACAAGTCAGATCAGGTTCAGGATCAGGGTCAGCAGGACGAATGCCAGGGCAAACCATTTGGTCAGCTTTGCCAGGGTGGCATCCAGCGTTTTGGCCTTGCCAGCGGACATAAAGGTGTCAGCGCCGCCGGAGATTGCACCGGACAGACCGGCGGACTTACCGGACTGCATCAGCACGACAACGGTCACGGCAATACCGGAAATAACCTGGAGAATGGTCAGGATCAGCTGCAGCATGTATATTCAATCCTTTCGTATAAGCATTTTGAACGCATAGTATCTTATCATATTCCTGCCGCTTGTTCAAGCCTTTTTTGTAATTTTTTCGGAAAAACCCAAAAAGCGTGCAGGCGGCTTACTCCAGTTCAAAAATGCCGGTATACAGCGGATAATTGGTGTCTTTTGATCTGTACAGCCTGAAAAAAGTGCATCCCGGCGGGGATCATCGACTGATTTCGTCCAGAAAGAATTGATTCAACGGGGCCCAATCCCGCTGCGCCTCCTCCGGCAGTTGTGACATAGCAATAGTTAGTTCCTCCATACTGTCATCCAGATACCGGTTGATCTCACGGATCGGCGGTATTACCATCTTTTCCGGGCCATTTATTTTCAGATCCAGCAGGCGGTCAACAGAAGGAACCAGCCCGGCCGGCAATTCGGCATCTGCCAACGCGGAAAAAAGCACCGGGGGAGGGGTTTTCCGGTCCAGTACCCAGCGGCAGGCCAGTATCGGCCGAAGCGCATAAAAATATTTCTTCGGCCGCACCATCTCTCCCTGAAGATATTCTTTAATGTGATGCCGGGCGGTATTCAGGTAGTGGTACAGCTCGCTTTTTACGGAAAAGTACTCTCCCAGCAAGGGCTGGATGCGCTGGCTGAAGCCGGTTTCCCGGTAGACAATGGGAGAATTGAGCCACTCAAACAGGGTAGGATTTGACTTCTGCAGCAAGCGGAGCGTTTTGTCCAGATCCCAGCCGCTGACATCCCAGATATCGTCAACCGGCTCCTCG
Source organism: Oscillospiraceae bacterium (assembly GCA_022779345.1). Classification (GTDB taxonomy): domain Bacteria; phylum Bacillota; class Clostridia; order Oscillospirales; family Oscillospiraceae; genus HGM13010. The sequence continues at coordinate 1,204 of JALFTG010000083.1, read as the reverse complement.
ATCACATCCCGGCAACCCTGGAGCTGAAGATAAAACTCCGGCCGGTGAACATAGATGAACCGCACATCAAAATCACTGTCCGGAGAAGCAAATCCCCATGCCCGGCTCCCTGATTCCACCGCTAACAGCACCCTGATTTCGTGCCGCTTTTCCAGTTCTTCCAGTTTCTGCGGAACCAGACGGTTCATTTCCTCCTGTGTCATACTTCTACACCTCCGGTCTCCATTGATTCTTCCTCACCGGGCTGCATCCGCGTGAATTTTACGACGGATTCCACATGGTGCGTATGGGGAAACATATCCACGGCGGTGCCGGCGGTGATGCGGTAGCCGGACGCCCGGAGCAGGGCGGCGTCCCTGGCCAGGGTGGCCGGGTCGCAGGAGACATACACGATGCGCTCCGGAGCCATATCCGTGATGGCCTGAATGGTGTCCGGGGACATGCCTTTCCGGGGCGGGTCCACCACCACGCAGTCCGGCCGGATACCCCGGTCCCGGAGGGCGGCGGCCGCCTGGCCCGCGTCACCGCAGAGGAACTCCGCGTTGCCCACGCCGTTTACCCGGGCATTCTCCCGGGCGTTTTCCACCGCTTCCGGCACAATCTCGGCCCCGATCACACGGTCAGCCTTCCGGGACAGGCACAGGGTAATGGTGCCCGTGCCGCAGTACAGGTCCAGTACCGTGCCCCCGTCCGGCGCGGCGTATTCCACCGCCCGGTCATAGAGCTTTTCCGCCTGGGTCGGGTTGATCTGGAAAAATGCCTGGGGCGCGATGGAGAAGGGGAAGCCGCACAGCGTTTCCGTGATGGTGCCCTCGCCCCACAGCAGATAGAACTCCCCGGCCAGAACACTGTTGCCCCGGGTCCGGTTGATATTCAGCAGGACCCCGCACACCTCCGGGCACCGCTCCCGGAGAAAAGAGATCAGAGAAGCGGTGTCGGATCCGAAGCCCTTTGCGGACACCACGGTGACCTGGACCTGTCCCGCCCGGTTGGTACGGGTAAAAATATGGCGCACAGCGCCTTTCCCGGTCTGCTCGTCGTAGGCCGGGATGCCTTTGGCCTTCATCCAGTCCAGCACTGCCCGGTTCACCCGGTTGGACAGTTCACTCTGGAGCAGACAGTCCTCCGCCGGGATGATATCATGGCTGCGCTGACGGTAGAATCCCGCCACGGGCCGCCCGTCCGCCCCGGTTCCCACGGACAC
>JALFTG010000059.1 GCA_022779345.1 Oscillospiraceae bacterium | reverse complement strand
CGAAAAGAGCGAAAACGGGGATGTCAGTGTTACCCACATCCAATCCAGCTTTTCTGTGGTGGGCAATGTGGTAACCCAAGCGGAAGATTATTCCATAAGTACCTACGCGGACGCGCCTACCACTGGTCTTGACCATAATGTAACTTTTATGGTCAAGATTCGGGACAGTTGGGTAAATGTTGGTTCCTGTACATATGATTATTCTACTGCGGTCGGTGGCAGAAACGCATCGGTATCTGAGGAAGTGCTGCACCAGTACCTTGACAGCTACGGCTACCGCACGGAAAGCGACCCGACCAGCACCCTCAAATGCAGCTACGATGATATTTATACCATCTACTACGCACAGAACGGTGCCGCAACGAATTTTGCGCTGGATATCACAAACGGTGATATTAAGGAGGAAACCTACCTTCAGCTCTATGCAGCAAACCAGTCGTCTGCGCAGACCTTCCGCATCTGGAGAGTGGTGGATAATTACTATTTCATAACCCCGCTTGCCAACAGTGGTCTGCATGTGAATTTGCCTGGCGCCGCCACGACCAACGGGACGCGCTTGTGGCTTCACAGCGCGCTGGATGAGGCCAGCTGGTGGGGCATCCGGAACAATGAGGATGGAACGGTTTCTTTCTATTCACAGATAAAAAGCAGTGCATATATCGATGTGACCAATAATGAACAGAGCAATGGAACGGTCATTGAGCTGTATGAAAACGGGAGGAACATCTTCTGGAAACCGGTGAAGAAATATGACGAGCAGGACGTTGTTGCCAGCAACGGCCGCGTCGGCCTGACCACCGAGAGCAATGGAAATATCGTCTGCTTCTACACCCCCAGCACACCGCTGAATGCCCCGAACGCCATCTACACGGCAGAGGAGCTTTCCAAGCTGGGGACCAGCGGCAGCTATTACCTGGGCTGCGACATTACGGTAGACCATGTAAACGGCAGTGCGGCAGATATTGGCGACGGTGATTCCACCACGCTGGACCTGAACGGCCACACGATCCACTACAATGTGTCTGAGAATCAAAGCGCATGCTCGATGGTTTATCTGCACGGCACCGGCTCTCTGACCATTACCGATAGTGGGCGGGCAGTCGAAACCACGGAAGTTGTGACAGACCTGCCGCTCTATGGCAACCTGGCAAGCTACGACAGCAGCACGAAAACCCTTGTTTACTATGTTACGGAATCCCGCTCCAACGGAGACGGCACCACCACCGAAACGCTGGTAAAGCATACAGTAGATCTGACCAAGGTGGGCGCAGTTGAAAGTGATACGGCGCCGTATCATCTGATATATGTAGCCAACGACGCCGTTTTGAATATCCAGGGCGGACGTTTTACGAATCCCAATGGAAAGCGCGCAATTACTGCTTATGACAGCAGCAGTGTGAATATCAGCGGCGGCTATCTCTGCGGCAGTGCAAATTATGGCAATGGAATTGTCGGTGGTGCTGTCCATGTGAACAGTACCGGCGCATTGAACATCAGCGGCGGCGTGATTGCGGCGAACAGGGCGGATAAAGCCGGCGGCGTTTATAAGAACGGCGGTACCTTCACTATGACAGGCGGTGTGATCACCGGAAATCAGGTGCCTGCAGATGCAAATAACGGCGCTGATTGCCGTGGCGGCGGCGTACAGATAGACAATGCGGCAACGACGATCTCCGGTGGATACATCACGAACAACCGGCTGGATTACAAATGTGACGCCGTAGGCGCTGGCTGCCACTTCGGCGGCGGTATTACGTTCTATAACGAAACGATGACCATTTCCGACAATTGCTACATCACTGGCAATTACAGCGCTGAAGCCGCCGACGCCATCGTGGCAGAGGCTGATGCTTACAGTCGCAAGGCTCACGCGGACGCAGATGCCTACTGGGAGGAAGTGCGTGCCCGGGTGGATTCCCTCCTCCGGGAGCAGGAGTCCCTGCGCAGCCTGATCCAGTCCAGCGGCCCGGCCGGAACCGTATGAGCCGGGAATCTGTATCCCCACAGCTTCCGGAGCTGAATGAGCTGAAGGCGGAACTGCAGCGGGAACATTATAAACTGCGCTACCGCAGCGTCCTTCGCAGCACGATCTACACACTGATCGTTGTGGCGGCCGTGGCTGTCCTGGTGGCCACCATTTGGATGCCCGTGCTGCAGATCTATGGCAGTTCCATGTCTCCTACTCTGGGGGAGGGGAACATCGTTGTCTCCGTGAAAGGCTCCGACTTTGAGCAGGGAGATCTGGTGGCCTTTTATCTGGGCAACAAGATCCTGGTGAAACGGTGCATCGCCGGACCGGGACAATGGGTGGACATTGATGAGGACGGCACCGTCTATGTGGACGGGGAAGCCCTGGACGAGCCGTACCTGACGGAAAAGTCCCTGGGCGACTGCAACATTGAACTGCCCTATCAGGTGCCGGACAACCGGTATTTCTGCATGGGCGACCACCGCTCCACCTCCGTGGACTCCCGAAACACCGCTGTAGGCTGTGTGGCGGAGGAGCAGATCGTGGGCCGGATCGTGTTCCGGGTGTGGCCACTGCCGGATTTCGGCACCCTGGGCTGAGGTGTCCGGTATGAAAAACGGCGGAAAAGAAAATCCGCGGAAACAGCGGAAGACAGACAGGCTCACAACGGTGATTCTGGTGCTGATCCTGATCGCCGGCGTCTGTCTGCTGCTGTATCCGTCGGTCAGCGATTACTGGAACTCTTTCCATCAGACCCGGGCCATCGCCACCTATGCGGAGGAAGTGGCCGGGCTGGACGAGGACCGGTACGAGGCGGTCTGGCAGGCCGCAAAGGAATACAACGCCGCACTGCTCCAGCGGGAAAACCACTTCATCCTGACGGACGGGCAGAAGGCGGATTATGAACAGCAGCTGGATGTGTCCGGCGTGGGCGTCATGGGGTATGTGGAGATTCCCAGCATCAAATGCTCCCTGCCCATCTACCACGGTACGGATGAGGCGGTGCTCCAGATCGCCGTGGGCCATCTGGAGTGGAGCAGTCTGCCCACCGGCGGGGAGAGCACCCATTGTGTCCTGTCCGGACACCGGGGCCTGCCCAGTGCCAGACTGTTCACGGATCTGGACAAGCTGGAAACCGGGGATGTATTCATGCTCCGTGTGCTGGACGAGGTGCTGACCTATGAGGTGGACCAGATCCTGATCGTGGAACCCCAGGAGACCCAGGCACTGCAGATCGTGGAAGGGGAGGACTACTGCACGCTGGTGACCTGCACGCCCTACGGCGTGAACACCCACCGGCTGCTGGTCCGGGGCCACCGGATCGAGAATCTGGCGGATTCCGCCAGCGTCCGGGTCACGGCGGACGCGGTGCAGATCGAGCCGCTGCTGGTGGCGCCGGTGGTGGCGATCCCCATGCTGTTGATCCTGCTCATCGTCCTGCTGATCCCCAGAAAACCCCGGAATCGGAATGGAGACGACCCTTTTGAAGAACAAGCGTAAAAAAGGCTCCCTGCTCATCACCCTGGGTCTGCTGCTGATTTCGGCGGCCCTGGGTCTGACGGCGTGGAACCTGTATGACGAACACCGGGCGGAACAGTCCGTCAGTCAGGTGGTGGAGCAGCTGGATCAGATCCTGCCGCCCGCCCCGGACCCGGATTTTCAGACCATTGAAGTCCCGGATTATGTGTTGAACCCGGACATGGAGATGCCCGTGGAGACCATTGACGGCCAGGACTATATCGGTGTGCTGTCCATCCCGGCGCTGGAACTGGAGCTGCCCATCATCAGCGAGTGGAGCTATTCCCGGCTGAAGACGGCCCCCTGCCGGTACACCGGCTCGGTGTATAAAAACGACATGATCATTGCCGCCCACAACTATGCCTCCCACTTCGGGAATCTGAAGTACCTGCAGGAGGGGGACGAGGTGACCTTCACGGACATGGACGGCAATGTGTTCCGCTACGAGGTGGCCCTGCAGGAGACGCTGCAGCCCACAGCCATCACGGAAATCCAGCAGGGGGACTGGGACCTGACCCTGTTCACCTGCACCATCGGCGGGGCTTACCGGGTGACGGTCCGGTGCCAGCGCACGGACGATCCCTTCACCGTCTGGGAGGGCAACGGCAGCGAAGGCAAGGGCTGATTGACCGAAAACCGAATGTATGCTATCATGGCGGTATCACACGGAAAGGTGGAATACCGCCATGCATTTTGTCCGGGCAAAGGGCATCCTGTCCGCCAAAAACGGTATGAACCTCTACCGGGGCTGTACCCACGGCTGCATCTACTGCGACAGCCGCAGCGACTGCTATCAGATGGACCACGCCTTTGAGGATGTGGAGGTGAAGGCCAACGCCCCGGCCCTGCTGGAGCAGGCCCTGCGCAGGAAACGGAAAAAGTGCATGATCGGCACCGGCGCCATGAGCGACCCCTATAACCCCATCGAGGCGGAGCTGGGTCTGACGGGTGCGTGTCTGGAGCTGATTGAGCGGTACGGTTTCGGGGCCGCCGTGCTGACCAAGTCGGATCTGATCCTCCGGGACATTGACCTGCTGGAGCGGATTCACCGAAAGACCCGGTGCGTGGTGCAGATGACCCTGACCACCTTTGACGAATCCCTGTGCCGGATCGTGGAGCCCAATGTGTGCACCACCCGGCGGCGGTATGAGGTGCTGAAGGCCATGCAGGCCCGGGGCATCCCCACGGTGGTGTGGCTGTCGCCCATCCTGCCGTTTCTCAACGACACAGAGGAGAATCTCCGGGGAATTCTGGACCTGTGCTTTGACGCGGGTGTGTCCGGCATTTTGTGCTTCGGCATGGGCGTCACCCTGCGGGCCGGAGACCGGGAATATTTCTACGCCGCCCTGGACCGGCACTTTCCCGGCCTGCGCCGGCAGTATGAGCACACATTCGGCAATGCCTATGTATGCGACAGCTCCGACAGCGGAAAACTGATGGAGATCTTTCACACGGAATGTGCCGCCCGGGGCGTGCTCCACGATGTGGACGGCATCTTCCGCTTCCTGGACGAATTTCCGGACCCGGCTGCGGACCAGCTGAGCCTGTTCTGACCGTTGACAGGCACAGGGTTTCAGGATACAATAACGGCGTACCATTCTAACGGAGGTTTCAAAATGCAACTGAATGACTATATGGATATCAACCCCGAAGTGAAAAAAGCGCTGGAGGAGGGCCGTCCTGTGGTGGCGCTGGAGTCCACCATCATTTCCCATGGCATGCCCTATCCCCAGAATAAGGATACCGCACTGAAAGTGGAGGAGATCGTCCGCTCTGAGGGCGCCGTGCCCGCCACCATGGCCATCATCGGCGGCCGGCTGAAGATCGGCTGCACCCCTGAGGACATCGAATACCTGGGCAGAAAGGGTCTGGCTGTGAACAAGACCTCCCGCCGGGACCTGCCCATTCTGGTGGCCAAGAAGGAAGACGGCGCCACCACCGTGGCCACCACCATGATCCTGGCCGCCATGGCCGGCATCAAGGTGTTTGCCACCGGCGGCGTGGGCGGCGTGCACCGGGGCGCTGAGGTGACCATGGACATCTCCGCCGACCTGGAAGAGCTGGCACAGACGCCTGTCATGGTGGTCTGCGCCGGCGCCAAGTCCATTCTGGACCTGGGCCTGACCCTGGAGTATCTGGAGACCAAGGGCGTACCCGTCATCGGCTATCAGACCGAGGAACTGCCCGCATTTTACACCAGCAAGAGCGGCTTCGGCGTGGATTACCGGCTGGATTCCCCCGAGGAGATCGCCGAGGCCTTCCATGTGAAGCAGCAGCTGGGCATGAAGGGCGGCATGCTGGTCACCAACCCCATCCCCACGGAGTATGAGATGGCCCCGGATGTGATCAACGCCGCCATCGACCAGGCTGTGGCGGAGGCCAACGAGAAGGGCATCAAGGGCAAGAATATCACCCCGTTCCTGCTGGACCGCATCCAGCAGATCACCGGCGGCGACAGCCTGGCCTCCAACATCCAGCTGGTGTTCAACAACGCCCGCCTCGCCTCCCGCACCGCCGTGGCTCTGGCGAAACTGGAGAAATAACGCAAACCATATCGAATCCTGACCAAACCGCGTCTGCATCCGCAGGCGCGGTTTTTTCGTCCCGGGCTTGTACTGTTTCCTGCCGGGGGCGCATAGGATGTACCACCAAGAGAAACCGGAGGAACGAAAGATGGAAGTCGATCTGATCTTCAAGATCGCGGCGGTGGGCATTCTGGTGGCGGTGCTGAATATCCTGCTGTCCCGGTCCGGACGGGAGGAGCAGGGCCTGATGGTCACGCTGGCGGGACTGCTGGTGGTGCTGATCATCATCGTCCAGAAGATCAGCGAGCTGTTTGATCTGATCAAGGCGCTGTTTGAATTCTGAGATGGAGTATGTGGTGAAATCCGCCGCAGCGGCGGTGGCGGCAGCAGTGCTGGCCCTGG
>JALFTG010000033.1 GCA_022779345.1 Oscillospiraceae bacterium | reverse complement strand
TGTGCCGGAGGGCCGCTTCGGCGTCCCCGGTCTCGCTGTAAGGTGCCACAGATTCCGTTGTGGTATCCAGCAACCCCCAGGTCCACCGGGCGACCCGCTTCCACATCCGGCTGCCGGTCCCGGCGCCGAGGAGCCAGCCGGTCAGATCCCAGTCCGCATCTCCGCCGTAGGCCTCCTTCAGCAGGAACAGAGGCCGGACCGGCTGATCAAACCAGATTTCCGGGCATACCACACCATCCCGGATAAACACATGATTCCTGTGATCTATGGAGACGGTGCGTCCCTCCCGTGTGACCGTCCCGGCGCACTGCTTCCACCGCGTGAACAGCGCATCGGCTGCCGTCCGGTATTCCGCTGCGTTCATAACCATCCCTCCTTTTCCACGATTGTACCACAGGGGCTGTCCTGTTTACAGGGCAGCCTGACCGTTTTTTATTTAACAGGGAAACCCTCTTGTCCGATGCAATGTAGGATGTTATAATGAATCCCAACATACCGTACATTTCAACATCAGGAGGCCGCAGTCATGTTTGAACAGTCAATCGCCCAGCGGATGGGCCTGCTCCACACGGAATCCGCGTTTCAGATCCTCGCCCAGGCCAATGCCCTGGAGGCCCAGGGCCGCAGCATCATCCACTGCGAGATCGGCCAGCCGGACTTCAAAACGCCCCGGCACATCATCGAGGCCGCGTATAAAGCCATGAACGACGGCTTCACCGGCTACGGCCCCACCCCCGGCTATCCCCAGGTCCGGGAGACCATCGCCGAATACGCCGCAAACTACAAGCACATCAAAACCGACATGGAGGAAGTGGTCATCGTCCCCGGCGGCAAGCCGGTGATGTTCTTCACCATGCTCATGCTGGTCAATCCCGGGGACGAGGTCATCTATCCCAACCCCAGTTTCCCCATCTATGAATCCTGCATCAAGTTTGCCGGCGGCGTGCCCGTGCCCATGCCCCTGACGGCGGAGAACGACTTCCGGCTGGACCTGGACCAGTTCCGCGCCGCCATCACGCCGAAAACCAAGCTGGTGATCCTGAACAGCCCCTCCAACCCCACCGGCGGCCTGTTCACGAAAGAGGACATTCTGGCCATCGCCGACATCCTCCGGGAGCACCCCAATGTGTTCGTCCTGTCCGACGAGATCTATGACCGGCTGGTGTTCGAGGGTGCGGCCACTTCCATCGCCTCCCTGCCGGACATGAAGGACCGGACCATCATTCTGGACGGCTTCTCCAAGACCTACGCCATGACCGGCTGGCGTCTGGGCTACGGCATCATGCACCGGGACCTGGCCAGACAGATGGAGATGCTCATGGTGAACTCCAACTCCTGCGCCGCCTCCTTCACCCAGATCGCCGCCATGGAGGCCCTGAAGGGTCCCCAGGACGCAGTGGAAGAAATGAAGGCCGCCTTCCAGGAGCGGCGGGACTGGCTGATCGGGGCGCTGAACGACATCCCCGGCATCACCTGCCGGATGCCCAGGGGCGCGTTCTACGCTTTCCCGGACATCTCCTCCTTCGGCCTGTCCAGCGAGGAATTCTGCCACCGGCTCCTCCAGGAGGCCGGCGTCGCCGCCGCCTGGGGTACTTCCTTCGGCAAGTACGGCGAGGGCCACTTCCGCCTGTCCTACGCCAACTCCCTGGAAAACCTGAAGATCGCCGTGGACCGCATCGACCAGTTCACGAAAACATTAAAATAATGAAGTAAGCCAAAAATATTGCCCCCGGACGGATGTCCGGGGGCTGTTTTTCGTCAATTCCTGATTTCTGATTACTGATTCCCCTCCGGGACGGCCCAGGGCTGGATCAGGGAGAGGATGGTCTCATCGTAATCCTGGAAAATTCCCCAGCTGTGTTCCTGGCTGGGGACAGTCCCCACGGGGTACTGGATATCGATGCCCGTGTCCGACAGACGCAAATACTCCAGCCGGAACGCTGCCTCCGCCTCCCGGCGCAGGGGCTGCTCCGTGACGCCTGCGGCGTCCAGCACCGCTGCGATCAGCTCCTCCGGCGTGCAAGTGAACAGGTCTTCCGCCGGGATTACCGCCCCGGTCTCCCGGTCAAAGGCGGTGACGGTGGTCTCTCCGGTGATCACGCCGCTGCTCACCGGGAGGGTCACATCCGTTTCATAATAGATCACCCGCTCGCTGGCGCCGCACGGGGAAACATTCTGGCCCACCACATATGCGGAGAACTGCTCCGGGTCCGCGCAGTATGCCTCATAAGCCCGCTCCAGTTCTGCCTGCTCATCGTACCCGACGCCCTGGTCGTGAAAATATGCGGACACCGCCGTCTGCACCGCCGGGGAGAGATCGTCATAATTTACTGGAACACCGCCCACAACCACATCTTCCGGCCAGACCGTATCGTTCACCCGGAGCAGCTGCGTACCGTCCGGGAGCTGATACACTTTCTCCCCCCAACTGCGGTGCAGGGCGTCCACCACCGTGCCGTCCGGGAGAACCGCCGCGCCGTGCTCCGGGACCCCGGTGATGCTCACCCAGTCCGCCTGCCACACGCCGTCTTTCCGTTCCCCTTCCACCCGCACGGTCATCTCCGGGCGGATGTCGGCCCGGTCGGTGCCCTCCACCCAGGAAAAGAGCCCCGTGGACTCCGTCAGTTCCACCTGCTCGGTTTTCCCGTCCGATGTACACAGGGTCAGGGCCGTCACAAGGCCGTCCTCGTCATAGTCCACCGCCGTGACGGTGCCGTCCACCGAGGTCTCCCTGCCGCAGCCGGTGAGTACCAGGGCACACAGCAGGGTCAGAATCGCAATCCACCGTTTCATGGCGGGGCCTCCTCTGGTCTTGTAATTAATTTCATTGTATCATGCCCCCGCAGGGAACGCAACCGTCAGCTTTTCCAGCGGCACGCCGGCGGCATGGCGGGCGGCGTACAGGGCGGTGCATTTGTCGTATCGGGCGAACAGCCGCAGGGCCGCCTCCGCATTCCCGTAGACCCGCCACCAGCCCACGCACCGGCACCCCTCTGTCCGGTGCTCCAGAAAGCCCCGCACATCCTCCGGCGGATAGCCCAGAAACAGCCCAATCTCGTGGGGGAATGCCCCGCCCGCCGCCAGATGCCGCCGCAGCTGCCGGAGGCAGGCCGTCCCATCCCCGGCATAGCCCCGCTCCCGGAGGAGGACGGCGGCCGCCGGACAGGCCAGATCCCGGTCCAGCAGGGCCGGGCGGTACACATACACCAGCACGCTCCCCGCACTCCGGTCCATGGGCAGGATGCACACCCCTTTTCCCGCCAGTCTCCGGTTCCACCCGCAGATGTCCGGGAGCAGAGTTTCTCCCGCCGGGCAAGGGCACCGGAACAGACACCCCGTCTTGATTCCCGCCAGCGTGGGCGCGCAGCAGCGCACCAGCAGCGTCTCCAACATCGCAATCGCCCCCGTTCCCAGTTTGCACCGGGACCGGGGGCGATATGCGGAATTCCGTCTTGGGGGTGCTGAATGGGAACCGGCGCATCTACCGTTCCAACCCTCTCAGTCACGGCTCCGCCGTGCCAGCTCCCCCAGAGGGGGAGCCAGGTGGACGGTCCGTCCCACGGAAATTCCTGATTTCTAATTCCTCATTCCTGATTAAATTGCCGTTTCTCCCTTGATGCAGATGTCCAGAAAATACCGGTAAAACGGCAGGAGGAACTCGTAGGCGTCATTCAGCGCGGCCACTAGCTCCCGGCTGCACAGGGTGTCATCCCAGGAGCGGTCGCAGGTGATGCCCATGCCTTTCCGGTTATACCACCGGTCCAGGGGCGGCGGGACCACTTTTTTCGGCCGCCTGTATTCCGGGGAATCCAGCACGAACTCCGGGCGGGTGTTCAGCAGAGCGTCCAGCCGGAGCAGTTCCTGCGGATCCCGGTCCAGTTCCTTCCGGAAATATGCCATGATGGCGGGCCGGGCGGTGTAGATGCCCACGCCGTAGCCATAGCCCTCCGGGCGGATCTCAAACCAGAACACAGGCCGGTAAGTCCAGTGTTCTCCCCCGCTCCCCACGGGACGGAAAGAGAACCACAGGTGATCCTTATAGGGGCCTTTGGCATGGAGCCGCCGGGCGTCCCGGTAGATGCGGGACACATGGAGCTCCAGCCCCAGGTCGCCGTGGCGGGCCCCGAATTCCGCAAAGACCTCCCCGGCCAGCTCCTTCAGCGGCGTCTGGACCTGGGTCAGATAGGTCTGCTTGTGGTCCAGAAACCACTCCCGGTCATTGTTGAACCGAATGCCCCACAGAAAATCGGAGGCTTCTTCTGTAAATCCTTCAAACACGCTTTTGTCTCCTGTTCTTTATTTCAGTTCCACGCCCCAGATCTGGCACCGGCGGTGGCCCACCACCACCCGGTTGTTATACACCGCGGCGGATGCCTCAATGTTGCCGCCCAGGTCCATGCTGTCCAGGATGTCCCCGGTGGCCCCGTCGATCAGGTACATATACCCGCCGGAGGTGGTGTAGATCAGGTAGCCGTTGCCCTCGCTGTCATAGAAATCCACAGGGGAGGACCAGCTGTACACCTTGGAGTGAAACTCCCAGATGACCTCGCCGGTCTCCTTGTCCAGAGCCGCCAGCACGCCGCCGGCGGCGTCCGGGGTCCGGGACACGGCCACGAAAATCCGGTCATCCAGTTTGTTCTTGCCCAGGGCGATGGTGCCCTGGGTCCCGCCGGACACGCCGGAGACGGTATAGCAGGTATAGTCCACCTGCCACACCACCTCGCCGGACACGGCATCGATCTTCCATACGGGGATAGTGGCGGTAGTCCAGCTGCGCCAGCCCTCATGGAAGGAGGTGCTCACATACACATAGGGGTGGCCATCCTCCACGCTGAACACCGGGGTGCAGTTGGTGTCGTCCAGCACATCCTGAACCCACACCGGCTCCAGGGTGTTGATATCCACGCACATGAGATTGCCGCCGTTGTCCGCCAGGATCAGGTTGCCGTCCCACACCACGGGACTGCTCTCCATGCCCAGCCAGTACTGGCTGCCGGTGCGGGTGGTGGAATAGCGCCATTTCACCACCTCGTCCGGGTCCACGGCTACGGTGCCCGCCACCGGGTCATAGCTGCTGTTGAGATGGATCAGGTACAGCACGCCGTTCTCGCCGGGGTGGATCAGGGTGTCCGTCTCCGCGTCAATCAGCGGGGACCCGTCAAACATGGACCAGTCCCGCAGGGCAAAGCTGTCCCCGTTGCCGTAGGTGTACAGGACCTTTCCATCGATCAGGCTGATGACGAAGGCCCGGGCCTTGCCCTCATAGCTGTGATACCCCGCTCCCACATACAGCAGGGGATAGCCCCGGGGGTCCAGGGAGGCGGTACCCTTGAAGGTATAGCCCACATTGATGGGGTCCCGGGTCCGCTGGCCGGAGTCCAGCTCCAGGAAATAGATGTACCCGTCCATGCAGGCGTAGATCACTTCCGTCAGGCCGTCTTTTTCCTTTGCCCAGTCATAGAGATTCATATTCCGCCGGGTCTGGGCGTCCCATTCCACCACCAGGGGCTGGCCGGTCCAGCCGCTGCCGGTCCACACCTGGCCGTCCGGCGCCTGCAGGGAGCCGGTGGTCACGGTCCAGCTGCTGCCGAACTGCTTTTCCGTCAGATCCGCCGTGCCATAGCTGGCGGTGTCCCGGTAGTTGTTGCCCCGGAAGGTGATGATGCCCTTTGCCGTGGTATATGTATCGCTGCCGCCGAAGGTGATCTCCCCGCGGGGCTGATAGTCCTCCGTGATCTCCCCGTTGACGGACACGGCTGTCTCCGTCAGCAGATTGCTGGGATGGGTCTCCTCCGTGGCGTAGGGTTTCAGCGCCGTGTCCACGGTGTCCGCCGGGGGCGTTTCCTCCGGCGGGGGCGTCTCCTCAGTCTGGGTCTGCTCCTGTTCCGGCAGCTCGGCGGCCTCCGCCAGCTCCCGGTGGAGCAGCGCAGATTTTGTCACCACCAGGGTGAGCACCACGATGAGCAGGATCAGAAGCAGCAGTTCTCCCACAAACGGCAGAGTTCCCCCACTTCTTCCGGTATTTTCCCGTTGTTCTCTCATTTCTTCCTCCACGATCTTCCTGTTTTATGGTGTTCTCCGATCATTTTATGCCACTTTGTCGGAGCATATGCTGGGAATCACTCCTGGTGATGCACATGGTTGTTGATGTGGTCCACACAGTAGCAGTGATAGCCCGCGCACCGGGAGCAGTACCGGAACTCCAGATCGGGATAGTCCGTATCCGTCCGGCCGCAGACCTCACATTTCCGGTTGTAGGGTTTGTCCTTCATCTCCCGCTGGATGCGGCGGGCCTCCTTCTGGAAATCCACCACATTCTTCTGCCGCTGAACCCTGCCCCGGCCAATGAGATCCCCGATCCACTCGCCGCAGAACACGAAGTAGTTCAGCAGAGCCACCAGAGGCAGCAGGTTCTCCGGGAAGGAGCCGAACAGAATGTCCAGGGCAAACACCGCCGCATCAATAATGGCCAGCCATTTCACCTTCACGGGGAAGAAGAAAAACAGCAGGAAATAGGTGTCCGGGAACAGGGTGGCGTAGGCAAAGAACATGGACAGGTTCACATAGTGCACCGTCAGGTGGGGGCTGTATCCCCCGATGAGCCACACAGCCGTGCCGTAGATCATGGTGAGCACCATGCCGCTCAGGTAGTAGATGGTGAATTTGCCGGTGCCCCAGGCATCCTCCAGGGTGTTGCCGATGGAATAGTACAGATACAGCCAGAAGATCAGCAACACGCCGCTGGATTCCGGCACAAACACAAAGGTGACAAGCCGCCAGATCTGGCCGTGGCGGAAGATCATCTCCGCGTTGAAGGTGAGCATATACCGGAAGGTGCCTGTGGTATCCATGGCACTCACCAGCCACACGGCAATATTGCCGATCACGATAAACATCATCAGCCGGGGGATGCCGAAATTGGGGTGCGTCAGGCAGAACCGGTCGATCTGATCCGATAGTTTTTTCAAAGCAGGTCCTCCTCATGGGATAATTCCAAATCATTGTATCATAATTTCCTGAGATTTACACTATTTTTATACTTTCGTTTTTTGACGGAGTATGCTATATTTATACTGTATTGATATGACCATACGAAATCTGTTATAAAATTGGAGAGTTTCCGTGAAGAACGAAGAGATAAAAGAAGAACGGCAGGACCTGATCGAAGGCCGCAACGCGGTGATCGAGGCCCTGCGGGCCGGACGGGCCATCGACAAAATCTATCTGGCCAAGGGCGAAACGGACAAGACGCTGGGACACATTGCCTCCAAAGCCCGGGCCGCTGGCACCGTGGTGGTGGAGACGGACCGGCACAAGCTGGACCTGATGAGTGTCACCGGCGCCCATCAGGGCGTCATCGCCGTGTGCGCCGTCCGGGAATACGCCACCATTGACGACATTCTCCAGGTGGCCCGGGACCGGGGGGAGGATCCCCTGGTGGTCATCTGTGACGAAATCAGCGACCCACACAATCTGGGGGCCATCATCCGCACCGCCGAGTGCGTGGGCGCCCACGGGGTCATCATCCCCAAGCGCCGCAGTGCCGGGCTCACCGCCGTGGTGGGCAAGGCCAGCGCCGGAGCCGCCGAGCACATCGCCGTGGCCCGGGTGCCCAACATCACCGCCGCCATCAAAGAACTGAAGGACGCGGGCCTGTGGATTTACGGCACCGCCGCCGAAGGCAGCTCCGGACTGTGGGACACGAAGTTTGACGGTCCCATCGGTCTGGTCATCGGCTCTGAGGGGGACGGCATGAGCCGCCTGGTGGCCGAGAGCTGCGATTTCACCGTGAGCATCCCCATGCGGGGCAAGGTGTCCTCCCTGAACGCCTCCGCCGCCGCATCCGTTCTGCTCTACGAGGTGCTGCGCCAGCGCAGCGTGTAACTGACTTAGAGAAAAAAGGATCGTGAGATATGGATATCATCGAAGATCTGGATCTGACCGGTGATCTGCCTGAAGGGTTCCAGTTCTCTCTGGACGACATTCTGGAGGAATACAAGACCCCGAAGGCGCCGCCCCGGCAGGCTCCGCAGGAGGAGTTTCCATCCGGCGTCATTTCCATGGAGCAGGACGGCCCCGTTGCCGCCGGGGAGATCTCCAGCAACGCCGGAGAGGCCATCGGAGACCCCTTCCACCTGGGGGACATTCTGGAGGAATTCGCCAGCCATCCCGCCCCCGCCGCACCGGCTCCGGAGCCGGAACCGGAAAGCCCGCCCCCGTCCCGGGGACAGGTCTATGAGGACGAAGAGGGTGTGAAGGTCTACACCCCTGCCAAATCGGCCCAAACACCGCCTCCCGCCTCTCCCTATGACGCCGGGCAGGAGACTTTCCCCACCATGAAATTCAAGGCGGTTTCCTCCCTGCTGAACAGGAAAAAGAAACCTGCGAAGTCTGCCGCCCCCACCCCCGCCCCGGAAGCGGACGATGCCCGTCCCTATGGGGAGGGCTATTCCGACGAAGAGGACGGTGAGGCTGTCTATGCCGCTTTCGGCAAAGCGGCGGAAGATGCCTTCGGCCGGGATTACACGGCCGATTTCGGCCTGGAATCCAGTCCGGACGAAGAACCGGAACCGCCCCGCCGGAAGAAAAAGCGTCCCGCGCCCGCCGATGCGGCAGAGGCCGCCGGTCCGGTCCTGTCGGCGCTGTCCGCCGCCCGGAAGAAAAAAACCGCCCCGGTGGAGGAGGCAGAGGACCTGGGTCCCGAAGTGACCCCGGCCCAGGCCATGCACCACTACGGCAGTCATATTGAAACCTACCGCTCCCGGCTGCACATCGCCGTGGTTCTGTGCGTGATTCTGGGCTGGCTGTCTCTTGGCCTGCCCGTGTTCGGCGCCCTGAAAAACACCGGCGTGCGGGCGGGGATGTGCCTGATCCTGGAGCTGACCGTGGTCATGCTGGGGCTGGACATCTTCACCGCCGGCATCCGTAACATCGTCCGGAAACGGGCGGACGCCCAGTCCCTGGTGGCCGTGTCCTGTGTCGCCTCGGCGGTGGACGCGGCGGTGATTCTGTTCACCCACGGGTCCGGGGGATACCTGCCCTTCTGCGTGGTGTCCGCCGTGTCCATGTGCTTCGCCATTTACAGCACCATGCTGTACTGCCGGGGCCAGCGCTTCAATTTCCGGGTGCTGGCGCTGGTGCGCAATCCTCTGGGCGTCAGTCTGGAGGACGGTCCCGACGGGGAGAACAGTACCATCACCCGCACCCCCGGCTCCCCCGATGAATACATCCACACCAGCGAGGAAGAGGATCTGAGCGAGACGGTGTTCTCCGCCATCGCCCCCTTCCTGCTCCCGGCCATCCCGGTGCTGGCTCTGCTGGCCGCCGTGCTGTCCAAAGAGTTTGCTTCCTTCTTCCATATTCTGGCGGCTCTGTTTGCCGCCGCGGCCTCTTTCTCCGCCCTGCTGGCCTTCCCCCTGCCCTATTTTCTGGTATCCCGGGACCTGTTCCGGTCCGGCACGGCCATTGCGGGCTGGGCCGGTGTGCGTGATCTGGGCACGGCCGGGTCCGTCATCGTCACGGACAACGACCTGTTCCCGGAGGACACCGTGTCCATTGAAAGCGTGCGGATTCTGGAGGGCGTGGACCAGCAGACCGCCGTGTCCTATGTCTCCAGCGTGATCGCCGCCTCCGGCAGCTGCCTGGCCCCGGTATTCACGGAGCTGGCCCGGAAAAACAACTGCGTCCTGCGTACCGTGGAGGAGTTCAAGTGCCACGAGGCCGGCGGCCTCACCGCCATGATCGACGGTGCGGAGGTGCTGGTGGGCAGCTCCACTTTCATGAAGCTCATGAGCATCCACCTGCCCCAGAAGCTGTCCTCCAAAAACTCCGTCTTTCTGGCCATCAACAGCCGTCTGGTGGGGATCATCACCGTGAACTACAAGCCGGTAGTGTCCGTCCAGCGGGGTCTGGCCGCCCTGCTCCAGAGCAATGCGGAGGTGGTCTTTGCCGCCCGGGACTTCAATGTCACGCCCCTGCTGGTGAGTCAGAAGTTCAAGCTCCCCTCCGATGCGCTGAATTTCCCGCCCTTTGCTGAGCGGTACCGCATTTCCGACAGGCAGTCCGTACGGAAGGGTCAGTGCGTGGCCCTGCTGAAGCGCAAAACCCTCTTCCCCTATGCCACGCTGGTCACCCGGGCCCGGAAGCTGTACACCTCCGTGCGTCTGTCCGTGCTGTTCTCGGTGCTGTCCGTGGCGGCGGGTGTGCTGCTCATGTTCTTCCTGTGCTGCACCGGCGCTTTTGCCTCCGCCACCCCCGGCAACCTGCTGTTTTTCATGCTGCTGTGGCTGGTGCCCGCCATTGTGTTCGCCGTGGGCATGACGAAATAAAACACATTTCCGAAGCCGGCTTCCCTTCCGGGAGGCCGGTTTCTTTTTCGACCAATACAAATCCGGCAACCATAGTTTGTGCAACTTTGCGCCCCGGAAATGTGAATTTTTCATTGCTAAGTTTTCGCCAATCATGTATAATGTACAAAGATATTTCATATTTTTGAACCGTTTTGTTCTGAATATACATCGAAAGAAAGGAACCAACCATCATGAGCTACGCAACCAACAGCATCCGCAACATTTGCCTGCTCGGCCACGCCGGCAGCGGCAAGACCGCCCTGACGGAGAGCCTGCTCTACATGACCAATGCCATTGACCGCATGGGCAAGAGCGCCGACGGCAACACCGTCTGTGACTACGATCCCGAAGAGATCCGCCGGCAGATTTCCATCTCCGCCGCGGTGGCCCCTCTGGAATATAAAGGCTGCAAGATCAATCTGATCGACACCCCGGGCAGCGTGGACTTCTCCGGCGCTGTCATGGAAGCCCTCCGGGCTGCCGACGCCGCCGTCATCGTCTGCTCCGCCAAGTTCGGCATCACTGCCGGTCTGGAGCGGGCATGGATTTACTGCGAAGAGCGGAATATGCCCCGCTTCATCTACATCTCCAAGACCGATGAGGACAACAGCGACTACAACGCTACCTTCAACGCCCTGCGTGAGCGCTACGGCAACAAGATCGCGCCTGTCGTCGTCCCCATCTGGGACAGCAACAAGAAGGTCACCGGCCTCATCGATGTGCTGAACAAGCGCGCCTATGAGATGCACAATCTGAAGCGCGTGGAGATCGAGGTTCCCGCCGACAAGGAGTCCGTCATTGCCGAGTTCAACGACGCCCTGAAGGAATCCGTGGCCGAGACCAGCGAGGAGTTCATGGATAAATTCTTCTCCGGCGAGGACTTCACCTACGCCGAGATGATCAAGGGCCTGCGCCAGGGCGTGCGGGAACTGAGCCTGTTCCCCGTGCTGTGCGGCTCCGCCGTCACCTGCATGGGCTCCCTGATGCTCATGGACAACATCGTGGACCTGTTCCCCGATCCCACCGAGGGCAACTATCACAAGGCCACCCGCGCCGACGGCGAGACCGAGGAATTCGTGGTCTCCCCCGGCGGCGTGCCCTCCGCTTTCGTGTTCAAGACCGTCTCCGACCAGTACGGCAAGTACTCCTTCATCAAGGTTCTGTCCGGCTCCATCACCCCCGACACCACCCTGGTGAACTCCCGCACCGGCGACACCGAGAAACTGGGCCGTCTGTACACCTTCTGCGGCAAGAAGAGCACCGAGGTCAAGGAACTGACCTGCGGCGACATCGGCGCCATCGGCAAGATGGACAAGGTCAAGACCGGCGACACCCTGTGCGATCCCCGGAAGGTCGTCTCCCTGAAGGGCATCCCCTATCCCCATCCCTGCTACTCCATGGCCATCGCCCCCAAGACCAAGGGTCAGGACGATAAAGTGGCCGCAGGTCTGGCCCGTCTGAACGAGGAAGATCCCTCCTTCACCGTGGTGAACAACGCCGAGACCCACCAGATGGTCATCTCCGGCATCGGCGACATCCAGGTGGATGTGCTGTGCTCCAAGCTGAAATCCCGCTTCGGCGTGGAAACCGAGCTGAAGCCCGCCAAAGTGGCTTACCGTGAAAAGATCAAGGGTAAAGTGGAAGCCCACGGCCGTCATAAGAAGCAGTCCGGCGGTTCCGGCCAGTTCGGCGATGTGTGGATCCGCTTCGAGCCCCAGGACGAGAGCGATGAGATGATCTTTGCCGAGGAAGTGTTCGGCGGCAGCGTGCCGAAGAACTTCTTCCCCTCCGTGGAAAAGGGCCTGCGCAACGCCGTGCAGAAGGGCGTTCTGGCCGGCTATCCCCTGGTGGGCCTGAAGGCCACCCTGTATGACGGTTCCTACCATCCCGTGGACTCCAACGATATGGCTTTCCAGACCGCTGCCCGTCTGGCCTACCAGGACGGCATCCCCAAGGCAAAGCCCACCATTCTCGAGCCCATCGGCCGTCTGCTGGTCACCATTCCCGATGCCAACCTGGGCGATATCATGTCCGATATCTCCTCCAAGCGCCGGGGCACCGTGCTGGGCATGACCGCCGAGGACGGTATGCAGACCGTGGAGGCCGAAGTCCCCATGGCCGAGATGAGCACCTACACCATCGACCTGCGCTCCATGACCCAGGCCCGCGGTTACTTCACCCTGGACTTCGTCCGGTATGAGGAAGCCCCCCAGGCCGTGCAGCAGAAGGTCATCGCCGAAGCCAAGGCCAACGAGAACTGAACGAACAGCCCAACGGGGCGTGCCTGACGGCACGCCCCGTTTTTCATGCTTCATTCCTTTGACGAACACAAAAGCGGACACGCCTGCGCGTGCCCGCTTTTGTTCTGAAAGGTAGGTTTGAGAGATAAGAGAGAGTTTATGGTAGGATGGGAAGCCATCATGCCATCGTAAAGGAATAGACTGCCGCTTTGGTGGTCAGAACGGCGTGATCGCCGCTTCTCTGCCAGATGCCGCCGGGAAAATGGACTGCGATCCTTTCAGCGGCAACATCCCGGTCCGGCAGAAACCGAACAAATACCCGGCCCGGATCCACCAGGCTGCATTGGAACTCCAGTGTCCCGGAGCATCCCAGATAGGCCCGTCTCCAGGCCCAGTCCCCGCCGTTGCCGCAGGGAGCGATACAGGTCAGGGTCCCCCGGCCGATGGGGGAATATCCGCTCCCCGTGCAGACACGGAGACCGGAGACAGCATTGATCTCAGGAAACATTTCAGTTCCTCCTTCCGGATGTATGATACGGCACCGGCGGGGAAAGCTTCCTTCGGTTCTCGTCTGCACATTTTATACCATATTCCTGGCAAAGGTGCGGCAAAGGAACGGGGGTTCTTTACTTTTCTTCATGGGACGGCTCCCGCATCCGGTAGCCCACCCCCAGCTCATTGACGATGTAGCTCTCCTCCCCGGGCCGGGCGCCCAGCTTTTTCCGGATGTTGGCCATGTTCACCTGCAGCCGTTTCACGCTGCCCGCGTCCGGGTAGCCCCACACGCCCCTGATGATGGCGGAATAGGTCATCACCTTCCCGCAATGCTCGGACAGGAATGCCACAATGTTGTATTCCGTCTGGGTCAGCCTGACCTCCTGCCCCCGGATGCTCACCCGGCGGGCGTCATAATCGATGACCATGTCATCCAGGTGGAACTTCCCGCCGGGCAGGCGCCCCTCCTGGGCGCTGTGCCGGGTGTTCCGCAGCGCCGTACGCACCCGGGCCAGCAGTTCCGCCGAACCGAAGGGCTTGGTCACATAGTCGTTGGCCCCCAGATCCAGCGCCGTCACCTTTTCCCGCTCATCCGTCCGGGCGGACAGGACGATCACCGGCGTCAGCGTCTCCTCCGCGCGCAGGGTCCGGAGCAGTTCCAGCCCGTCCATGTCCGGCAGGCCCAGGTCCAGCAGGACCAGATCCGGCCGGTGGGAGGTGATGAGCAGTTTGCCCATGGCCCCGGTCCCGGCGGCGAGCACCTGATATCCGTTGGCCTCCAGCAGGGCGGAGAGCAGGGTGCGGATGTTCTCCTCGTCCTCCACCACCAGCAGCTTGTATTTATTGTTCGTCATTGCCCGCATCCTCCAGATTCAGGGTGAAGCGGAACACCGTTCCGCCGCCGGGCCGCCGCCGGGCGGAGATGGTCCCTCCGTGGGCCCGGATAATGGTGTCGCACACGGAAAGGCCGATGCCCGTATTGCTCTTCCGCCCGTCGCTGGGCCGGACAGCCGGCTCCCCGCCCACGGTAAACAGCGTGGCCATCCGGTCCTCGGGAATCCCCTTGCCATCGTTGGCCACCTCGAACACCGCCTGATTTCCCTCCAGCGCCACCCGCAGGCTCAGCCAGGTCATCCCCTCGGCATGCTCCACGGCATTTTCCAGCAGATTTGTGATCACCTGTTCGATCAGAATGGCGTCCATGGGCACCATGACGAAATCCTCCGGCATCTCCAGCGCCACTTCCTGGCCGGGATAGCGTTTCCGGAACTTCACCAGCACTGTGTCGATCAGTTCCTCCAGCACCGTGGGGGTCTTGATGATCTGCACCTGTCCGTCCCCGATGCGGGTGATGGACAGCAGGTTCTCCACCATGCGGATCAGCCACTCCGCGTCCTCCTGAATGCCCCGGAGCATGGTGGTTTTCTGCTCCCCGGTGAGCGTGTCGCCGTTTTCCAGAATGGCGGAGCTGGAACCGTAGATGGTGGTCAGGGGCGTACGCAGATCGTGGGACACCGCCCGGAGCAGATTCGCCCGCATCCGTTCCACCTCCGCCTCCTGCCGCTGGGCCTCCATCCGCTTCAGCTTGGTGGTCAGGGCACAGGTGATGACGGACACGGTGAGCATGACGACAGCCGACACCAGATTTTCCTGAATGGTGAAATTCAGGGCGAAATAGGGGAAGGTGAAGGCGTAGTTTACGGCGATGGTGCCCACCAGGGCAGACAGAATGCCGTAGACATACCCGTCGGTGAGCAGGGAGATCAGAAAGGCCGCCAGGACAAAAAAGGTGGGCACCAGGGCATGGATGCTGAATGCTCCGGACACCGCCAGACTGATACCGAAGGACACCCCCAGGATCAGCACGGTGACCAGCAGGTCCCGCACCGGCCGGGCCGTACGCAGAAACCGGATCAGCCAACCCATTCCATCACCCCCATGTTCTCATACTTATTTATATTACTATACCACACCTGCGGCAAAGACGGGGAAAAGATATGCCCGCGCCCCCCGGATTGACACCGGGGCAATTTTGCGGTAAACTGTGAAAAACCATGGAAATACGGAGACTTGACATATGGAAAAACAATCCAGCAATCATAAAGCCCCGGAACAGTCCGGCCAGAGCGGGTCCGGCCTGTGGGGCATTGGAATCTATCTGTGTCTGGCGGCGGTGATCTTCTGCCTGATCTTTGCCTCCTGCACCGGTGGTGCGGTGTACAATCCCAAAGAGACGGACGCCTCCCCCAGCCCCCTGATCGGCGACACCAGTCCCCTCCCCGATGCGGACACGCCGGAGGACGGCGGCACGGCCATACCGGAGGACGGCACCGAGGGCCAGGATGCGGTGTCCCCCAGTCCGGAAGCATAATATGGAAAACGCACAGCGAAACCTGTTCCGTTTCGCTGTGCGTTTTTTATGCTTGCAACAGTGCCAGCTCGTCCTCTGTCAGTTCACGCACCGCCCCCGGCGCCAGCGCCGGGTCCAGTGCCAGAGCGCCGATGGACAGTCGCTTCAGCTCCCCCACCCGGACGCCGCAGGCGGCAGCCATGCGCCGGACCTGATGGGTCTTGCCCTCGGTGATGGTGACCAGGGCCGTCAGCCGGTCGGTGGAGATTGTGATCTCCGCCGGGCGGCAGGGCGTTCCGTCGGGGAACACGATCCCGGTCCGGAACCGGGTCTCCGTGTCTGCCGGGAAGGGCCGCCCCACCCGGATGAAGTAGGTCTTTGGCAGATGGGTCTCCGGCCGCAGGATGCGCTGGCACAGCGTGCCGTCATTGGTCAGCAGGAGCAGGCCCTCCGAGGCCTTGTCCAGCCGCCCTACCGGGAACAGTCCCCGGTCCCGGTACGCCGCCGGCAGCAGGTCCATGACCGTGGCGTCCGTGTCCGACGCCGTGGCCGTCACATATCCGGCGGGCTTGTTCAGCATGATAGTCAGCCGCACCGCCGGGCCGGGGGCCTGTCCGTCCACCAGCACGGTGTCCCCCGCCCCGCAGTCCATGGCGGCCTGCTCCGCCGTCCGGCCGTTCACGGTGATCCGGCCCTGGACGATGAGCTGCCGGGTGCGGGCGCGGTCATAGCCCCGGTCCCGGAGATAATGGTCCAGCCGCATCTCAGCGGACGATCTCCTTGATAAACGGCACCGGATCAGGAGCCTGGGCCGTGACGGTCACGCAGGCGCGGTACTGCGCCACGGCGGCAGCAGCGGCCTCCTCCGTGGCGGCATGGATGGTGGCCAGGCTCTCGCCCTGCGCCACCCGGTCGCCCACCTTTTTGTGGACCACCACGCCCACGGACAGGTCCACATCGCTCTCCTTGGTGGCCCGGCCGCCGCCCAGCTTCAGGGAGGTCATGCCGATGCCCAGAGCGTCCAGATGGCTCACATAGCCCGCCGTCTCCGCCGGGACTTCCATATGCACCGGCGCCATGGGCA
Source organism: Oscillospiraceae bacterium (assembly GCA_022779345.1). Taxonomy (GTDB): domain Bacteria; phylum Bacillota; class Clostridia; order Oscillospirales; family Oscillospiraceae; genus HGM13010. Next base: position 1,236 of record JALFTG010000033.1, on the reverse strand, counting down.
GCAGGGAGGTATCGTACACGCTGTTCGGGTCGCCGTCCTGGGCGGCCACGAACTCCGCCAGCTTCTCCAGGGCAGCGCCGCTGTCGATGGTGCCCTGGAGCATCGCCCGGGCGGACGCATCGCTGTCCGCCAGACCGGCGGCGGTGAGGATGCAGGTGCCCAGGGTCAGGCACAGCTCCAGCAGGTCGCCGGCGTACTCCCCTTTCAGGGTGGCGATGGCCTCCTTCACCTCCAGGGCGTTGCCCACGGCGCTGCCCAGGGGCTGATCCATATCCGTCACCACGGCGATGGTCTTCCGTCCGGCCAGCTTGCCGATCTCCACCATCTCCGACGCCAGCACATGGGCATCCTCCGGGGTTTTCATAAAGGAACCACTGCCGGTTTTTACATCCAGCACGATCACATCCGCCCCGGCGGCCAGCTTCTTGGACATGATGGAGCTGACGATCAGGGGGATGCTGTTCACCGTGCCGGTCACATCCCGCAGGGCGTACATCTTCTTGTCCGCCGGGTCCAGATCCGCCGTCTGTCCGGCGATGACCATGCCCACCTTCTCCACATTTTCCATGAACCGCTCATGGCCGATGTTGATATTGAAGCCGGGGAAGCTCTCCAGCTTATCCAGGGTGCCGCCGGTGTGGCCCAGGCCACGGCCGGACATCTTGGCCATCTTCACCCCCAGACTGGCCACCATGGGCACCAGCACCAGACTGGTCTTGTCGCCCACGCCGCCGGTGGAGTGCTTATCCGCCTTCACGCCGGAGATGCCGCTGAGATCCAGGGTATCGCCGGAGTGCATCATGGCCATGGTCAGTTCCAGGGTCTCCTCCCGGTCCATACCCTGGAAGAACACCGCCATGAGAAAGGCGGACATCTGATAATCCGGGATGTCCCCTTTCGTATATCCATCCACAATGAAGCGGATCTCCTCGCCGGACAGCTTGCCGCCGTCCCGTTTCTTGGTGATCAGTTCCGTCATCAACATGGCAAATTACCTCCCTTTGGAAAAGAAAAAGATAGGATAATTATACCATAAATTTCAAAGAATTGCCATGTTATTCGGGAAAAATGATGTATTTTTTCCCGTCGATCCGCCGGAGGACCCCCTCAGCCCCTCTCGGCAGACGCACATCCCCCGCAGGCAGGGCAATCAGGTTCCGCTTCCCGTCAAAAGTGGTCAGGCTTCCATCCGGACAGGCGTACCACAAAGTGTCGTCCTCCGGCGGTTCCGGTTCC
>JALFTG010000186.1 GCA_022779345.1 Oscillospiraceae bacterium | reverse complement strand
CCCTGGGTGTTGATCATCTGAAAATACTGGAGATTCGTGCCGAAAATGCTGTTGTACAGGGAGATCAGTCCGATCTTCTGGAATAGCTGGTTCAGCAGGCCGTTGTTCTCCAGAATGGCCATCCAGGAGTAGGTCCGCAGCAGAAAGTTCATCCACATGGGCAGCATGATCAGCACCATGGCCATTTTCTGGAACCGGGGCCCCTCCTTGCTCATCATATAGGACACGGGATAGCCGATGAGCAGGCAGATCAGCGTGGCCACCACCGCCAGTTTGAAAGAGCGGGTGAACACCACGGTGTAGGTGCCCATGCGGGCAAAATTGTCCAGCGTAAAGCCACCGACAGCAGAAGTGAACGCATAAATCACCATGATGATGATGGGCGCCACCACGAAAAGAGCCATCCACACCACATAGGGAATGGCAAAATGGGAGAGCTTACTCTTCATCCCCGCTCTCCTCCTCATCCAGCTCCAGGCTGGCGTCGTCCAGTTCGTCATATTCCTCGGAGAAAGAGGAATAGTCGCCGAACATACCGGAGTAATGGCTCTTTTTCATGATATGGATGCCGTCGGGGTCGATTTTGATGCCGATCCGGCTGTCCTCCGGGCAGAAGTCCGTGGTCTGGATCAGCCATTTGAAGCCCCGGAAGTCCACGATGATATCGTACATCATGCCCTTGAAAGTGACGCTGGTGACAGTGCCCACCAGACGGCCCTCTTCAGCGGGGACGATATCGATATCCTCCGGCCGGATGACCACATCCACCGGCTCATTGGGGGCAAAGCCCTTGTCCAGGCACCGGAACTTCCGGCCGTAGATCTCCACCATGTAGTCCTCCCGCATGATGCCGTCCACGATGTTGCTCTCGCCGATGAAATCGGCCACAAAGGCATTTTTCGGTTCGTTGTAGATATCCTCCGGCTTGCCGATCTGCTGGATCACGCCGGCATCCATGACCACCACGGTGTCGGACATGGCCAGGGCCTCTTCCTGATCGTGGGTCACATATATAAAAGTGATCCCCATCTGCTGCTGTATACGCTTCAGTTCCTGCTGCATATCCTTGCGCAGGCGAAGATCCAGGGCGGCCAGAGGCTCGTCCAGGAGCAGTACCTTGGGCTGGTTGACCAGGGCGCGGGCGATGGCCACGCGCTGCTGCTGACCGCCGGAAAGCGACGCAACGGAACGGTGCTCGAAGCCCTTGAGGGAAACCACCTCAAGCATTTCCAGCACCCGCATATCGATTTCTTTTTTGGTCAGTTTGGGACGGATCAGCCGCAGCCCGAAGGCGACATTGTCATATACATCCAGATGGGGGAACAACGCATATTTCTGGAAAACAGTATTGACCTGCCGCTTGTTGGGCGGCACATCGTTGATCCTGACACCATCGAACAGCACATCACCGCTTGTGGGCTTGAGAAATCCGGCGATGATCCGCAGCGTGGTGGTTTTTCCGCAGCCGGAGGGACCCAGCAGCGTCAGGAATTCGCTGTCATTGAAATAGAGATTAATGTTATCCAACACCGTCTCGCCGTCGAATCTCATACCACAATCGACGAGACGAATGAGCTCTTTTGACATTATCCTCCTCCTCTCCAAGTAATGAATCAAGCATATCATTTAAATGCAAAAAGTCAACAGGATTCTTTCAATCAAAATACTTTTTTACAAAATCCACATCTTCCACGGTGAATTCTTTTCCATTCAGATAGTTCAGTTCCCCCGCGTCGGTGGTAAAACGGAACACCAGACGGTAGGAATACAGCGCCTGACCGCCTGTCTCGCCGTACTGTTTGTTTTTCCGCTCGCTGCCGTACTTTCCGTCACCCAGCAGTGGCCAGCCGGCGTCGGCCATCTGGGCGCGGATCTGATGGGTCCTGCCGGTGAGCAGCTCGCACTCCACCAGGGACAGGCCGTTTTTGCTTTTCAGCACCCGGTATTTCGTCTGGGACAGCTTGGCCCCCGGCTCCGGCTGATGGCGGACATACACCTGATTTTTCTTCGCGTCCTTGAAAATATATCCGCTGAGCATCCCCTCCGCCGGACTGGGCCGGCCGTGGACGGCGCAGAGATAGTATTTCTCAATTTCCCGGTCTTTGATCTTCTCGTTCATGATCCGCAAAGCCTCGGCGTTTTTTGCGGCGATGACGATGCCGCCGGTGTTCCGGTCGATGCGGTTGCACAGAGCGGGGGCGAAGGAATGTTCTCCCCGGGGATTCCATTCTCCTTTCTGATAGGCATAGGCCTGGATGTTGGCGATGAGGGTGTTGTAATCCCACTGTCCCGCGCTGTGGCACAGCACGCCGGGCTTTTTGTCCACCAGCAGGATATTCTCGTCCTCATAGACGATGTTCAGCCGGGGCGTGGATACCTTCAGATAGGAGTTCTCCTCCCGGGGCTTCTCGAAAAACTCATCGTTGATATACAATTGTATCACATCGCCCTGCACCAGCCGGTAATCCCGCTTGGCGCCCTTGCCGTTGACTTTGATGCGCTTGAGCCGGATATATTTCTGGAGCAGGGATTCCGGCAGCAGGGGCACCGCTTTCCCGATAAACCGGTCCAGCCGCTGTCCCGCGTCATTTTTTGCAATGGTCATTTCCTTCATGGGCGTCTGCCTCCGATGTACCCGTAATCAAAGAAAGATTCCCGGCTATCCTACCATAATCCGCCGGTTTTTTCAATGCCGGGAAGTGTCTTTACGCATTTTCTTGACTTTTCCCGGGAAACGGGGTACAATATTTTTCCCGTGATGTCACTGTTTCGGGGAGAACAGGCGGATTTCTCTTCAAAAGTTACAATTTTTAACCGTATTTTTCCACGAAATTGTGTTGACATCAGGCATGAATTCAATTATAATACTTTAGCGACTGTGTGAGGTAGCTGTTTTATGAAACTGAACCTGCGCGAAATCATTGAAGTCCCTGGCAGCAGGCTCCCGTTCTCCTGTGTTCTGTCCACGGAGGAGCTGGATTTTCCCGCCGTGGTGGGCTATGATGGAGAGCTGAAAGCGGAAGGCGCGGTGGTGAATACCGCCGGAATCCTGACGGTGGAAGGCACCATCACTGCAAAGATGCGCTGCATCTGCGACCGGTGCGGAACGGAGTTTGACCGGGAAAAAGTGGTTCCCGTGTCTGTGGGCATCGCTGTGGACGAGTCCGAGGAAGAGGATCTGTTCCAGATGGAAGATGACGAAATCGACCTGGACGAGCTGCTCTACACCTGCTTTGTGCTGGACATGGACTCCAAGATGTTGTGCAAGCCGGACTGCGCCGGACTGTGCGACGGCTGCGGGGCGAATCTCAATTTCGAGAAATGCACCTGCAAAAAACAAGTCGATCCAAGATGGGCTGTGCTTGAGCAGCTTTTGGATAATAAAGAAGATTGATAGCTGCTCAAAACAGCTGAACTGATTAGGAGGTGTCACAATGGCTGTCCCTAAAAGTAAAGTATCTCGTCAGAGAAGAGACAAGAGACGTTCTTCCGTGTGGAAACTGGAAGAGCCCGGCCTCGTCAAGTGCCCCAGCTGCGGCGAATACAAAATGCCTCACCGCGCATGCAAGGCTTGCGGCAAGTACAACGGCCGTGTTGTCCTCAATGTCGACTGAGTAAAAGAGAAGCTTGAGAAGATGGTCACCGGCCATCTTCTTTTGCTATCCGGAGAATTTGTCAGGAGGTGACCCGGGTGAGTCAGACCGTCATCAAAACCGTAGCACCCCACAGCCCCGTCCATCGGAAAGTCCATCCCGGGGACCGGCTGCTGAAAATCAACGGCAATCCCATCACGGATGTGCTGGACTATATGTATTATGCCTACGATCCCCGGCTGACCCTGGAGGTGCAGGGCCCGGACGGAAAGCACCGGAGCGTCCATGTACGCAAACAGGCGGGGGAGGACCTGGGTCTGGAGTTTGAGGAGTACCTCATGGACTGCGCCATGGAGTGCACCAACAACTGTGTGTTCTGCTTTGTGGATCAGATGCCTCCCGGTATGCGGAAAAGCCTGTATTTCAAAGATGACGACGCCCGGATGAGTTTCCTCACCGGCAGCTATATTACACTGACGAATCTCACCGACCGGGAGCTGCAGCGAATCTGCGATCTGAAGATCAGCCCGGTGAATGTGTCCGTCCACACCACGAATCCCACCCTCCGGGCGGAGATGATGGGCAACGGCGCTGCGGCGGACATCATGGAGCGGATCCACAAGCTGGCGGACGCGGGTATTACCATGAATTGTCAGGTGGTATGCTGCCCCGGATACAACGACGGGGAAGAACTGCTGAATACGATTCACGATCTGGCGGCATGCTATCCCCAGGTCAACAGCGTGGCGGTGGTCCCGGTGGGACTGACGAAATTCCGCGCCGGTCTGGCACC
>JALFTG010000180.1 GCA_022779345.1 Oscillospiraceae bacterium | reverse complement strand
CCGGGCGTCTTGCCGTCAAAGATGTAGATATCGTTGCCGCCATTGTCTGCCGCGTTGCCGCTGAATATACTGCCGGTCACGGTCAGGTTCGCGGTGCCGGTAGCGGCGATGGCGCCGCCGTAGGGTGCTTTGTTGCCGGTGAAGGTGCAGTCTGTGAGCGTCACATTGGCGCCCTGGGCCAGGATTGCGCCGCCGAGACCTGTATCGACCTCGTTGCCTGCAAAGGTGCAGTTCGCGGCGGTCAGGGTGACGGTGCCCTTGCAGTAGATGGCACCGCCGCCGTTGCCGGGCATGGTGTTCTTATAGGACTTACAGTTTTTGATGGTGACATTCTCCAGCGCCAGGGAGGGCGACACGGTGGAGCCGTGGGCTCCGGCCAGATACAGTCCGCCACCCATCCGGGCGCCGTAGGACGCGCCGTCAATGGTAAGGTTTTTCATGACCACGCCGCTGCCGCTGATGTTGAAGCAGTAGGCCATGTCCGTTCCGGCGGTGATGCTGTGGCCATCGCCGTCAATGGTGACGGCCTTGTTGATGGTGGCCATGCCCAGGGTGGCAGAACTGACCGCGTCAACGAGGGAATCATAGGCGGAGGCGTCATAGGGCTCGCCCGCATCGGTGATGTCCGCCGTCAGCTGGATGGTGTCACCGTCCACGGCTTTGGCCAGGGCGGTGGTGAACTCGCTCCAGTTGGACGCCGGATAGGTCGTTTCCGTGGGCGGAATGGCGTCCTTCAAGGCATCTGCCACGGCGTTGATGATGCCCCAGGAGCTGTAAGTCGCGCCGGAAACCGCATCCACATCCGTGCTCTGGTTCTCAATCACGGAGGGAATGACCCCCTTCGCGCTGTCCAGATAGGACTCCGTGTCCCCGTGGGAATCCACGGTAATCTCTGTGATCTTGCCGCCTTGGACAGTGACGGTAACGGTGGTGGTGCCGCTGTAGCCCTGGGCGGAACCAGTATAAGTGCCGTCCTCCAGGGCGCTGAAGTCCTCGCCATCGGGCCGGGTGGAAGCGCCCGCTCCGCCGCCGGTGCCGGTGGCGCCGGTTTTGGAGGTGTCCTCACCGCCCCGGGCCTGGGAGATGCAGGCGTTCACGGCAGTCAGCAGGCCCTGGCTGGACAGGGTGGCACCGGAGACCGCGTCCACACCCTCCGTGTCCTGTTTGGCAAGCACCGTGTCCAGCAGGGTTTTGGCCCGGTTCAGGAAGGCGTCGGTGTCCGAGTGGCTCAGCACTTCCAGTTTAGAGATCCGGCCGTTTTCCACGGTCATCTCCACGGTGATGGTGCCGCCGTAACCCGCGCCGGTACCGGTATAGACGCCGTCACGGAAAGTGCCCGCGGAGACCGCCTGCAGCGCCTCCATGGTCCGGGACAGGAGCGTCACGCCCTGGGCACGGGTCAGGACTGTGTCAGGCGACAGCGTGTTCCCGGTCATGCCTTCCACATAGCCCTCCCGGACCATGGCGGCAAAGGCATCCACTGCCCAGTCGCTCACCCGGGTCCCATCGGCATACCGGTTCAGGGCATCCACATCCGCCTGATCGGCACGCAGGCCCAGCAGCCGGGACAGGAGGGTCACAGCCTGCTCCCGGGTGACCGGGGTCTCCGGGGACAGGGTGGTGTCCGAAGTGCCCTGGAGGTATCCCGCCGCCAGCGCCTTTGCCAGCTCCGGGGCATACCAGGCATCCTCCGGCACATCCGTATAACCGGACAGATCCGCCTGGGCGGTCAGGCCGGTCACCCGGTTCACCAGTGCCGCGAACTGGGCACGGGTCATGGGTTCATCCGGGCGGTAAGTCCCGTCCCCATAACCCTGGAGCAGCCCCTGTTCAGCGAAAGCATACAGGGTCCCCCCCGGCCCAGTGGCCATCCATGTCCGAAGCTGCTGAGGCTGTAACACCCGTGGAGAGGAGCATGGCGCCGGTCAGAAGCACACTGAGGAACCGGGTTGCGCGTTTGTGTGTGTTCATCAAAAAATTCCCCCTTCAGTCAGAATTTGATCCGGGTACGATCCGGAAGCCCGGCATAGTTAGTTAAACCTAACAAATATGTGCAGGCATCCGCCTTGCGGCAGCTCCCCGCTCCTATTAGTTAGCTGTCGCTAACTAATAGGGAAAAGAAAGGCCATGGACCCGCCGGAGCCGTCCATCGCCGTGAATCCGGCTGCTTCCCCGCATCAGGAAAGGTGGTATGGCAACACCGGATGCACCGGCATTGCCTGATCTTGCAGATACGATAATCCGGAAACCCGTATTTTGTCAAGCTAATCGTATTCTTTTCCGGAAATCACTCTTCCCGGGGCTCCGGCACGGCAGCGGCAGGGATGGTTTTGACGCCAAATACAAAGTAGACCACATGAAACACCCATACGCAGCCCAGCATGATGCGGCCCACGGGCACCTGATGCATCATGACAAACCCGATGGTCATGAGAATCGTCACCGTAACCATAATGCGGACCTTGGTCCTGACAGTCATGCCCTCGCCCCGGACATAGCTCTCCAGATTGTCCCGGTACAGTTTCGTGCCGGTGAACCAGGTGTGCAGTTTTTCCGAGCTTTTGCCAAAGCAGAAGGCCGCCAGCAGCAGGAACGGAAAGGCCGGGAGCAGGGGCAGCACCGCCCCCAATGCGCCCAGACCTACGCCCAGGCAGCCCAGAATGATATACAGCGTCTTTTTCAGATTCATGTTGTCTTCTCCAATCGTCTCTTTTCTTTGTGTGATTCTATCATATGGCGGATGGCCGGGATGGGGTGGTGAAACAGCATCCGGGGACCGGAAAACCGCATCACCGCCCGGATCTTCTCCCGCATCTCCGGCTGGTAGCAATGCACCCGGCAGTTGGAACAGAAGGTTTTGGTCTCCATGAAGGGGCACTTGTCGCTGCGTTGCCGGGCGTAGGCGTCCAGGGCAGCGCAGTCGGGACAGAGGGTCTTTCCGCCGTGGTTTTTCCGGCAGTACAGGGCAATCATCCGGGAGACAATCACCTTTTCCCGCTCCCGCTTGACAGCAACATCCATCAGCTCATCCTCCCGTGTTCCACAGAGTATACCTTGTCGGCAATCCGCATGGTGGATGCCCGGTGGGACGCCAGCACCACGGTGCGCCCCTCCCCTTCTTCCCGGAGGGAGCGGAGGATCACCGCCTCGTTCAGGCTGTCCAGATTGCTGGTAGGCTCGTCCAGCAGCATCAGGGGCGCATCGTGGAGGAACGCCCGGGCCAGACCCAGCCGCTGGCGCTCACCGCCGGACAGAGTGTCCCCCAGTTCCCCCACCGGGGTGTCGTACCCCTGGGACAGGGACATGATGAAGTCGTGGACGGAGGCTTTTTTGCAGGCGGCGATGATCTCATCGTCCGTGGCGTCCAGTCTGGCAATACGCAGATTGTTGCGGATGGAGTCGTGGAACAGGTAGGTCTCCTGGGTGACGAAGCTCTCCAGATTCCGGAGATTTTCCGTGTTGATCTCCCCCACCGGCCGGCCGGACAGGCAGACCTGTCCCGCCTGTACCTCCCAGAAGCGCATGAACAGTTTCAGCAGCGTGGATTTTCCGCTGCCGCTGCGGCCCACGATGCCCACGATCTGCCCCCGGGGAACCTCCACGGACACATGGTCCAGAATGGGCTCCTCCCCGTAGGAAAAGCACACTGCCTCCGCGGCGGCTCCGGTAAAGACGATCTCCTCCCGGCCCGTCACTTCCTCCACCACAGGGGCCTCCTCCAGAATGTCCAGCACCCGGTTGCCGGCGGCAAAGGTGTTCTGGAGCGTGCTGCCCAGGCTGGCCAGAGCCACCACCGGGCCGAAGGAACTCATCAGCGCCACGGTGGGGAGCAGCACGCCGTCAAAGCCCACGCTCCCCTGCCGGTACAGCCCGGCAGAAACCAGCAGCATGGCCAGATCAAACAGCAGAATGACGGTGTTGGTGCAGGCGGTATTCCGTCCGGCGGTGCGCTTCATGCGCTCCTCGTCTTTGGACAGGGCGTCGGTGCGGCGGTTCATCTCCGCAAGACGCTGTTCGCCCATGCCGTACTGCTGGGTTTCCGCCAGGCCCCGGAGGCTGTCCAGCACGAAGCTGCTCAGGTCCCCGGCCCCGGTGCGGAAACGCATGCCGTCCTCCCCGCTGAGGCGGGAGGTGATCAGCGGTACCGCGATGCCCACCACCAGATAGGCCGCCGCGGCCAGCAGGCCCAGGGCCGGGTGATACTGCCCGATAAACAGGCACAGGATCAGAGAAAACAGGAGCGCGATGGCCGCCGGGGAGATGGTGTGGGCATAGAACACCTCCAGAAGCTCGATGTCCGAGGTGATGATGCTGATCAGATCGCCCCGGTCTCGGCCCTCCAGCTTCGCGGGAGCCAGCTTCCGCAGGGCCTGAAACACCTTGTCCCGGATCAGGGCCAGCAGCCGGAAGGCGATGAAATGGTTGCAGGCCTGTTCCCCGTAGCGCAGGGCCGCCCGGAGGACGGCCATCAGGATCACCGGGACAAACAGGGCAGGCAGGCCAAGGGGTGTATCATAGCCCAGCACATCCAGCACGGCAAATCCGCCGCAGATGGTGATAAACGAGGCGCACAGGTGGCCGGTCAGGCCCATAAGAATCGCCAGAATCATATAGCCTGTCAGGGGCTTTACCAGACCGATGAGTCTGGCCATGACATCAAATCCGCTTCTTTTCATGCCTGTGCCTCCTTTCTGTAATTCTCCAGCGCCTGCTGGGCGTTCCAGAGTGCCGCATACCGGCCGTTGAGGGTCAGCAGCATCCCGTGATCGCCGCTTTCCACAACTTCGCCCCCATCCATCACATAGATGTTGTCCGCATCGGTCACATTGGCCAGACGGTGGGAGATCAGGATGACGGTTCTGGTTTTTGCAAGGCGGTGAATCTCCGCCATGATGTCGTTCTCACTCTCCACATCGATGTTGGAAGTGGCCTCATCGAAAATATAGACCGGACTGTCGTGGAGCAGCGCCCGGGCCAGGGCCAGACGCTGGCACTGACCGCCGGACAGATTGGAGGCCCACTCATTCAGCCGGGTGTCCAGTCCCTGTTCGCTTCGCAGGAAATCCGCCAGCTTCACCCGCTCCAGCACTGCCCACAGGGCGTTGTCATCCGCAACCGGGTCGCCCATGTGCAGGTTGTCCCGGACAGTGCCCTTGAACAGATAGCTCCGGTGGCTGACATAGGTGAAGTTTTGCAGCAGGCTTTCCTCCGAAATCTCCGCCAGCGGCACACCGCCCACGGTGACAGTGCCGGAATACCCCCGGTTCCGACCCGTGAGGATGCCCGCCGCTGTGGATTTGCCGCAGCCGCTCTCCCCCACGATGGCGGTGAAGCTGCCCTGCGGGAACGACAGGTCCGCATGCTTCAGAATCTCCCGGTCCGCCTCATAGGAAAAGCACACATCCTCACAGCGGATGGAGCAGTCATCGGGGACGGAGGCGGTTTTCTCCTCCGGTTCCGGCAGATCCAGCAGCCGGAAAATCTTGTCCGACGCGGCCATGCCGTTCATGGCAATGTGGAAGAAGCTGCCCAGCTGGCGCATGGGGATGAAGAAATCCGCCGCCAGCAGAATAATGGCCAGGCAACCGCCCAGGCCCACATGGCCAGAGCGGAACTGGGTGACGGCCATGAGAATGCCCGCCGCCGCGCCGCCGTAGGCCACCAGGTCCATGATGGTGATGGAGTTCAGCTGCATGGTCAGCACCTTCATGGTGATGCGCCGGAAGTTCTCCGATTCCTCGTTCATCTCCCGGTTCTTGAATGCGTCCGCCTGATAGATTTTCAGGGTGGTCAGACCCTGGAGGTTTTCCAGGAAGGTGTCTCCCAGGGCGGTGTACTGATCCCAGTATTTGCTCAGCAGCTTTTTCGCCCAGGTCTGCACCGCTGCGATGGCTATGGGGATCAGGGGCACGCACACCAGCAGCACGACGGCCGAGGGCACATTCACAAAGCACAGTACCACGAACAGGGTCAGGGGCGCCAGCATGGCGTAGAAGAATTGGGGCAGGTACGCGCCGAAGTAGGTCTCCAGCTGGTCAACGCCCTCCACGGCCACCTGCACCACCTCACTGGTCTGCACCTGTTCCTGATAGGACGGACCAAGGCGCAGGAGTTTCCGGTATATCATCTCCCGGAGGGTCTTTTTCACCGCTTTGCTGGACACATATCCCATCCGGGCCGCACCCACGCTGCAGCCATACCGGACGATCACCGCCGCCAGGGCCACGGCCGCAGTGAACAGAAGGTCCTCCGTTCCGGCAGTCTCCAGGTACAGCCGGTTCAGCAGGAGGCAGACGGCCCCGATCATGGCGATATTTGCCGCCAGGGCACACCACTGCAAGGCCACATTCCCGGCCACATAGCTCCTGCTCCCTCTGACCGTTCCGATCAGCCGTTTGTTAATCATCATGGCAGTTTCTCCGTTTCACATATTCCCGGCACAGATGTCTGACCCCCTGGGACAGGGCCAGGGCGCCGGCCGCCAGAGCGATGGCCGGGGCGCCGGAGATCAGCGATTCCATTGCGTGCTCCATGGCACTTCATCCTTTCTATGCTGCGGTTTTTTCAGAAAGTTAGTTAAAACTAACTTATATTTAAAAAAGCAGCAGCTGCATAGTTAGCAGCCGCTAATAGATAGGATATTACCATATGCCCCGGCGAATGTCAAGGGCTGTTTCCGGCAGGGGCCTCTGCTTTGCCGGAATTTGGGGAAAAACCGGTTTTATGCTTGCGGGGAGGTGCCGGGTGTGATATGGTAGTGATACTGTGCAAAGAATGGAGGGGTCCCCGTGCGTTTGCAGGAATCCGGTGAAATGTATCTGGAGACAATCTATATTCTGTCCCGGGAAAATCCCCATGTCCGGGCCATCGATGTGGGGGAATACATGGGCTATTCCAAGCCCAGTGTCAGCCGGGCCATGGGACTGCTGAAGCAGGGCGGCTATGTGACGGCGGATGCGGACGGGTATCTGTCGCTGACCGGGGACGGCCTTGCGGTGGCGGAGAAAATCTATGAGCGCCACACGGTTCTGGCGGATCTGCTGACACGCCTGGGTGTGGACCGGGAGACCGCCGTGGCCGATGCCTGCCGTATGGAGCATGTCATCAGCGATCAGACCTTCCAGGCCATCAAGCATCATGTGGAAGTGTAAGAGAAAATTGTAAACGCCGCGACATGAGCCGCGGCGTTTTTGCGTTTCTTACTGGCGGATTATGCTTTCCAGAGGCTATGCAGATTGCAGTAGGCATACACGGCCTCCACTTCATCTCCCTCGCACAGGGCAAAAGTGACTTCCGGCTTCTGGCCGGGCTGAAGCAGCTTGCGCTGGTTGCCCTGTTTGGTCTGGAGAGAGACCCACTCAATGTAGTGCTCCGGAACCATGGGATGCTCGGCGGAGCCGATCTTCACATGGACCAGGTTACCCTCCACCGTGTAAACAGGGACATGCTTCTCTGCGGAAGCGTCGGAAGTACCGGGGACGATCTCCTTCATTTTCTGGCCGCAGCACATAACGGGCACACCTGCGTCCTTGACCATGGCAATGATGTTGCCGCAATGCTCACAAATATAAAACTTCTGTTCCATAATGCGTTTCCTCCTGTCGTATTCTTGGGCCGGTCCGGCCTTTTTCTCCATTGTACTCCCGGCATCGAGAAAATACAAGCCTGAATCCCGGTATCCGCAGGGTTTCTTCAGGACGGCGTTCCGGGCGTCCGGTCACAGTCCCTCCGGCTCTGCCGGTTCCCGGTTTCGCATCCACAGCAGCAGGATGACGCAGATGATCACCGACAGGCAGGAGCCCGCCGCCGTGGCCAGGCCCATGGGAAACAGGGTGTCCGGAAAGCGCACCGACGCCAGATAGGCCAGGGGTATCCGGGCACAGACGATGGACACGGCGTTATGGAAGAACGAGAAGCCCGACCGGCCGAAGGCGCAGAAATAGCCGCTGCAGCAGAAATGGATCCCGGCAAACACACAGTCCCACACATAGCCCCGGAGGTACTGGCTGCCCAGACGGATCACTTCCCCGTTGTCTTTGGCAAACAGACCCACAAAGGGCTCCGCCGCCAGCAGCATCACCGCAGCGGACGCAAGGCCGAAGCCCAAGCACAAAGCGACGGCATACCCCAGAGTGCGGACCGCCCGGTCCCGGCGTCCGGCCCCCAGATTCTGGGCCGCCAGGGCCGACACCGAGGACAGCATGGAGGACGGCACCAGAAACAGCACGCCGATGATCTTCTCCACGATGCCCACTGCCGCCGCGTCGTTCAGTCCCCGCTGGTTGGCAATGACCGTGATCACCAGAAAAGAGATCTGGATGAACCCGTCCTGGAGCGCCACGGGGACGCCCACCCGGAGCAGGCCGCCCATGGCCGGCTTCCGGGGGCGGAGATCATCTTTTGTCAGGGAAAGGCCCGTGTTCCGCCGGCGGATGATCCACAGGGACACCAGCACGCTGACGGTCTGGGCCAGGGTAGTGCCCAGGGCCGCCCCGGCGGGACCCAGGTGCATCCCGCCGATGAACAGATAGTCCAGGGCGATGTTGGCGATGCAGGCCACCAGCACGAACCACATGGGGCTTTGCGAGTCCCCCATGCCCCGGAATACGGAGCTGATGATGTTGTAGGCGGTGATCATGGGGATGCCCAGAAAGCAGATGGTCAGATAGGAGACCGTGCCGGGCACCGCCTCCGCCGGGGTGGACATGACGGCGGTGATGGGCTTCACCAGCGCGATCAGCACTGCCGCCAGCACCACGGACAGGGTCATGAACAGCGTCACCGTGTTGCCGATGGCGACCTCCGCCTCCTGTTTCTGGTTCCCGCCGATGGCCCGGCCGATCATCACCGTGGAGCCCATGGCAAGGCCCACGATCATGACCGTGAGCATATGCATCACCTGACTGCCGATGGACACGGCGGTGGTGCTCTCCACGCCGTTGAACCGGCCGATAATGAACAGGTCTGCCATGCCGTACAGGGTCTGCAGAAAATAGGACAGCAGAAACGGCAGGGAAAATTGCAGCAGCGTCCTGAACACGCTGCCCGTCGTCAGATTCTTCTTCATAGGTTCCTCCGGAAAATCGTGATCCGGCGGATGCCGGATCACGCAACATGCAGTCGATGTCTCTATTTTTACAACAAATTCCGGAAAAGGTAAAGACTCCCCTGCCAATTTTTTCCGGATCAGTCCTTAAAGAACAGATCTTCCACGCAGGTCTGGAGCCAGGGCGGAAGCTCCTCCAGGGTGACGCCGTCTCTGACCATGTAATTGGCACTCACATTGTCCTGGGTGACCTGGGATATGCCCCGGGAGCTTTTGATGAACCAGTACCGGGCCCAATAAATTTCGTCCCGGGTGAGCAGCTGGGGATCGCACTCAATGATGAAGCGGACCGGGCGGCCGAAGCAGTCCTGGTAATCCCCTTCTCCCCGGGGCGGCTGGCCCGTGAGGCTGTTCAGGTCCGGATAGGTCCGGCCCGCCGCCGTGAAAGGACCGTCCACAGGATAGGCGGTCAGACAGCCGGTGACAGGCTGGGGATCTCCGTACCTGGAGAGGATCTCTGTATTCGTCCCTTTCCGCAGCAGGATCCGGGGACAGCCCAGGAAATAAAAGCTCCTGTCCAGCCAGCAGGCGGCAGGCATGGAGACCTCCCGCAGGCTCCCGCACAGCTGAAAGCTGTCCACCGGCTCCGTCAGGCTGTCAGGAAGCCGGAGGGTTTCCAGCCGGTCGCAGTTCTGAAAGGCGCTGTCCCCCAGATACCGCAGATGTGCCGGCAGCTCCAGTTCTTCCAGACAAGGGGCGATGGAAAAGGCGTCCTCCCTGATCTCCGTCACGGTGTCGGGAAACCGGATCCGGTGCCAGAAGCAATGGGAATCGGCGCAGGCGGCCACGCCCACGGTGCCCTCCCGCAGGATCAGCTCCGTGACGCCGCCGGTGCCGCCTCCCGGCGTTCCGCAGTAGTAATTTCCCAGATACACCGGCTCCTGCGGCAGGCTGTGAAGCCAGGGGGAATAGAAAATCTGATCCGGCGGGGACATCCGTTCCAGGGAGTCCGGCAGTTCCAGCCGGTACAGGCCGGACCAGTCGCCCCGCCGGATGTTCAGCTGCCGGATGCCCACGGAGAGGATGACAGTCTCGCACCCCTCCGGCCAGTTATCCAGTTCCACCCGGAGGACGGGGCG
>JALFTG010000177.1 GCA_022779345.1 Oscillospiraceae bacterium | reverse complement strand
GTGCCTTCATGGGTCTCGCCGATCTTGTAGTTGACGCCGGTGTAGAACAGAATTCTTTCGGTGGTCGTCGTTTTGCCAGCATCGATATGGGCCATGATACCGATGTTTCTGGTGTTTTCAAGTGAATACTCTCTTGGCATGAATCGTTACTCCTGATACCCGGCGTTTCCGCCGGAATTCTATAATCTTCTGTCGTCTGTCTGGTAGGAAGATTACCAGCGGAAATGAGCAAAAGCCTTGTTGGACTCTGCCATCTTGTGGGTATCCTCGCACTTTTTGACAGCGGCACCGGTGCCGTTGGCGGCATCCATGATCTCGCCGGCAAGGCGCTCCTTCATGGTCTTCTCGCCGCGCTTGCGGGCATAAGTGGTCAGCCAGCGCAGACCCAGGGTCTGACGGCGCTCGGGGCGGACCTCAATGGGCACCTGGTAGGTGGCGCCGCCCACACGGCGGGCCTTCACTTCCAGGGCAGGCATGATATTGTTCATAGCCTCGGTGAACACTTCCAGAGGATCTCTGTCAGTCTTCTCCTTGATGATGTCAAAAGCACCGTAAACGATCTTCTGAGCAACACCCTTCTTGCCGTCGAGCATGATGCTGTTGATCAGCTTGGTCACCAGCACGCTGTTGTATACGGGATCGGCAAGGATTTCTCTTTTGGGAACATTACCTCTTCTGGGCACTATTACTTCCCTCCTTCATTCAAAAATGATTTCACAGGTACTCGAATGCCTGATGCATCCGTCGGCGCCCCGGGGTTTATTCCAAACATATATATGAATAAACAACAGGGCATGTTGTTGAACTTACTTCTTTCCTGCTTTGGGTCTCTTTGCGCCGTATTTGGAACGGGCCTGCATACGGTTGGCAACACCCTGGGTATCCAGTGTACCGCGGATGATGTGGTAACGCACGCCGGGAAGGTCCTTGACACGGCCGCCGCGGATCAGAACGACGGAGTGCTCCTGCAGGTTGTGGCCGATGCCGGGAATGTAGGCAGTCACCTCGTAGCCGTTGGTCAGCTTGACACGGGCGATCTTACGCAGAGCGGAGTTCGGCTTCTTCGGAGTAGAGGTACGCACAGCGGTGCACACGCCTCTCTTCTGAGGGCTGGACTGGTTCGTCTCCTTGTTCTTCAGGCTGTTCAGACCCTTCTGCATTGCGGGAGAAGCGGACTTGTAGGTCGCCTGTTGTCTACCCTTTCTCACCAGCTGGTTAAAAGTAGGCATAGTTTTCCTCCTTTCGTGAAAAATACTCTATTTTATCAGGTAAAATACCCGGTAAAACCGTTGATTTTCCATGGTTTTCCGGGGATCAGACGCCGCCGGAAAAGCGCACAGAGATGTTATGTGAGCAAAATACGCCCACACAAGTTGGAATTTTAGCACAATTAACAAAATTAGTCAAGATTTTTTCTGCAATGCGCTCAGAAAAAATTTTGTATTTATCAGACGCGCAGATGTGATTTTCATGCGGTCATTTTCCGGGTGGAACCGGGAATTTTTGTGCAAAACTGCCTTTGACACAGGGGTGGTTTCTGTGGTGTAATAATAGCTGTCGTGTAGCCGTCCGGCCGGTGCCGGATGTGAATGATGCAAAGCGTACAAGCAGGGGATTCCCTGCCTGTGCGCTTTTATTTTTACCATTGGGAGGAATTTTATGCCAGAAACAAGAACGGAACGGATCGTGTTCGGGGTGCTCATGTCCATGACCATGGCCTTGGGCATGGAGGTGTACAACATTGCGTGCAAAATGGGATTCAACACCATGCCCGGCGGATTCAGCAACATGACCAACGAGGTCTTCCCCGCCGCTTTGCTGGAAGCGGCCTATATGTGGATTTTTGTCTTTCTCTTCTCCAATCTGTGGGGCAACCGGATCGGTCATGCCCTGGCGGAGCGGATCATCCGGCCGGGACAGGACAATCCCTTCTTCACCACCCTGATGATCTCCTCCTGCACGGTGCTGATCATGTGCCCCACCATGAGCATGGTGGCGGCGATTTTGTTCAACATCATTCTCGGGGGCGCTCCGGTGAGCCAGCTGCCCGCCATCTGGGTAGGGACCGTGCTGAAAAACTTCCCCATGGCCCTGCTGTGGAACCTGTTTGCCGCAGGACCAGTCACCCGGCTCCTGGTCCGACTGCTCTTCCGCCGGAACACCACAAACACCTGATCCCAGTCATCAAAAATGCTCTGTCCGGAACCGGACAGAGCATTTTTTCTGCATTGCTGGCTTACAGCGCGTTGTTTCTGCCCACCAGGACGGACAGATCCACATACTCAGCGTCTCCGGAGATGGAGTCATCCTTCTCCAGTTCGAAGTCCCGGTACATGGTCAGGCCGGAGCCTGCGGGAATCAGCTTGCCGATGATGACATTCTCCTTCAGACCGCTCAGGTGGTCCACCTTACCCTTGATGGCGGCGTCGGTGAGGACCTTGGTGGTCTCCTGGAAGGACGCGGCGGACATCCAGCTCTCGGTGGCCAGAGAGGCCTTGGTGATGCCCATGAGCAGCTGCTCATAGGTGGCAGGACGCAGGTCCTCGCCCATCTCGTTCTTCTCGCCGGCATCGATGCGGGCCTGGATCTGCCGGTTGGCTTCCTTGACCTCGCTGATGTCGATGGTGGAGCCGCTGAGGAGCGTCGTGTCGCCGGCATCCAGCACTTCCACCTTCCGCATCATCTGACGGACAATGACCTCGATGTGCTTATCGTTGATATCCACGCCCTGCTGACGGTACACCTTCTGGATTTCCTGAATGATGTAGTTCTGGCAGGCCTCAGGTCCGCGGATGCGCATGACATCTCTGGGATACAGGGCACCGGCGGAAAGGGCGTCGCCCTTCTCCACGGTGTCGCCGTCGTGGACCAGGAGGGTGGAATGGGGGATGTTGTAGACCTTGACCTCGCCGTCGGCAGGGTTGGTGACCGTGACGGCGGAAATGGCGGCCTTCTTGGTATCCTCAATGGTGACTTTTCCGGGGATCTCGGTAAGCGTGGCCATCTTCTTGGGCTTGCGGGCCTCGAACAGTTCTTCCACACGGGGAAGACCCTGGGTGATATCACCGTCACCGCCGCCGCCGGCAACGCCGCCGGTGTGGAAGGTACGCATGGTCAGCTGGGTACCGGGCTCACCGATGGACTGGGCGGCAATGACGCCGACCGCTTCGCCGGCGTTGACCGGACGGCCCAGAGCCAGGTTGATGCCGTAGCACTTGGCGCAGACGCCGCTGCGGGCCTCGCAGCACATGACGGAGCGGACCTTGATGCGCTCGATGCCGTGCTTCGTGAGTTCCTTCTCGTCGGACTCCATGAGCATATCGTCCCGGGTGAACAGGACCTCGCCGGTGTTGGGATCCACCACATCTTCCACCGGGAAGCGGCCGTGGATGCTCTGGCCAAAGGTCTGGGCCACCTGGCCACGGTCGTACACAGTGGACGCCCAGATGCCCTCGGTGGTGCCGCAGTCCTTCTCCCGGATGATGACTTCCTGGGAGACATCGACCATTCGGCGGGTCAGGTAACCGGAGTCGGCGGTACGCAGAGCGGTGTCGGCCAGACCCTTACGGGCGCCTCGGCTGGAGATGAAGTACTCCAGGACGGACAGGCCTTCACGGTAGTTGGCCTTGATGGGGATCTCAATGACCTGACCGGAGGTGTTGGCCAGCAGGCCGCGCATACCGGCCAGCTGACGGATCTGGGCCATGGAGCCTCGGGCACCGGAAGTGGCCATAATGTTGATGGGGTTGTATTCATCCAGGCAGCCTTTCAGGGCGTCGGCCACATCATTGGTGGCCTTTTCCCACTCGGCGATGACCAGACGGTACCGCTCGTCGTCGGTAATGAAGCCGCGCTTGTACATCTTCTCGATGTCCAGCACCTTCTTCTCCGTGGCGCCGATGATCTCGTACTTGGCTTCAGGCACGGTCATGTCGGCAATGGAGATGGTGATGGCGGCGCGGGTGGAATACTTGAAGCCCAGAGCCTTCACGCTGTCCAGCACTTCGGCGGAGATGGTGAAGCCGTACTTCTGGATGCAGCGGTCGATGATGTTGCCCAGCTGCTTCTTGCCCACGGTGAAGCCCACTTCCATGTCCAGATAGTGGTCGGGGTTGGTCTCGGGGTTGCGGTCCACATAACCCAGGTCCTGGGGGATGGGTTCATTGTAGATGATCTTGCCGACGGTGGTCTGGATGGTGCCCTGGTGGACCACGCCGTCGATCTCCCGGCGGACGCGGACACGCACGGGAGCGTGCAGGCCCACTTCGTTGTTCTGGTAGGCCATGAGCGCCTCGTTGAAGTCCCGGTACATGAGGGTGGACTTGAACTGAGCAGGTCTGGTGCCCTCATTTTTGGCCTTCAGGTTGGCGGCATAGATCTCATCGCCGTCGCACAGCTCGTTGGCAGGCAGGCCGGTGTCGCCGGGATCGGTGACAAACAGGACCTCGGCGCCCTTCTCGGCCTTGCCGATGCGGTCCATGGTCAGGTAGTAGGCGCCCAGGATCATATCCTGCGTGGGCACGGTGACAGGGTGGCCGTCCTGGGGACGGAGCAGGTTGTTGGCGGAGAGCATCAGGATGCGGGCTTCCGCCTGGGCCTCGGAAGACAGGGGCACATGGATGGCCATCTGGTCGCCGTCAAAGTCGGCGTTGAAAGCGGTGCACACCAAGGGGTGCAGCTTCAGGGCGCGGCCTTCCACCAGCACAGGCTCGAAAGCCTGGATGCCCAGACGGTGCAGAGTAGGCGCACGGTTGAGCAGGACGGGGTGATCCTTGATCACCACATCCAGGGCGTCCCACACCTCGGTACGCTGCTTGTCCACCATTTTCTTGGCGGATTTGATGTTGTTGGCCACGCCGTCCTCCACCAGCTTCTTCATGACGAAGGGGCGGAACAATTCGATGGCCATCTCTTTGGGCACACCGCACTGATAGATCTTCAGTTCGGGGCCAACCACGATAACGCTTCGGCCGGAGTAGTCCACGCGCTTGCCCAGCAGGTTCTGACGGAAGCGGCCCTGCTTGCCCTTGAGCATATCGGACAGGCTCTTCAGGGCACGGGAGTTGGCGCCGGTGACCACACGGCCGCGGCGGCCGTTGTCGATCAGGGCGTCCACAGCCTCCTGGAGCATCCGCTTCTCATTGCGGACAATGATGTCGGGGGCGTTCAGGTCGATCAGGCGTTTCAGGCGGTTATTCCGGTTGATGACCCGGCGGTACAGGTCATTCAGGTCGGAGGTGGCGAACCGGCCGCCGTCCAGCTGGACCATGGGGCGCAGCTCGGCGGGCAGCACGGGCAGCACATTGATGATCATCCACTCGGGCTTCTGGCCGGAGGTACGGAAGGCCTCCACCACTTCCAGACGCTTGACGATCTTGGCCTTCTTCTGGCCGGAGGCGGTGGCTAGCTCTTCCCGGAGCTGGGCTGCCAGCTGCTCGCAGTCGATCTGCCGCAGCAGTTCCTGAATGGCCTCCGCGCCCATGCCGGCCTGGAAGTCATTCTCATATTTTTCCCGGTAGTCCCGGTATTCCCGCTCGCTGAGCAGCTGGCACCGCTGCAGGGGCGTATCGCCGGGATCGGTGACGATATAGGAGCCGAAGTACAGGACCTTTTCCAGAATCCGGGGGGTCAGGTCCAGGATCAGACCCATGCGGGAGGGGATGCCCTTGAAATACCAGATGTGGGACACGGGGGCGGCCAGCTCGATATGGCCCATGCGCTCCCGGCGGACCTTGGCCCGGGTCACTTCCACACCGCAGCGGTCGCACACCTTGCCTTTATAGCGGATCTTCTTATATTTGCCGCAATGGCATTCCCAGTCCTTGGTGGGTCCGAAAATGCGCTCGCAGTACAGGCCGTCCCGTTCGGGCTTGATGGTGCGGTAGTTGATGGTCTCGGGCTTTTTCACTTCGCCGTGGGACCAGGACCGGATCATCTCAGGGGACGCCAGACCGATCTGAATCGCGTCAAACTGCTGATATGCCATATCTAATTACTCCTCCTCTCCGTCGTCGTCATCCATGGTGTAATCATCTTCGGGGATATCCTCGATGAAGTAGCCGCTGGATTCGATCTCCTCGTCGGTGGTGGTGTATTCCTCTCTGAAGTTCGGGATCAGATCATCATCTTCATCGTCGTCCTTCAGTTCGATTTCATTGCCGTCCTTATCCAGCACCCGCACATCCAGGCACAGGGCCTGCAGTTCCTTGACCAGAACCTTGAAGGATTCGGGCACACCGGGTTCGGGAATGTTGTGGCCCTTCACGATGGCCTCGTAGGCCCGGACACGGCCGGTGGTATCGTCGGACTTCACGGTCAGGATCTCCTGCAGGGTGTAAGCCGCGCCGTAGGCCTCCAGGGCCCAGACTTCCATCTCGCCGAAACGCTGGCCGCCGAACTGGGCCTTGCCGCCCAGAGGCTGCTGGGTGACCAGGGAGTACGGGCCGGTGGAACGGGCGTGGATCTTATCATCCACCAGATGGTGCAACTTCAGGAAGTACACATAGCCGACGGTGACATCGTTATCGAACTTCTCGCCGGTGCGGCCGTCGTACAGCTCGCTCTTGCCGTCCTCACGCAGACCGGCCTGGACCAGGGTCTCCCGGATGGTGGCCTCGGTGGCGCCGTTGAAGGTGGGGGTGGCAACCTTCCAGCCCAGGGCATGGGCCGCATAGCCCAGATGGACTTCCAGAACCTGTCCGATGTTCATACGGGAAGGCACGCCCAGGGGGTTCAGCACGATGTCCAGCGGGGTGCCGTCGGGCAGATAGGGCATATCCTCCCGGGGCAGGATGCGGGACACAACACCCTTGTTGCCGTGACGGCCGGCCATCTTGTCGCCCACGGAGATCTTCCGCTTCTGGGCGATATACACGCGGACCACCTGATTCACGCCGGGGCCCATCTCATCGCCGTTTTCACGGGTGAACACTTTCACATCCACCACGATGCCGGCCTCGCCGTGAGGCACCTTCAGGGAGGTGTCGCGGACTTCCCGGGCCTTCTCGCCGAAGATGGCGCGGAGCAGACGCTCCTCGGGGGTCAGGTCGGTCTCGCCCTTGGGGGTGACCTTGCCCACCAGAATATCACCGCTGCGGACCTCGGCACCGATGGAGATGATGCCGCGCTCGTCCAGATATTTCAGCGCGTCATCGCCCACGCCGGGGATATCCCGGGTGATCTCCTCGGGACCCAGCTTGGTATCCCGGGACGCGCACTCATATTCCTCAATATGGATGGAGGTGAACACATCCTCCATCACCACGCGCTCGCTCAGCAGAACGGCGTCCTCGTAGTTATAGCCTTCCCAGGTCATGAAGCCGACCAGGATGTTCTTGCCCAGGGCCAGCTCACCGTTGGAGGTGGACATACCGTCGGCAATCACATCGCCCTTCTGCACCCGGTCGCCCACATTCACGATGGGACGCTGGTTGATGCAGGTGGACTGGTTGCTGCGGGCAAACTTGATCAGCTCATGGGTGACCTCGCCCAGCGTGTCATACCGCACCACGATCTCGGTGCCGGACACACGCTCCACAAAGCCATCGTCCTTTGCCAGAATGACCACATTGGAGTCCACGGCGCACTTGTGCTCGATGCCGGTGGCCACGATGGGGGCCTCAGTCACCATCAGAGGCACGGCCTGACGCTGCATGTTGGCGCCCATCAGGGCACGGTTGGCGTCGTCGTTTTCCAGGAAGGGGATCATGGCGGTAGCCACGGAGATCATCATCCGGGGAGACACATCCATGTAGTCCACCTGCTCCCGGTCCACATCCACGATCTCGTCCCGGTGACGGCAGGTGACACGCTGGTTCTTCAGGCAGCCGTTCTCATCCAGGGGCTCGGTGGCCTGGGCGACGGTGAAATCATCCTCCACATCAGCGGTCATATACTCAATTTCGTCGGTGACCCGGTTGCCGATGCACTTGCCGTTCTCATCGTAGATCCGCTCCATCTTCCGGTAGGGGGCGATGAGGAAACCATATTCATTCACCCGGGCAAAGCTGGCCAGGTAGGAAATCAGACCGATGTTGGGACCTTCGGGGGTCTCAATGGGGCACATACGGCCGTAGTGGCTGTAGTGAACATCACGGACATCGAAGGACGCGCGCTCACGGGACAGACCGCCGGGGCCCAGGGCGGACATACGCCGCTTGTGGGTCAGCTCGGACAGGGGGTTGGTCTGGTCCATGAACTGGGACAGGGGGCTGGAGCCGAAGAACTCCTTGATGGCGGCGGTGACGGGGCGGATATTGATCAGACTCTGGGGCGTGACCACATCCATGTCCTGGAGGGTCATGCGTTCCCGGATGACACGCTCCATCCGGGCGAAGCCGATGCGGAACTGGTTCTGCAGCAGCTCACCCACGCTGCGGACCCGGCGGTTGCCCAGGTGGTCAATGTCGTCCTGGTGGCCCACGCCGTGGGTCAGGCCGCACAGATAGTTGACGCAGGCAAACACATCATCCACCACGATGTGCTTGGGGATCAGAATGTCGATGTTTTCGCGGATGGCGCGCTTCAGGGCATCGCCCTCATACTGCTGGACCAGCTGGCGCATGACAATGCCGCGCACCCGTTCCTTCACGCCCAGCTTCTGCATCTCCTCGTCGGTCAGGTCCACGAACAGGCGGATATCCACCATGCCGTTGGTGAACACGCGGACCGTGGTGCCATCGGAGGCCTCCACCACCGCATCGGTGACGCCCAGGGATTCCAGATACTCGGCACGGTCGCGGCTCAGGACCTCGCCGGCCTCGGCCACGATCTCGCCGGTGAAGGGATCGGCCACGGGCATGGCCAGCTTCTGTCCCGCCAGACGGGCGCCGATGGCCAGCTTCTTGTTGAACTTATAGCGGCCCACATGGGACAGCTCGTACCGCCGGCGGTCAAAGAACAGACCTTCCAGCAGCGCCTCGGAAGAATCCACCGTCGGGGGATCGCCGGGGCGGAGCTTGCGGTAGATCTCCAGCAGGGCGTCATCCCGGGTCTTGATGGTGTCCTTGTCCAGAGTGTTGGCGATCAGCTCGTCATTCATGAACAGCTCCTTCAGCTGCTCATCGGTGGTGGCGCCCAGTTCAGGGCTGGGGATGCAGCTCAGCCAGGTCTCGTACTTGCTCTCATCGTACTTGCCCATGGCCTTCAGCAGCAGGGTGACGGGGATCTTCCGGTTCTTGTCGATCCGGACATAGAAGATGTTGTTGGCGTCGGTCTCAAACTCCAGCCAGGCACCGTGATAGGGGATCAGGGTGGCGCCGTAGGTGCAGGTCTGGGTCTTATCCACCCGCTTGTCGAAGTAGGCGCCGGGGCTTCTCACCACCTGGGAGACGATGACACGCTCCGCACCGTTGATGATGAAGGTGCCGCCGTCGGTCATCAGGGGGAAATCGCCCATGAAGATCTCCTGCTCCTTCAGCTCGCCGGTCTCCTTGTTGTGCAGCCGGACATTGACCTTCAGGGGGGCGGCATATGTGGCGTCACGGGCCTTGCACTCGGCCTCGCTGTATTTGGGCTTCTCATCCATGGAATAGTCCACGAAGCTCAGCTCCAGGTTGCCGGAATAGTCGGTGACGGAATCGACATCCTCAAACACCTCGTGCAGTCCCTCTTCCAGGAACCACTTGTAAGAGTTCTTCTGGATCTCCAGCAGATTGGGCATATCCATGATTTCCTGTGTGCGGGCAAACGACTTGCGCAGCGTTTTTCCGTAGTACACATCCTGTGGCATCGTCCTACACTCCTTTTTGTGAATTTCGAACACCCGGGTGGGTTGTTTGTGTTTTACATCAGGGATTGCTTTTTACCGGAAATGTGGTAAAATAGCCTTGCAAGATTCCTTAGGAGAGGTATGTCAACCCCTAAGGATACATAGCAAGTTATTTTATCATTTTATACAAGGAACTGTCAAGTAATTTTTAGAAAAAAACGAAATTTCCGGCGGGCTGTCCAGTGCCCGGCGGTTTTTTTATTGCAAAGAGCCGGGAAACAGCGTACAATACCGGCAGACTCTGCGTAAAGAAGGATGTGTGTCCATGGATTACCGGGTGTGGATCGGGATCTTTTTCATATTTGTGTTCGCCGTGTGCCTGCTGGCATGTTCCGGGCTGATGGACCGGCCGAGAAATGTGGTGCTGTGCACCACGCTGACGGTGCTGGCCCTGGGACTGCGGGTGTGGTGCTTCCCCCATGTGACCGGGGATTACACGGGCTTTCTGGCCCCGTGGATCGAGTTTTTCCGGGCAAACGGCGGGGTGCACGGACTGAAATATTCCATCGGAAATTACAATGTACCCTACCTGTACTTTCTGGCCCTGTTCTCCTATTCAGATCTGTACGGGCTGTATCTCATCAAGCTGCTGAGCGTGTTTTTCGATGTGGTGCTGGCCTGGTCGTCCATGCAGCTGGCCGGGGTGTTCACCCGGGATACCGGGAAACGGATCTTCACCTTCTTTGCGGTGCTGTTTCTGCCCACGGTGGTGCTGAACGGGGCCTACTGGGGCCAGTGCGACGCCATCTATGTGGCCTTTGCCGTCATGGCGCTGTGGCTGGCCCTGTCAAACCGGCCGGTGCTGTCCATGGTGTGTTTTGCCGTGTCTTTCTCTTTCAAGCTCCAGGCTGTGTTCATTCTCCCGGTGATCGCCGTGCTGTGGTACCGGAAGAAGTTCTCCCTGTGGCACGCGGTGATTTTTCCTGTCACCTATCTGGTGATCGTCCTCCCGGCCGTCCTGCTGGGACGACCGCTGATCGATACGCTGACCCTGTATCTGAATCAGACCGGCAGCATCGGCAGCGGACTGAACTACAACTCCCCCTCCTTCTTCGCCTTTTTCCTGAACGGCGCCAACACGGCCTTCTGGTCCAAAGCAGGCATCCTTGCAGCTTTTGTGTTCCTGTTCGCCGTGCTGATCTGGCTGTACAAAAAGCGGGGTGCGGTGAATGATGAGGTGATCCTCACGGCGGCGCTGCTGTTTGCCGTGGCCATTCCCTGGCTGCTGCCCCATATGCACGACCGGTATTTCTTCGCCGCGGATGTGCTGTCATTGGTGTTCGCGGTGGCATTCCCCAAACTGGCTTTTGTGCCCGTACTGTGTCAGTTCGCGTCCCTGCTGGGATATCACGCCTATCTGAAAGGCCGGTACCTGTTCCCTATGAGCTACGGCGCCGCCGCTCTGGCGGTGGTGATCGTGGTGCTCATCGCGTTCATCATCTACCACTTCCCCGCCCAGCGGCGGCGAAAAGCCCGATAACAGCACAAACCCGGTCAGGGCCGAAGCTCTGACCGGGTTTGTTGTTATCTGAAATGAGAGATTCCTGATTCAGGCCTCCTCCAGCTCGAAGGGATTGTCCGCGATTTCCTCCGGGGTGGCCAGGTAGAGGGCGTCCAGGAAATTCACCTGGAAGCTGCCGGGACCGGCGGACTGTTCCTCCGCCCGGCGGCCGGCCAGATTATACACATTGGTGGCCGTCAGGGCCGCGGTGAACGGGTCGGCGGCGCAGGCGTACACCGCCGCCACACCGCCCAGAGAGCAGCCGCAGCCGGTGATCTTCTCCATCATCCGTGAGCCGCCGTGGGACCAGGCCACGGTCTTGCCGTCAGTGACCAGATCCGTCTCCCCGGACACGGCCACGGCGCCGCCGGTATACCGGGCCAGGGCCACCGCCGCCTGCCGGGCTGCCGCCACGGTGTCCGTGGTGTCCACGCCCCGGACATTGGAGGCGCCGGTGCCGCCGTCCAGCTCCCACAATCCCGCCAGGGCGATGACTTCCGAGGCGTTGCCCCGGATGATGCTGGGCTTGTAGGGTTTGAAGTTCAGCAGCAGCCGGGTACGCATTTCACCGATGCCGATGGCCACCGGGTCCAGGACCCAGGGGGTGCCGGTCGCCCGGAGGGCCTTTGCCGTCCGGGGCAGGGTCTCGTCATAGATGGGCAGCAGGGTGCCCACATTGATATACACCGCGCCGCCGGCGTTGGCGATAAACTCGCCCTCGTCGGGCAGATAGACCATAGCCGCCGAGCCGCCCACCGCCAGCTGGGCGTTGGCCACGAAATTGATGGTCACGGTGTTGGTGATGGAGGGGGCCATGGGATTGGTCTCCTTCACTTTCCGTACGGCCTGAATGATCTGCTGCTGCATGGTTTCCTTGTTCATGGTTGATTGCTCCTTTCTCAGTTCCGGTTCGAAGCAGGGGGTGAAAAAAGCGCCTGCCCGTGTGGGGCAAGCGCCTGATATCGTCCGTTCCGATGCTTCCCTACGACAGTATTAACTGACAGGTTCCAAGGGTCAGGTTTGAACCTTCTCAACGCTTCCGCGTCCCCCCAGCGATCTGTGATTCAATTACGCTTTCACCATACCACCCTTCTCCCCCGCTGTCAACCGCTGTGATACCCGCTCCGGCATGATTTTACACAGGTTTTACATTCTTGACGGTGAATGGGTTCCCGGCTATAATCAATAGCATTACCCGATTTTTGAGAGAAATGAGGAATGTTCCATGGATCAGGAGAAACGCGCCCGGCTGGAAATGG
>JALFTG010000176.1 GCA_022779345.1 Oscillospiraceae bacterium | reverse complement strand
GATGAACACCGCCAGCAGTTTCGGCTTCACCGCTTTGCGGAGCATGATCATAGACGGCAGACTCAGGGTGGTCACCGCCATCATGAACGACAGCACCGTGCCCAGCTGGGCGCCCTTGGCCAGCAGGGCCTCGGCAATGGGGATCGTGCCGAAAATATCCGCATACATGGGCACGCCCACCAGCGTGGCCAGAATCACGCCGAAGGGATTGCTGCTGCCCAGCAGGGATTCCACCCAGGTATGGGGAATCCAGTTGTGGATCACGGCCCCGATGCCCACGCCCAGCAGGATGTAGGGAAACACTTTTTTAAATGTCTCCGCCACCCGCTCCCCGGCATACGCCAGCCGGTCCCGGACGGTGAGGTCCGGGGCGTCCAGGTCCACATTTCCGGCGGCGCGGATGAAGTCCTCCACCTGCTCTTCCATATGCAGGCGTTCAATGAGCGTCCCGCCCGCCACGGCGATCACAAGGCCCAGCAGCACATACACTACCGCCACCCGGACGCCGAAAATACTCATCAGCAGCACCAGACTGCCCAGATCCACCATGGGGGAGGAGATCAGAAACGAGAAGGTCACCCCCAGGGGCAGTCCCGCCCCGGTGAAGCCCATGAACAGCGGGATGGACGAGCAGGAACAGAAGGGCGTCACCGTGCCCAGCAGGGCGGCCACGCAGTTGGCCCCCAGTCCCCGGAACCGGCCCAGGATTTTTTTGCTCCGCTCCGGCGGGAAATAGCTCTGGATATAGGAGATCACAAAGATCAGCACGCACAGCAGCACCGTGATCTTGATCACATCATACAGGAAAAATTCCACGCTGCCACCCAGTCGGGTGCCCGTATCCAGCCCCAGGGCCGTCAGGCCCCGGCCGATCAGCCGGTCCAGCCACTTCATCCCCAGGATTTCATTCTGCACAACATCCCACATGGTCTTCTCCCTCCTGTGCCAGATCCTGCAGCCAGCCCGCGGCCCGCTCCATCCCTGCCGGACAGATGCGGTAGTGGGTCCATTTTCCCGCCTGCCGGGGCGTCACCAGTCCCGCATCGCACAGGCTCTTCATATGATAGGACACCGCCGACTGGCCCATGCCCATGCGCTCCATGATTACGCAGGCGCACAGCTCGCCCTCCCGGAGCAGGTCCAGGATCGCCAGCCGTTTCGGATCGCTCAGGGCCTTGAACACTTTGGCCCGGGTCTCAGTTTCCCCATCCATGTCCGCACACCTCAAATCAAGTTTTTTTGATGTGTTCACTGTACCACAGGTCCTGCCCCCTGTCAATTCCAAATCAAAATATTTTGATGTATTCCTGCCGGAAATCCCCGGAACCGGGAAAAAATCCCGGGGTTGACAGAAATTCGACAATACCGTATAATAGCGAGTGTCCGCATCAGGTGGACATCTACCGCAGTATCGCATTAAAGTGTTGCTGTGAGAAAGAATGTAGAGGAGAATTATCGTGGACGAGAAAAAATTTGAGCCCTATGTCCCGGCGGACAAGGTCATGCCCGAATTCACCGTATTCTCGGTGATCCTCGGTGCGATCCTGGCCGTCGTGTTCGGCGGGGCGAACGCCTATCTTGGTCTGCGTGTGGGTATGACAGTTTCTGCCTCCATCCCCGCGGCAGTCATCTCCATGGGCGTCATCCGCTTCATCTTCAAGCGGGATTCCATTCTGGAAAACAATATGGTCCAGACCATCGGCTCCGCCGGTGAATCTCTGGCCGCCGGTGCCATCTTCACCATGCCCACCCTGTTCATGTGGGCTGCTGAGGGCCTGTGCGATATGCCCTCTCTGATTGAGATCGGCCTGATCGCCCTGTGCGGCGGTCTGCTGGGCGTGCTGATGATGATCCCCCTGCGCTCCGCCCTGATTGTGAAGGAGCACGGCACCCTGGGTTACCCCGAAGGCACCGCCTGCGCCGAAGTGCTCATGGCCGGTGAAGAGGGCGGCGCAAAGGCCTCCACCGTGTTCAGCGGCATGGGCATCGCTGCCGTGTACAAATTCGTGGCCGACGGCCTGAAGCTGTTCCCCAGCGAAGTGGACTACACCATCCCTGCCTATAAAGGCTCCGGCTTCGGCGTGGATGTGCTCCCTGCTCTGGCGGGCGTGGGCTATATCTGCGGCCCCCGGATCGCATCCTATATGTTTGCAGGCAGCACCATCGCCTGGTTTGTGCTCATGCCCATGATCGCCCTGTTCGGCAGCGACCTGATCATCTACCCCGCGGATGTGACCGTGGCGGAGCTGTGGGCCACCGGCGGGACCCAGAGCCTGTGGAGCAAATTCATCCGGTACATCGGTGCCGGCGCTCTGGCAGCCGGCGGCATCATCAGCCTGATCAAGTCCCTGCCCATGATCGTGCGCACCTTCGCCGCCGCCTTCAAGGACTACGGCAAGGGCGAGGGCGGTGTCCTGCGGACCGAGCAGGATATCTCCATGAAGGTGGTCCTGGCGGTCTGCCTGGCCGTGGCTTTGTTCATGTGGCTGTTCCCCACCATCCCCGTGAGTCTGGTGGGTGCGCTGATCGTGCTGGTGTTCGGCTTCTTCTTTGCCACCGTGTCCGCCCGGATGGTGGGCCTGATCGGCTCCTCCAATAACCCGGTGTCCGGCATGGCCATCGCCACCCTGCTGATCGCCACTATCATCCTGAAGGCCACCGGCTCCTCCGGTGCTGCCGGCATGGTGGGCGCCATCGCCATCGGTTCCGTCATCTGCATCATCGCCGCCATTGCCGGCGACACCTCCCAGGACCTGAAGACCGGTTTCCTCCTGGGTGCCACCCCCAGAAAGCAGCAGTACGGTGAGCTCATCGGCGTGACGGTCTCCGCCATTGCCATCGGCGCCATCCTGTACCTGCTGAACGCCGCCTGGGGCTTCGGCTCCGAGGATCTGGGCGCTCCCCAGGCCATGATGATGAAGATGGTCATCGAGGGTGTCATGGGCGGCAACCTGCCCTGGGCTCTGGTGTTCGTGGGCGTGTTCATCGCCATCGTCATTGAGATTCTGGGTCTGCCCGTGCTGCCCGTGGCCATCGGCATCTACCTGCCCATCCACCTGAACGCCGGCATCATGCTGGGCGGTCTGGTCCGTCTGTTCATGGACAAGCGGAAATACAAGGACGAGAAGGAAAAGAACGACTGCATCCAGTCCGGCATCCTCTACACCTCCGGCATGATCGCCGGCGAGGGCGTGGTGGGCATCCTGCTGGCCGTGTTCGCTGTGCTGAAGATCAATCTGGATCTGTCCGGCGTGATCAGTCTGGGCAACATCGGCGCCCTGATCCTGTTCGCCGCTCTGCTGGTGAGCATTGTGCTGTTCGCCAACAAAGCAAAGAAAACCGGCAAATAATCACTTTGCAAAATGACACAATGGGCGATATACTATACACAGTATATCGCCCATTTTTCACCGCAGGAGGGTATTCACATTCATGGCAAAAAAACAGGAAAACTATCTGGATTACATCCCCGCCATCTCCCCGAAGAACACCTGGGATACCGGTGAGGACGGCTCGGTGACCGTGCACATGGTTCACCGGGGCTTTTATGCCTTCATCGCCCAGAAATTCTTTCACCGCCCCCGGGTCAGCCACATCGACCTGGACACCATGGGCAGCTTCATCTTCCCGAAGATCGACGGCCAGCGCACCGTGGGAGACATCGCGCTGCTGGTGAAGGCGGAATTCGGTGACAAGGCCGAACCCCTGTATGACCGGCTGGTGCAGTACATGAAGATTCTGCATAACAACGGCTTCATCTACTATGTAGGAAAGGAAAAGACGCCGAAATGACCACGGGACAGATCATTTTGGGCATTGCCCTGTTTGCGGTGGCCGGGGCCATCGTGTACGCCTGGGGTCTGAAAAAGACCATCGACCAGCAGGAGGACCTGGAGCGCAGTCTCATGAGCGCCTGCGGCAGCCGGGTGATGAAGTATCTGAAACAGCACGACACCGTCAGCAAAGCGGAGGTGGCCCGGCTCATTGAGGGCATGACCGTGGGGCCCTTCTGGTCCCGGCGGAAGGTGAAGGTCCAGGACGGAAAACTGGTGGCCGGGCAGGTCATCGACTTCCTGCTGGACCAGCAGTATATTGAAAAAGCCGGCGGCGGAAACTACCGCCGGAAGAAATGATGGTCATTCGAACCCCCTTCGGGTATTCGAATGAAAGTTTTGCGGCCGCTCCGTGCCCCCTTCGGGCACACTGCGCCGGCCGAGAAGTGTTTTTTAGCACAGCGAAGCTGCACCAAAAAACGGATTAGACTTTATCTGCGCCATTCGGCGCAAATTCTGCGAAGCTTTTTTACAAAGTGAAAGGAGCGATTTCCTATGGCAATTCTGGAACATTTGGAACCGAAGTGCGTGTTCCGTTTCTTTGAGGAGCTGTGCGCCATTCCCCATGGCTCCGGCAATACCAGACAGGTCAGCGACTGGCTCATGGACTTTGCCCGGCAGCGGGGGCTGGAGGCCCATCAGGACGCCCTGGGCAATGTGGTCATCATCAGAGAGGCCACGCCTGGCTATGAGAGCGCCGGGGCAGTGATCGTGCAGGGCCACATGGACATGGTCTGCGAGCAGGCTCCGGACTGCACGAAGGACATGGCCGCCGAGGGGCTGGACCTGGCCGTGGAGGGCGACACCGTCTATGCCAGAGGCACCACCCTGGGCGGGGACGACGGCATCGCCGTGGCCATGGCCCTGGCCCTGCTGGACGCCGATGACATTCCCCATCCCCGGCTGGAGGCCGTCATCACCGTGGACGAGGAGACCGGTATGCTGG
>JALFTG010000152.1 GCA_022779345.1 Oscillospiraceae bacterium | reverse complement strand
GTACCGGCCGGCGATGGCGTGACCCGCCTCGTGATAGGCGGTGAGCCGCCGCTCCTTCTCGGTGATGACCCGGCTCTTCTTCTCCGGGCCCATCTCCACCTTCAGGATGGCCTCGTCAATGTCCTCCTGGACAATGAATTTCCGTTTTTTCCGGACAGCCAGCAGGGCTGCCTCGTTCAGCAGGTTCTCCAGATCCGCGCCGGTGAAACCGGGGGTGCCGCGGGCGATGTTCTTCAGATCCACATCGTCCCCCAGAGGCTTGCCCCGGGAGTGGATCTTCAGGATGGCCTCGCGGCCTGCCACATCGGGGGCGCCCACATAGATGCGCCGGTCGAACCGGCCGGGACGCAGCAGGGCGCTGTCCAGGATGTCGGCACGGTTGGTGGCGGCGATAACGATGACGCCGGAGTTGTTCTCGAAGCCGTCCATCTCCACCAGCAGCTGGTTCAGGGTCTGCTCACGCTCATCGTGGCCGCCGCCCAGGCCGGAGCCTCTCTGCCGGCCCACGGCGTCGATCTCATCGATAAAGATGATGCAGGGGGCCACCTTCTTGGCCTGTTCAAACAGATCCCGGACACGGGAGGCACCCACGCCCACATACAGCTCCACAAAGTCGGAGCCGGAGATGGACAGGAACTGCACATTGGCCTCGCCGGCCACGGCACGGGCCAGCAGGGTCTTGCCGGTGCCCGGAGGGCCTTCCAGCAGCACGCCCTTGGGCACCCGGGCGCCCATGCTGGAAAATTCCCGGGGGTTCCGCAGGAAGTCCACCAGCTCTTCCAGTTCGGCCTTCTCCTCATCCGCACCGGCCACATCCTTGAAAGTGACCCGCTTGGCCGCATCAATGCCGGTCTTGGTCCGGGCCTTGCCGAACTTGCCCACACCAGGAGCGCCGCCCCCGGCCTTGTTCATCATCACATACCACACGCCCAGCATCAGCGCCACCAGAAGCAGATAGGGGATCATCTGCATCCACCAGGGGGCCACCCAGGCCTGCTGGTAATCATACTCCGTCAGGATACCTTCCGTCTTCTGCTCATCGATCAGGTCGCCCAGCATTTCGTTGAACATATCCACATCGTACAGCTCATAGACCACCGTATCCTCGGAGTCCCGGAGATCCAGAACCAGCTGGTCGCCCTTCACCACGAAGGACTCCACCCGCTCCTGCCGGAACAGGTCCACAATGTCGCTGAAGGTGTAGCTCCCGGAGCTGCTGTCATCGGGCAGCATGGTAAAAACCGTTGCCAGGAGAATCACCAGGATCAGCACATAGAAGGCCATGTCCCGTGTCCGTTTATTTTTCGGGTCCATCAAACAGTCACTTCCTTTTTAAACGCTCACCCGGTACATCACGCATAGATTTCGGGTTTCAGAACGCCGATATACGGCAGGTTGCGGTATTTCTCCGCGTAATCAAGGCCGTAGCCCACAATAAACTCATCGGGCACCTCATAGCCGAAATAGTCGGCCTTGATGGGTGCCTTTCTCCGGGCGGGTTTGTCGAACAGCGTCACGATCTTAATGGACCGGGGATTGCGGTTGTTCAGGTAGCCCACCAGGTAGTTCAGCGTCACGCCGCTGTCCAGAATATCCTCCACGATGATCACATCCCGGCCGGCGATGTCATAGCTCAGATCCTTGTTGATCTGCACATTGCCGGAGGAAGTGGTGCCCTTGCCGTAAGACGACACAGCCATAAAATCGATCTGGCAGGGCAGATTCACCGCCCGCATCAGATCCGCCATGAAAACAAAGCAGCCTTTCAGCACGCCCACAAAAATGGGTTCCTTCCCCGCGTAATCCCGGGTGATCTGTTCGCCCAGCTCATTCACTTTCCGCTGGAGCTCCTGCTGGGAAAACAGGACCTTTTCAATATCATCGATCATACTCATAGTTTTATCCGCCTATCTCTTGTTATATTCTTCGCACCAGATGCGAATCACTTTCTCTTCCCGTTCCGGGACGCACCGCTGGGCAATCCCGGAGCCATATACCGCCGCGATGCCTTCTGCATCCCGGAATACCGGGGTCAGGGCACGCTGGCGTTCCGTCAGTCCCCGTTCCTGAAACAGGGCCTTCAGGCTTTTGGTACATCCCCGCCCCGCCGGCCGGAACGCGTCCCCCGGCTGCCGGGATGTGAGGTGCACAGTACCGTTAATACTCTCATATTTCAGATCAAAATTGGTGAATGAATTGTGAATTTCCCGCGGCCGGTCCAGCGTCTGCCACGCAATGTGCATCGTCCCCCAGACCAGTTCTCCCGCCGGGTCCGTCAGTTCCACACTTTCCGGTGCCGCTGCCGGCGCCTCCCGGAGATACAGCCGTCCCCGCTCGGACACCGCCGTGCCGCCGGGAACCCGGATGAGTTTCCGCTCCGTCCCGGTACAGGCCGCCAGGATGCTGTCCACATGCTGCCGGGAAAGGCCTTCTCCCCACAGCCGACGGACCGCTCTGGATGCCACCGGCTTCGGCTGGGCTGCCAGGGCATGAGCGT
This sequence comes from Oscillospiraceae bacterium, assembly GCA_022779345.1. GTDB lineage: Bacteria > Bacillota > Clostridia > Oscillospirales > Oscillospiraceae > HGM13010. The sequence continues at coordinate 26,570 of JALFTG010000152.1, read as the reverse complement.
CCACGCTCTCCCCGTCAAAGGCCGTCTGCAGGAAATCCTCCGCCAGGCTGTCCAGAAATTGTTCATCCTCCCGCAGCAGGTCTGCCGCGGCGGCGGCGTGCTCCTGGAACGCCGGATTCAGCGCTTCCAGCGCCGGGATCACCCGGCCGCGCAGCACATTCCGGGCACAGACATCCTCGGCATTGGTGGAATCCTCCACAAAGGGCAGGTTCCGCGCCGTCAGGTATCCGTCGATCTCCCGGCGGGACACATTCAGGATGGGCCGGATAATCCTGCCCCGCACCGGCGGGATGCCCGCCAGACCTTTCGTTCCTGCACCCCGCAGCAGGTTCAGCAGGACGGTCTCCGCCTGGTCCCCGGCGTGATGGGCGGTGGCGATCACATCGTATCCCGCCGTCTGCCGGGTCTCCTCCAGAAAGGCATAGCGCACTTCCCGGGCAGCCTCCTCCGGACCCAGCCGGTGCTGCGCGGCATATGCCGCAGCGTCCCGCCGGCCCACGAACAGGGGCACACCCTCTTTTTCGCACAAGTCCCGGACAAATGCCTCATCCCGGTCCGATTCCTTCCCCCGGAGCAGGTGGTTCACATGGGCGGCGCCCACAGTGAGCTGCCGCTCCGGCGCCAGTTCCAGCAGCCGGTACAGCAGGAACACCGAGTCCCGTCCCCCGGACAGGGCGCACAGCACCTTCGTCCCGGCAGGGAGCATATCATACCGGTCGATCAGCTCAGTATTCATCGTCATACCGGCCCTCATACTGGGCAAAGGCCGTGTATTCCGGCAGCCAGGTCAGGTTCACAGACCCCACCTCGCCTTTCCGGTTTTTCAGAATGATGGCTTCCGCCAGATTGGGATTTTCGCACTCTTTGTTATAATAGCCGTCCCGGTACAGACCGATGACCACATCGGCGTCCTGCTCGATGGAGCCGGATTCCCGCAGGTCTGACAGCTGGGGCCGTTTGTCCTGCCGGCCTTCGCTGGCACGGGACAGCTGGGACAGGCACACCACCGGCACATTCAGTTCCTTGGCCATGATCTTCAGCATCCGGCTGATGTCGCTGACTACCTGGGTACGGCTCTCGCCGGAATACTTGGCCTTGCCCCCGGCGGAGGTCATCAGCTGCAGGTAGTCAATGACCACCAGACCCAGATTCTCAATCCGGCGGCAGGCGGCATTCATATCCGCCACCGACAGGATGGGGTTGTCGTCCACATACATATTTGTCCGGCTGATTGTGGTGGCCGCCGCGCCGATGCGCCGCCAGTCCTCCTCCGTCAGATTGCCGGTGAGCAGTTTCTTGCCGTTCACCAGGCCCTCATAGGCCAGCATTCTGGTAACAATCTGCTCCCGGGCCATTTCCAGGGAGAAGATTGCCACAGCCTTGTCCGTATTTTTGGCCACGCTCAGGGCAATGTTCAGAGCAATACTGGTCTTTCCCATGCCCGGACGGGCGGCGATGAAGATCAGTTCTCCGTTGTTCAGGCCCAGAATCCGCTTGTCGATGTCCGGCAGACCCGTGGACAGGCCGGGGATGGCGTTCTGACTCTCCGCCGCCTCCTGAATCTGGGCGTAAGCAGAATTCACCACCTGGGATACCGGCAGCAGACCGCCGGTGTTCCGGCCCTGGCGCAGGGCGTAGATCTTCCGTTCCGCCGCTTCCAGCACAGTGTCGGCATCGCCGGTACCGTCATAGACCATATCCGTGATCTCCGCGGCGATGTCCCCCAACCCCCGGAGCAGTGCCTTGTCCCGTACGATGGCGCAGTATTCCAGCACATTGGCGGCAGTGGGGGTGCTCTGCATCAGTTCCCGGATATACCGCTCAGACTCGTTGTCCCGGTACACGCCCCGGACCTTCATCTGGTTCAGGACTGTGATGGGGTCCACGGTCTGGCTGTAGGAGAACATGGTGTAGATGGTCTCAAAAATATCCCGGTTTGCGGTGATGAAGAAATCCCCGGTGGACACCTTATCCACCACATCGGCGATGCAGCGGGGGTCGATCAGCATGGAGCCGATGACGGCCTGCTCCGCCTGGGCGCTGTGTGGGGCCTGACGGCCCAGCAGCTCTTCCATTACGCGTTTACCTCGCTCTCAGCTGCCGCACAGGGCGGCAGGGTCTGTCACTTTTCCTCGCTGACCACCACATGGATGATGCCGCTGATCTCATAGCCGAACTTGCACTTGACCTCATAGCTGCCGTAATTCTTGATGGGTTCGGGCAGCACAATCTTGTTCTTCTCAATGACCATGCTGTGCTGTTTCTCCAGCGCCTCGCTGATTTCCTTGTTGGTCACAGCGCCGAACAGGCGGCCGTTGGCGCCCGCTTTGGCGGAGACCTTCACCACGATGCTCTCCAGCTTTTTGGCGTTCTCCAGGGCCTCGGCCTTCTCCCGGGCGATCTGGGCCTGACGGGCCTTCTCCTGGAGCTTGATGGTGTTCAGGTTATCGGCCGTGGCCTCCTTGGCCAGCTTCTTGGGCAGCAGGAAATTCCGGGCGTAGCCGTCGGAGACTTCCTTCAGCTCCCCCTTCTTGCCCTTGCCCTTCACATCTTCCAGAAAAATCACTTTCATGTATGTTCCGTCCTTTCGTTATTCATCCAGATATTCGTCAATGACCTGATGCAGTTTCTCCACCGCATCATCCAGTGAGATGTTTTCCATCTGTGCCGCTGCCGCGGCCCGGTTGCCGCCGCCGCCCATTTTCTCCATGATGATCTGCACATTCATGTCACCAATGGACCTGGCTGAGGCGAACACATTCCCGTCCGCCGTGGGATAGATCACAATGGAGGCCTCCGCCCCGGCAATATTCAGCAGATCGTCCGCCGCCTGGGCTGCCACCACCCGGTCCTGGGGTGTCCGGGGGGCGGCGATGATCACGCCCCGGTATTCCCGGGCGCTCTGCATGATGGCGTATTTCTGCACATTGCTCTCCATGCCGTTCTGGAGCAGCCGTTTCACCGCCGTGGTGTCCGCGCCCACCCGGCGCAGGAACGCCGCGGACTCAAAGGTCCGCTCCCCCGTGCGGATATTGAAGCTCTTGGTGTCCAGCACAATACCGGAAAGCAGGGCTTCCGCTTCGGATTTGGAGATGTCCTCGGGTTTGGCCAGTTCCTGAAGCAGCTCCGTGATCAGCTCACTGGCGGAGGAGGCGCTGGGTTCCAGGAAGGTCAGCACCGCTTTGTCGATATAGGACGCGCCCCGCCGGTGATGATCCACCACGGCCACCCGGTTGCAGGTCTGGAGCAGGTTCTCGCTCTCCACCTGATCGGGGCGGTTGGTGTCCACCACCACCAGAAGCGTCCGGGAGTCGGCCCGGATCATGCCCTCCCGGTCGGTGATGAACAGATCCCGGAAAGCTTCCTCACTCTCCAGCTTCTGGATCAGCGGTCTGGCCGGACAGTCCTTTTCGATGACGATATGGGCCCGCACACCGCTGAGTCTGGCGGCGCAGCACACGCCCACCGCAGAGCCCACAGCGTCCAGATCCGCAAATTTATGTCCCATGACCAGCACCATGCTGGAATCACTGATCAGTTTCTGCAGGGCGTTGGCCATCACACGGGATTTCACCTTGGTCCGGGTCTCCATGGCGCTGCCCCGGCCGCCGAAGAACTCGAAATTGAACCGGTTCTTCACCACCGCCTGGTCACCGCCCCGGGACAGGGCCATCTCGATGCCCAGGTTGGCAAAGTGGAAATTCTCCGCCATGCCGCCCCCGTCCCGGCCCACGCCGATGCTCACGCTGGCATGGATGCCCACGGGATTCACAACCGTGTGGACTGCCTCCAGCAGAGAGAATTTATCCTCCAGAATCTCCCCCATGTGCCGGTCCTCAAACAGGAACAGGTACCGGTCCCGGTCGAATTTCTGAAGCAGACCGTCCTTGCCATTGGTCCACTGGACGATCTTCTCCTCAATGGAATCCCGCAGCTCACCCCGGATCCGGTCGGACTGGTTTTTCAGCAGTTCGTCATAATTGTCGATGACGATCACCGCCGCCACCGGGCGGGAGGCCTCATACTGTTCCCGGATGTGGTCGTATTCCGTCACATCCACCCAGTAGGTGATGCCCATATACTCGTTCTGGTCCTCGGCGCTGCTGACCATGTTGCCGTGGATGCGGAATTTTTTGCCGTTGATCTCCAGCAGGCCGGGATACTGGGTCTTGCCCTCCAGCAGCCACTTGCCGCTGAACCCCGGCACATACTCGGAAATGGCCTTGTCATACTTGAACCCCGACCAGCCGCAGGTATCAAAGAACATCTGGTTGGCCCAGATGACCCGGGTGTCCTCAATGCGGAACACCGCCATGGGCAGGGGGAAGTTGGTCAGCGTGTTGTTCCTGGCATTGTCTGCGCTGAATGTGACGGATTCCAGCATTTTCTGCAGTTCGTTCTGGCTCCGCCGGGTGACGACAATGGTGTAGATCATCAGACCCACGATGACCACACCCTCCCCTGCCGCCAGATAGTACTCCCCGGTGACCACCGAGGCCAGGGCAAACAGGGCCAGACAAATCAGGTACAGCCGGGGGCTTCTCAGGCCGGACCTGCCAAACTTTTTAAACATTTCAGTCCTCCAAAGGTCAAATGCTCACAGTTCTCCAATATAGAGAATTATTATATCAAATCAGTCAAATAATTACAACTGTTAAATGTGGAATCGACCCGGTGCGGCAAATATTTTTCTCGGCAGAGCGCATAATAGTGACCCGAGGTGATGCATTTTGAAAGCCATTGTGCTGGCAGGCGGAGAAGGGAAACGGCTGAAAGCCGTCACCGGCGATCTGCCCAAACCCATGGCCCCCATTCTGGGCAAACCGGTGATGGAGCGGATTCTGGAACTGCTCCGTGCCCACGGCATCACAGACATCTGCGCCACGGTGAAGTACAACCCCGGCCCCATTCTGGACCACTTCGGGGACGGCTCCGCCTTCGGCGTGCGTCTGACCTGGTCCGTGGAGACAGAAGCGCTGGGGACCGCCGGCGGCGTGGCCAACTGCCGGGATTTCTGGAACGGGGAGGATTTCCTGGTGATCAGCGGCGATGCGGCCTGTGATTTTGACCTGACCCGGTTCGTCCGGGACCATGAGGCCCACCGCCCCGCCGCCAGCATCGCCCTGTATCCCCACCCGGAGCCCCTGCGGTACGGTCTGGCGCTGACGGATCGGACGGGCCGGATCCTCCGGTTCACGGAAAAGCCCGCCTGGGAGCAGGTACTGACCAATCTGATCAACACCGGCATCTACATTCTCTCCCCCCGGGCCATGGACCGTGTGCCCCGGGGCATCCCCTACGACTTCGGTAAAGAGCTGTTCCCCGCCCTGCTGGATGGTGGCGAGGAACTCCGGGGCATCATTATGGACGGTTACTGGTGCGATATCGGCACGCCCCGGGCCTATTACCAGTGCTGTCTGGACGCCCTGGACGGGCGGTACGCCATTCCCGACCGGCCGGAGGAGCCGCCTCTCCCCCGGTATGACCCGCCGGCGGCACCGGGCCGGCAGCAGCGCCGGGTGCTGTGCCGGGACCGGGCGGGGGTCATGCGGGCCGTGTCCTCCGCCATGCTGGAGCTGGGCGCCGATTTCTCCGACGGCGTGGTGTTCGGAGACGGCACTGCCACGGTACGCATCCATCCCGACAGCCGGGAGAGCGCCATTCTGGTGGAGTCCGACGACAGCGCTGCCGCCGACGCCTTTGCCGCATTTGTGGAAAAACAATCGACTTGAATCCGCTCCCCTGCTCCGCTATAATAGGGGCAAAGGGAGCTGATTTGTTATGATCACCATTTCCGGGGAAAAATGCATCAACTGCGGGGCCTGCGGAGAGATCTGCCCCACCCACCATATCATCAGCCGTGACGGCAGTCCGGTCATCCGGGAGTCCCTCCGGTGCCTGAAGTGTATGCACTGCGCGGCAGTCTGCCCCCGGCAGGCCATCCATTTTGAAGAGGTTCCGGCCTATGAGGAGTATCCCTACGAGCCGGAGGACGACACGCTGAAGCTCATTATGACCCGCCGGAGCAACCGGAATTTCCGGGACGAGACTCCGCCGGAGGAAGATATCGCCTGGGCGCTGGATATGGCCCAGTGGTGCCCCAGCGCAAAAAATATCCGGCAGACCCGGTGGCTGGTGCTCCGGGGCCGGGAGAAATGCGACAGGCTTTATAACCGGGTCATCGACGGGTGCCGGGAAACGGGCGTCATGCCGGAACTGGTGGCCCAGCGGGACCGGGGACACCGGGATTCCGTCACCTGCGGGTGCTCTGTGGTGATCTTTGCCCTCTCTCCGGACGCCAATCCGTTCGGCGACACGGACGCGGTGATCGCCGCCACCACCCTGGAGCTGCTGCTGCGGAAATGCGACATCGGCAGCTGCTGGGGCGGATACCTGACCCGTCTGGCGGAACAGCTGCCGGGCATTAAGGCGGAACTTGGCGTGCCCGAAGGGTATCACATTGCCTGCACCCTGCTGTGCGGCTACCCCGATGAACCGTACCGGAACATCCCCTGGCGCCCCCATGCGGATGTGATCTGGAAATAAACAGACAGGCCAAAGCCCGGATCGTGAAAAGCATGATCCGGGCTTGTTTTTGCGTGAAACAGGCGGCGTTCCGGTGGAACGCCGCCTGTAATGCTGTTTCTTATGGGTCAGGCAAAATGCTCGGGATCCGGGTGGCCTCCGAAGGCCTCCACGACTTTCACATCCTGCTCCCGCTTCTCCTCGATCGCATCCTTGAGGAGCATATCCTTCACCTTCATCAGACGGATGGTGGAGGAACGCTCGTTCTCGTCCAGTTTCATGGAGATGTACTTGATGGCTTCCTCCATCTGAGGGATCTTCACATACTCCAGTGCGTTGACACGGCGGCGGGTCTTTTCGATCTCTTCCGCCAGCAGCTGGGAAGTCTTTTCGATCTCCGCCAGCCGGAGCATATCCTGAAACACCTCAGACAGAGCCTCCACCGCGGTATCCAGCTCACCGGAGGTGGCTGCATAACCGTAGGGATAGATCTCACCGGGGTCATCATTCTTGGTTTTGAACTGATACTCGGGCACATTGACCGACATGATGTTTTTGAAGGTCATGTCCAGCTCCACACTCTGCTTGGGATACATGAGCGCCTGCTGCATGGCCTCGGAGGACATGACAGCAGAGGCCACGGTAAAGGAATTGTGGGCCCGCATCAGGCCTTCCTCCACCTTTGCGCGCAGGGCACGGTTCTCCCGCACCACATCCATGAACTGTTTCATCAGCTCATCGCGCTTATCCTTCAGCAGCTTATGGCCGCGGATAGAGGTCTTCAGTCGGGTTTTCAGCCGGGTCAGCTCCTGACGGGTGGGGTTCACATTGACTGCCGGCATGCATTATCCCTCCTTTTTCGGGAGGTATTTCTCGATGTACTCGGGTTTGATACGCTTCAGCTCGGCCTTGGGCAGGATGCTCAGCAGATCCCAGCCCAGATCCAGCGTCTCCTCAATGGAACGGTTCTCGTCGATGCCCTGGTTCACATAGCGCTTCTCGAACTCATCTGCAAACTTGGCGTACAGCAGATCGGTGGGAGACAGGGCCGCTTCGCCCAGAATGGACATCAGTTCCTTGTTCTCCTTACCGGTGGAGTACGCGGCAAACAGCTGGTTCATGGTGTTGGCATGGTCCTCACGGGTCTTGCCTTCACCGACGCCCTTATCCTTCAGACGGGACAGGGAGGGCAGCACATCCACGGGGGGATTGATGCCCTTGCGGTACAGCTCGCGGGACAGGATGATCTGGCCCTCGGTGATGTAGCCGGTCAGGTCGGGGATGGGGTGGGTCTTGTCGTCTTCGGGCATGGTCAGAATGGGGATCATGGTAATGGAGCCCTTCTTGCCCAGCTGACGGCCGGCGCGCTCGTACATGGTGGCGAGGTCGGTATACAGGTAGCCGGGATAGCCGCGGCGGCCGGGAACTTCCTTCTTGGCCGCGGAGACCTCACGCAGAGCCTCGGCGTAGTTGGTGATATCGGTCAGGATGACCAGCACATGCATATCCTTCTCGAAGGCCAGGTACTCAGCCGCGGTCAGGGCCATACGGGGCGTTGCGATACGCTCGACGGCGGGGTCGTTGGCCAGGTTGGTGAACAGCACAGTACGGTCAATGGCGCCGGTGCGGGTGAACTCTTCCACGAAGAAGTTGGATTCCTCGAAAGTGATACCAATGGCGGCAAACACAACGGCGAAGTTGGCGGCTTCATCGCCCAGCACCTTGGCCTGACGAGCGATCTGGGCAGCCAGCGCGTTGTGGGGCAGGCCGGAACCGGAGAAGATGGGCAGCTTCTGGCCGCGAACCAGCGTATTCAGACCGTCGATGGAAGAAATACCGGTCTGGATAAACTCGTTGGGGTAGTCGCGGGCGGCGGGGTTCATGGGCAGGCCGTTGATATCCCGGTATTCCTCAGCCAGGATTTCGGGGCCGCCGTCGATGGGCTGGCCCATGCCGTTGAACACGCGGCCCAGCATATCGGTGGAAACGCCCAGCTGCAGGGGATGGCCCAGGAAACGGACCTTGGACTCCGCCAGGTTGATGCCGGCAGAGGAGTCGAACAGCTGAACCACGGCGTTGTCGCCGTTGACTTCCAGCACTTTGCAGCGACGGATGGAACCATCGGGCAGCTCGATCTCAGCCAGCTCGTCGTAAGTAACACCGGAGACCTTCTTGACGACCATCAGAGGGCCGCTGATCTCCTGAATCGTACGATATTCCTTGATCATTCGTCAGCACCTCCCTGGGCAGCAATCTCGTCGATCTCCTTTGCCATTTCTTCTTCCATGGCCTGGAACGCCGCAGGATACTCGTCATCGGGAACGGTCTTGGCACGGCCCATGTGCTCCCGGAAGGGGATCACAAACAGGGCGGCCGGGTCAGCGCCCTTCTCAATGGCGGCACGGCAGAGCTTGTCATATTCCAGAATCATGCCCAGCATCTTGTCCTGGCGGTCATAGCTGGAGTACCAGTCCACTTCCAGGAAGCCGTTCTGCTGCAGGAAGTCCTCACGGATCATCTTGGCAGTCTCCAGGGTGAGCTGGTCACCGGGAGACAGGGAATCCTTACCAACCAGCTGAACGATTTCGTTCAGAGCGGATTCCTCCTGCAGGATGGCCATGGCCTGGTCACGGTTTTTCATGAACTGGGTGCCCAGATTCTCATCGTACCAGGGCTTCAGGGAGTCCATGTACAGAGAGTAGGAGTTCAGCCAGTTGATGGCCGGGAAGTGACGCTTGTAAGCCAGGGATGCATCCAGTGCCCAGAACACCTTGACGATACGCATGGTCGCCTGGGACACAGGCTCGGACAGGTCGCCGCCCGGAGGGGACACGGCGCCGACAGCGGTCAGAGAACCGCGGCGGTCGCCCTGGGAGGTCAGGCACTCCACCATGCCGGCGCGTTCATAGAACTGGGCCAGACGGGAGGACAGGTATGCGGGGTAACCTTCTTCGCCGGGCATCTCTTCCAGACGGCCGGACATCTCACGCAGAGCCTCGGCCCAGCGGGAGGTGGAGTCGGCGATGACGGCCACATCGTAGCCCATGTCGCGGAAGTACTCGGCGATGGTGATGCCGGTGTAGATGGACGCCTCACGGGCGGCCACGGGCATATCGGAGGTGTTGGCAATCAGCACGGTACGCTTCATCAGAGACTCGCCGGTACGGGGGTCCACCCGTTCGGGGAACTCACGCAGAACATCGGTCATCTCGTTGCCGCGCTCGCCGCAGCCGATGTAGACCACGATGTCCACATCAGACCACTTTGCCAGCTGATGCTGCATGACGGTCTTGCCGGAACCAAAGGGGCCGGGAATGGCGGCGGTACCGCCCTTGGCAATGGGGAACAGGGCGTCCACGATACGCTGACCGGTCAGCAGAGGGGTCTTGGGGGGATATTTGTGCTTGTAGGGACGGCCCACACGAACAGGCCACTTCTGCATCATGGTCAGTTCGTGCTTCTCGCCCTTGTCGTCCACCAGGACGGCGATGGTGTCCAGAACGGTGTAGGTGCCGGACTGGATGGACTCGATGGTGCCGCTCATTTTGGGCGGGATCATGATCTTGTGGAGCACCACGCTGGTCTCGGGGACAGTGCCGATGACATCGCCGCCGGTGACTCTGGTGCCAGGGGTGACGGTAGCAGTGAATTCCCACTTCTTCTCACGATCCAGAGCGGGAACCTGAACGCCACGGGGCAGGTTGTTGCCCTGCACCTTTTTCATAATCTCTTCCAGCGGGCGCTGGATGCCGTCATAAATATTCTCAATAATACCAGGTCCCAGCTCCACAGACAGAGGAGCGCCGGTGGTCTCAACGACCGCGCCGGGGCCCAGGCCGGAGGTCTCCTCGTAGACCTGGATGGAGGCGGAATCGCCATTCATATTCAGGATTTCGCCGATCAGACGCTGTTCACCCACACGGACCACATCGGCCATGTTGGCGTCGGCAAGTCCGGTGGCGACCACCAGCGGGCCGGAAACCTTCACAATCTTTCCGCTGCTCAAGTTTTCTACCTTCTTTCAGGTTAAATTCGCATTGACTGATATGTTACGCCTTCACGCCCGTGCACGGCGGCCTGCCGTGCTGCCGGTGCGTTCCGGTCGTTACAGAATATCCGCGCCCACGGCGCGTTCCACAGATTTCTTCACATTGGCCATGCCGATGCCGAGCGATCCTTCTTTGCCGGGGATGAGAATCACCGCAGGGGTCAGCTCATCCTTGTACCGGCCCAGATCATCGGTCATATACTGGGCCAGCTGCTCGGTCAGATAGACCACAGCATAGTTTTCTTTGGCCAGCCGGTGGAGCGTGCTCCTGGCCTCCTCCACGCTTTCGGCGGGGAATACATCCAGGCCCAGGGCCTTGAATCCCAGGACACTCTCCCGGTCGCCCAGAACGGCGATGCGGTAACTTGCCATATCTGCTCCACCTCCTTATGCGTATGTCCGGCGCAGACGCTGCCGGATGATGCTCCGGTCCAGGCCGGCCATTCGGCCCGTCATGATGATGCGGATAATGGTGGCCTCGCTCTCCCGGGCGAACAGGTAGCCGACGATCGGCTCCACGCCGAAGGGGACACGGCGGCCGTCACTGAGATATCCCATCACCGCATCATCGCACATCCGCTCAAAGTCGGTCAGGGCTCCGGAACCGGGAGCCGACTTCGCCGCACCCTCCTCGGCTGCCTCCGCCAGACGGCTGGTGTGGAACAGGGTTCCCAGTTCCTCACCTCTGGCAGCACACAGGTTCTGCTCGCTGACCGCGCCGCCGGGCACCAGAACCTGGCTCAAAAAGTCAGGGCCCTTGCCCAGGCGGGAGGCCCGCACAGCGGACCGGAGGTTGGCCACATCAATGCACAAGGACACATAGCCCTTCAGGAAGTCGCTCTCAGATGCTTTTGCCAGAGCGGTCATCTCCTCAAAATAGGCCCGGTCCAGGATGAAATCCGCCTGCTGGGGGTCACCGGTGGAACCCAGAATTTCCCGGGCCCGGTTGATACCCCGGCGGAAGATGTCGCTGTATGCCAGCATCTCATCCCGGCGGAAGTCCTCCGCCAGACGCTGCCGGTCATAACGGCCGCCTTCCATCAGAAGGTCATCCTGCTCGGTGCCCAGAGCCTCGGACTTCACCAGCACCTTGGCGTTGTGATAGTCATACCGCAGTTTGAATACATCCACGACAAATTTGTTGGGGGCGGAACTGCCCAGATCAGCCATGATCTCCTGCTGTTTTTCCCGGAGGATCCGATCCAGTTCGGTGCCGGTGATCTCCGTCATTTCGGAATACCCGCAGTCCACCAGAACCTTGGCGGCTTCCTCGGTGGTGTGCGCGTCCAGCATCTGCTCGATCCGCTCTTTTGTCAGCAGACCGCGCTCCATGGCCTTGACCCGGGTAGACAGAAAAATGTAATCATTGTCTTTCTGCTTCAAGGGGTCTCACTCCTTCCCCGTCACGCGAACAGAATGTCAGCCACTTCGCCGGAGATCTCACCCCGCTGCAAACGCACGAGGGTCTCAAAAGCGCAGTTGACCTCCACATCTCCATCGCTCAGAATAAATCCGCCGCGCATGGGCTGGGTCTGTTCGGAGAGCGTCATCTTTCCGCCGGACAGGGCCGCATTGGCGGCGTCGACCACAGCTTTGCCCACCTGGTCGTGATCCTGCCGGTTGAAGATCATCTGCTCTTTTCCGGTGACGGATGCGCCGACGGCCAGTTTGGCCAGCAGCGCCACATATTCGTCCTGGGGCAGGGCGCACAGCTTATCCAGCGCCAGGTCAAATGCCTTGCCCACCATGTCCTGCTTGGCGGCCAGAAGTTCTTTCCGGCCCTCCATGGCGGCCATGGACACCAGGCGTTCTTCCCGCTGGGCAGCGGCGATCTCGCCCTTGGCGAGGATATCCGCCGCAGCTTTTTCAGCGCGCTGGGCAAACTCGGCAGCAACGGCTTCGGCTTTGGCTTTGCCTTCGGCCAGAAGCGCATCGATCTCCACCTGTGCGTCGGCGTTGATCTGCTGAGTCAGTTTTTCAATACCATTCATATTTTGTACCAGCCTTTCCGGTAATTCCCGGGTCGGCTCAGACGCCCAGGTTCAGGTTCAGGAGCATCAGGAAGGATGCCAGCAGGGACAGGATGGCGTAGAACTCGACAGTGATGCAGAGGATGATGCCCTTGGCCCAGTCGTTGGGGCGCTTGGCCATCAGGTTGATAGCGGTGGCAGCAACACGGCCCTGAGCGGGAGCGGAAATACCGCCGCCGATTGCCATAGGCAGGCAGGCAGCAGCGACACGCAGACCGTCAGCCACGGACAGGCTGGCAGCAGTACCGGAGAACACGCCCATCTGCAGGATGGCGAAGAACCAGACGACCAGACCGTACAGGCCCTGGGTACCAGGAATAACCTGCAGGATCATGACCTTACCAAAAGCAGAGGGATCCTCGCACAGCAGACCGTTACCGGCCTCACCGGCGATACCGCAGCCGCGGGCGGAACCGGCGCCGCACAGGCAGGCAGCCAGGCCTGCACCCAGGAAACCGATGGCCATGCCACCGAAGTCAGCAAAGAAACTCATTTCATTAGTCCTCCTTGATATCTACATATTTTGTATTATAGTTGAGGGGCTGGAAAGGCCGTCCGCCCTCCCGGTACCACTTGCCGAAAAACTCCAGGAACTGCAGACGCATGGTATGTACGAAGCAGCCGATCAGGTTCAGCGCGAAGTTCAGGAAGTGGCCGATCAGGGCCACAATGATGAACAGCACGATGCCGCCCAGAGCACCCAGCTGGTTGAACACGCTGGCGATGACCGAGCCGGCCAGCATCAGCGCCATCAGACGGGAGTAAGACAGGATATCGCCCAGATAACCGGTGACGCCGTTGTACACTGCGCCGAACAGACCGGTGATACGGCCGATGCCCTTGCCTTTCAGGAAGGTTGCGATCACCATGATCGCAATGCCAACATAGATCACCACGGGAGTGCCCTTGAGAGCCAGCACCCCAATACCGGCCATCATGACCCACCAGGACAGGTCGGAAATGGCATCCAGCCAGTTGCCGTCCCGGATGTTCAGGTAAGTGCCGATGCACACGCCGAAGAACAGGTGCACCAGGCCCAGGCACAGGGCCAGAATCAGCACATACAGGGGGTTGTTGCCATCCAGCAGGTTCAGGGGCAGGTCAATGGCAATGCTTCCGATATGGATGGTGCCCAAATGCGGGACCAGGGACCACTCCTTGCCAAAGATGCCGCCGACCACGCTGACCGCATCGCCGAAGAAACCGCCGGTCAGGAAACCGATGATAAAGGTGGTGATGCCGCACTGGATCAGCAGGCCCATCATATTCCGCATGGTGCCCTTGGGATTTATCAGCTTCAGTCCGAGAATACCCACCAGCACCATGATGATGCCGTAGGCCATATCTGCGAACATGATGCCGAAGAACAGAGCGAAGAACGGCATGATGAAGGGGTTGGGATCCAGGCCGTTGTACGCCGGGAGGGAGTACATTTCGGTAATGACATTATAAGGTCTTGTCAGGAAATTGCTTTTCAGCTTGACGGGAACATTCTCATATTCTTCCGGCGTGGGATCTTCCGTTTCCCATGCACAGGTAAACTTGCTGAGAATGCCGGCAAGCTGTTCTTCCGCCTCCGCGGGAATCCATCCCTGGAGATAGAAAGTGCTTTCCGTATCCGCCAGGTGGGTTGCCGCTTCTTCCCGGGCAATATCCTGGGCGGAGCGGTCCGCGCACAGGCGGAGAGTTCCCCGTTCGGGGGTAAAGGCTGCGATGCGTTCCTTCGCGGCGGCCAGCTGTTCTTCCAGTTCCGCGTTCCGGCGGTCCAGCAAGCGGTCATTTTCCGCGGCGGTACCGGTCCATCCCCGCAGGTTGGCACGGGAGAATCCGAAAGGCCGCATGGCTTCCACGCAGGCGTCTTCTCCGCTGACATGGCACAGCAGCATGAAATACTGCAGGTCCTGATCCGCACTGGCGCGGAACAGTTCGCTCATGTCGCAGGCTTCGGTGACAGCCGCCGCCATCGCGTCATAGTCCGCTTTGGCGGGAATGGTGCCGAACACCAGGGAGACCGATTTGCTGCCCTCCATTTCCAGAGGCACATCCAGGGGGATCCAGGGGGCCAGCGAAGCCTTCTGGCTTTGCACCTTGCCCTGCTCCGAAGTCATCTGGGAGATGCTTCGCTCCGTGTCCATAATGGTACGGGCGGTCCGGAGTCCGGAGGCATACACATCGTCATCGAAGAATTCATTCTCACTCAGGACCGGCCGTTTGGTAAACAGTCCTTCCTTCGCGGTGGAATACTTCTTCAAAGTGGTCAGGGCGTTGTTGAACAGGGTGTTCTGTTCCCGGGCCAAGGTCAGAGCACGCCCATCGGGTCTGACCAGTGCGGGCCAGTCCGGATCATCCGGATCGGCCACAGGCTCGTTCACTTCCACACATCCCTGCTTCTGCAGCAGACGGAACAGCTGATCGCGGTCCGAGCGCATTCCGAGCAGCCGCAGATGCTTCATTTTTACAATGGACATTTCAGCTACTCACGACCCTTCTGACGATCAACGCTGCGGCTTCCTCCAGCTTGCTTTCAGCCGCGCTGCACAGGGCAGCACATTCCTGTTTGGACTGTGCCGCAATCTCGGCGGTTCGGACAGCAGCCCGTTCTTCAGCCTTGGCCAGGAGTTCCCTGGACTTGGCCTCTGCCTCGGTCCGCGCCTTCCGCAGGGACTCATTCCCCGCCTGTTCCGCATCCGCAACCAGTTTCTTTGCGGTCACGGCAGCTTCGGCTTTCCGCTGCTTGGTTTCTGCCTCGGTCTGTGCCACCTTTTTGATGGCTTCCAAAGACATATTTTCACCCTCTTTCTTCGTCTTCTGATGGGAACGAAAATAAAACAGAGACTCTATTTATCATAGTCGTCACTGTTCGCTGTGTCAATGCCTTTTCCGTGATTTTTGATATCATTTTAACAAACTTTTTCCGGTTTGCCCAGATTCGGGTCCGGCAGGACCCGGGGGGCAGGGTTTACCGCCCCGCCGTTGGGATCATGCCTCGCCCGCGCACGGGCTTTTCCGGTGCCATTTGCCGCAAAAATGAACGCCGTGGCCGGCCATCGCTTCACAAAACACTGACACATCCCCACCTGTTTGACAGGCAGGCAGACAAAAGTTGCTGCTTATATGGACAGATTATATCTCAATTTTGACAACATTGCAAGGAAAAAACCCCATTTCCCTTGTCAAAATTGTTACAAAAAACAGCCTTTTAATCAGGAAAATGTTAGTTAATTAGTAAACATTATTTTTTTGTGTCATCCTCCAAATCCAGAACACGGCTTTTGTGAATTTGCAGCAAAGGCCTTCTGATGATTCATTTTCTGCCATCCGGATTAGACCTTGCGTTTACCTGTGCAATATTGTAAAATAAGGGCAAATCATTTTGGTTTTCCGATCATTTTCACAAAGCAGGTGACTTTTTTACATGAAAGAAACAACAACCCGCCGCGCCGGCGACCGCCGGGACGGACGGCAGCTGCACAATCTGGCCCTGACGGACCGGTACACCCCCTTCTATACCCGCAGCCGCCGGGATGCGGAGAATCTGTTCGAGGACGCCGTTGACATCACGGAGGCCGAACTGTGGCTGCAGGAGCACGCCGTGGGCGAATTTGCCAATCTGAACCTGCTCCATGTACTCATCGCTGCTTATGTCCGTACAGCCGCTGTCATGCCCGCCATCAACCGGTTCATTGCCGGCCAGCGGATTTTTGCCCGCAACGACATTGAAGTCATCATCGGTGCGGCCAAAAGTGAGACGGACCGCCGGGCTGCCCGGTTTGTCAAGGTTTCCTTCGATCCCACGGACAATGTATACGATGTCTACCGGAAGATCGGCTCCGCGGTCCAGCAGCTGAAATCCGGGGCCAATCCCGCCGGGCAGGCGCCTTTTTCCGAGACGGTGCTCCAGCTGCCCCGGGTGGCCGTGAAGCTGGCTTTCTGGGCGCTGCGGACGCTGGACTATTTCGGCAAACTCCCCCAGCGCTTCATCGACAGCAGCCCCTATCACGGCTCCCTGTCCATCTGTTCCCTGTCGGCCCACGGCGTGCGCCCCACTTATCTCAGTCTGGGGGATTTCGGCAATCTGCCCATGACCATGTCCATCAGCACCTCCCAGATTCACGGCCGCCGGGCGCTGAACCTGCGGGTGGCGTATGACAGCCGCATTGCGGATGTATATTATTTCACCGAGGCCTTTGCCTATCTGAAGGAGCTGATCCGCAATCCCTCCCTTCTGGAAGGCGCCCCGGAGACGGTGTTTGATGATATTTTCTGACTTGCTGCAGTAAAAGAAGTGTGGTATTCCCCCCGGAAATGCCACACTTCTTTTTTGTTTTCAGTACAGCTCCGGGTGGCTGGAATAGCACAGATAGGTGACGCCCAGGGCCTCATCGGTCAGCTTCCGGTACACGCCGCTGCCCAGCCGGTTATTGGACTGGAACACCACGGAGGGTTCCTCCAGCACCCGCTCCCCTGTCAGCAGCCGCAGAGCGATCTCCACACAGTCCCGGGAGGGCCGGAGATCCTGGAAATCCGCGCACCGGCCGCCGTACTGCCCCGGCTGCATCACCACCTCCCGGATGGTGTCCGGGAATTCCGGGGAGGCCACCCGGTTCAGAACTACTTCCCCCACGCACATCTTCCATTCCTCGCTGAGCCAGCAGCTTCCCGCCTCCCGGTAGATCACCCGGGACAGGAGCAGCAGATCGTCAAAGGCGATCAGGGCATAGTCCAGCCCCTCCCCGGTGATCTTCTCGTTCCGGGCCTGTTCGGCGGCGGTTCCTGCCTCTTCGTCCCCATCCATCGCCGCCTGGATCATCTGTTGCATATAGTCCGCCTCCGGGTCATAAGCCGCCCCCACCGGGGCTGTGAGCACCGCTGTCACCAGCAGCGCCGTCAGGATCACGCACATTCGTTTCAATCGGATACCCTCCTTTTGTCATGTACAGTATAGCCGCCGGATTCTGCGTATTCAGTCACTTCCGGCTTGGACAAAAAGCATGTATGGCATATCCTATGCGGAGCGCTGTCCGGTCATTCCAGAAACAAAAAGTCCCCGAACCGTCTGGTTCGGGGACATGAGTCTGTCGGAAAACCCCTGCGGGGCTTTCCGACAGAGCCTTCGCGGCCGCTCCATGCACCCTTCGGGCACACTGCGCCGGCCGAGAAGTGTTTTTTGCACAGCAAAGCCGCACAAAAAAACGGATTCAATCTGTTTGCGCCATCCGGCGCAAATTCTGCGAAGCTTTTTCGGCAAGCGGATGTCCCCGAACCGTCTGGTTCGGGGACATGCGTGAGGCGGAGGGATCAGTCCTCCATGAGGGCGTATTTTTTCGCGTACGCGTTGTATTCTTCGGCAAATTTCTGGTTGCCGATCTTCACATTGTCCAGATAGGCATGGAGATCGATGCTGGCGTTCCGGGACTCGATCACCCGGCCGGCAATGTTGGAGCAGTGGTCCGCCACCCGCTCCAGATTCGTCAGCAGATCCGCCCATACAAAGCCCAGCTCGATGGTGCACACGCCGTTCTGGAGGCGCAGAATGTGGCGCATCCGCAGCTGCTCTTTCAGGGTGTCCACCACCTCTTCCAGCGGCTCCACCTGCTTGGCAGTCCGCGGGTCGTTGTTCCGGTAGGCCTCCAGGGCCAGATCCAGAATCTCGCACACCGCCGAGCGCATGATCTTCAACTCCCGCTGGGCCGCATCGGAGAAGCGGATATGCTTTTCCCGCATTTCCTCGGCGGATTCCAGAATATTCACTGCGTGGTCGGAAATCCGTTCGAAATCCCCGATCAGGTGGAGCAGCTCTGCGGATTCCTGGCGGTCCTCGTCACTGAGGGCGTGGTTGCTCAGGCACACCAGATAGTCGCCCAACAGATCCTCATACCGGTCGGTGCGGTCCTCGTCCTCCCGGATCCGGTCGGCGGTCTTGCCGTCGTATTCATCCAGCATATTCAGGGAGGCCTTCAGGGCGTCCACCGCGATCTGAGCCATCCGGTCCACCACTTTCCGGCACTGGGCAATGGCCACGGCGGGGGCGGCCATCAGGCGCTCGTCCAGCTCGTCAGTGCCCTCTTCCCTGGCGTCCTCCCGGACGATCAGGCAGGCAATCTTCTCCAGCAGGCCGGACATGGGCAGCAGCAGGGCCGTACACAGCACATTGAAGGCCGTGTGCACGATGGCGATGCCCAGCTGATTGGCCGACTGCTGGATCACCGGCAGGTCAAATAGGGCTTTCACGGCGCAGAATACCGCCAGCCACACCGCCGTTCCGATGATGTTGAACAGCAGGTGGACCACCGCCGTCCGCCGGGCGTTTTTGTTGGTGCCCACAGAGGAGATCATGGCGGTGACGCAGGTGCCGATGTTCTGGCCCATGATGATGGGCACCGCCGTGGCATAGGTGATCTGTCCTGTGGAAGCCAGGGCCTGGAGAATGCCCACAGAGGCGGAGCTGGACTGGATGATCGCCGTCAGCAGCGCGCCGGCAAACACGCCCAGCACCGGGTTGGAGAACATCACCAGGATGTTCTGGAATTCCGGCACATTCCGCAGGCCGGACACGGCCCCGGTCATGGCCTCCATGCCGGTCATCAGGGTGGCAAAGCCCAGCAGGATCATGCCTGTGTCTTTCCTGCCCGGTTTTTTGGAGAACATATAAAATACAATGCCCACCAGGGCCAGAACGGGCGTGAAAGATTTGGGCTTGAGCAGCTGGACAAACAGGTTGTCCCCGCTGATGCCCGTCAGACTCAGCAGCCAGGCAGTCACGGTGGTGCCCACATTGGCGCCCATAATCACATTGATGGCCTGGTGCAGCGTCATGATGCCGGAGTTCACAAAGCCCACCACCATAACGGTTGTGGCGCTGGAGCTCTGGATCACCGCCGTGACGCCCAGGCCCAGGAGGAAGCCCGTCATCTTGTTTCCGGTGATCTTTCCCAGAATCGTTTTCAGGCGGCTGCCCGCCTTCTTTTCCAGGGCCTCGCCCATGAGATTCATGCCGAACAGGAACAGGCAAAGCCCGCCGATCAGCGTCAGAACATCAAACAGTGTCATAGAAACATCCTTTCCCGCATCCGCACAGAGTATCCGATCTTTTTGTAATAGTTTAAGCCGGATCATGTAAAATCCATTATCAAGACTGTGTAAAGTTCTTGTAAAGTGCGCAAAAAATTCCCGGAAGTCCTGAGACTTCCGGGAATCTGTGCAGTTTTACTGATTGGGAAAGATGACGGTGATGGAGGTACCCTTGCCGGGAGTGCTGTCCATGGTCACCTCCGCGTTGTGATACTGGGCGCCGTGCTTGACAATGCTCAGGCCCAGACCGGTGCCGCCCACCTCCCGGGAATGGCTCTTGTCCACCCGGTAGAACCGCTCAAACACCCGGTCCTGGTCGGCGGAGGGGATGCCGATACCCGTGTCCGAAACGGTCACTGCCGTGGTCTTTTCCCCGGGGCGGACTTCCATGGACACTTTCCCGCCGGGGACATTGTATTTGATGGCGTTGTCACACAGATTGTAGAGCATCTCATCCAGAATCTGCCGTGCGCCGGTGACGGCGCCGTGCTTTCCGGTGACGCTGATGTGGATGCCGGTCCGCACTGCCTCCGGGGCCAGCCGGTCGGCGATCTCCATGGCCAGATCGTACAGGTCCACCCGCTCCCGGGTGAACTCCCCGCCCTCGTCCAGCCTGGAGAGTTTCAGGATGTCCCCCACCAGATCGATCATCCGCTGGGATTCCCGGTAGATGTCCCCGGCAAACTCCTTCATCTTCTCCCGGGGCACCAGTCCGTCCTTCATCAGCTCCGCAAAGCCGGAAATGGAGGTCAGCGGCGTTTTCAGCTCATGGGACACATTGGCGGTGAACTCCCGGCGCAGCTGCTCCCGCTGTTCCTTTTCCGTCACATCCATCATGAACAGCAATGCGCCCGTGACCTGGCCGGAGGCCGTGACCGGGTTGGCCACCACCTGATAGATCCGGCCTGCCCGCTCCAGCATGGTCTCCCAGTGCTGGCCGGACAGCGCGGTGGTCACCGCCTGGCGGAACTGGCCGAACCGGCTCAGGTCCAGTGCCTCGTTCCCCACCGCCTCCGGGTCCATGATCCGCACGGCGCTGGTGTTGTGGCTCAGCACCGCACCCCGATTGTCGATGAGCACAAAGCCCTCGCTCATATTCTCCGTGATCGCGGTGAATTCCCGCTGTTTCCGGCTCAGTTCCTCCATCTGCCGGCGGATGGTCCGGTTCTGCTCACCCAGCCGGTGGAGCAGCGGATTCAGCTCCGGATAGGTCCCGCTCTGCTCCGGATTTTCCAGATCGATCTCATTCAGCGGCCGGGTGATCTTCTTCGCCAGATGGGACGCCAGCACCGCCGACAGCACCACTGCCAGCAGCAGGATCCACAGCAGTGGCACCACCATGCCCAGCAGCAGCGTCAGAACGGAATTCTGGGTGCAGGACAGGCGCACCACTGTGCCGTCCCCGGCCCGGAGGGCATAATACAGGGTTTTTTCCAGATAGACCTGGGAGTAATGGGCACTTTTTCCCTCACCGGTACGCAGCGCCTGGTCGATTTCCTCCCGGCCGGCATGATTTTCCAGCGTGGAGGCGTCCGCCGCGGTGTCATACAGCACCGTGCCGTCGGCAGCCACCCAGGTGAGCCGGTCCGGAATGTCCAGTCCCGTCAAAAAGTCCATGCCGCCGCTGGCCACGCCCTGCACCGCCAGCTTTGCCTCGCTCTCCAGCTCTCCGTACACCCGGCTCTCAAAATAATCATACAGGGCGCCCATGAAGATCGTCACGCACAGGGCAAACACCACTGTGCCCACGGCCACCATATTCTGAAAGATTTTCCCTTTCATCTCCGGCACCTCCCTCTTTTCCCGTTCATTATACACGCTTTTCCCCTGCTCAGGAACCCCCGGCCATGTAAAATGCTTGTAAAATCCCGGCAAAGAAACGGACAGACCCAGCCGGAACCGGCGGGTTTGCCCAGGGTTGGACGGTATTGATTATTCCCGCGGCGTCAGCTCTCCCGTCTCCGTGTTCATCACATAGCCGTTGATGGTCACATCCGGGGGCATGAGGGGGTGGTGGCGCAGGAGATCCACCGTCTCCGACACAGAGCACTCCACATTGTCAAAGCCCCGGAGCCAGGCCTCAAAGTCAATGCCGCAGTAGCGCATCATGTCGATGTGGTCCTGGGACACGCCCCGCTCCACCAGATGGCGGATCATCATGTCCGCGTTGATGTGGGCCACGCCGCAGTCCGTGTGGCCGATGACCATCACTTCCTCCACACCCAGCTCCACGATGCCCACCAGCAGGCTGCGTACGGCGCTGTCAAAGGGGCCGGTGATCATGCCGCCGGCGTTCTTGATCATCTTCACATCCCCGTTCCGGATGCCCAGCGCCGCCGGGAGCAGTTCCACCAGCCGGGTGTCCATGCAGGTGAGAATGGCGATCTTCTTATCCGGGTATTTGGTGGTCTGGAATTTTTCATATTCTCTATTGGCAACAAATTCACGGTTGTATGCCAGCATCTGTTCGATCATTTCGGTTCCCTCCGGATCCTGAGATTTTTCTTTAGCATATGACAAAACGGGGCTTATTGCAAGCCCCGTTTTGCCGTATCGCAAAAGTGATAAACCACTTTTGCGAGAAAGCAGCGGCCCGACGCGCGCACTCGCTGTGCTCGCACACTTGCGGGCCGAAAAGTATTTTTCCCGACGCACATGTCGCCGGGAAAAATCAATTTTATTTTATTCGCACCTGTTGGTGCGAACTCTGCGAGGCATTTTCACAGAGGAGCCTTTTCTGTTCTCTTACCAGTCGGCCAGAGAATAGCTGTAAACCGTGTCGTACTCCCCGTGGATGGCGATGTCCACGGTTTTTTCCGTATTGTTGTAAACCGCGGACCAGAAGGTGGAATCCTGGCTGGCGGCCTCCAGCACGGACATGGCGTCCGCCTCATCGGCGAGCACGCCGCTCCGGGCCGTCAGTTCCTCCCGCAGGATTTCATACCGGTCCTGACCGCCGCCCACATTGTACCAGTCCCCCTCCGTCAGGAAGAAGTTGGTGCACCACAGGTATTCCGCCTCCGGCTCCACTACGCTGAACACATTGTCCACATATTCCACAACCACGCTGTCGCCGTTGGCGTCGGCAATCTGGAAGTGGAAGCAGCTGTTGGCGGAGGAGTGCATATCATACTGCTCCAGCAGGGCCACGGCCTCGTCCACGGTGGCCGCCTTGTCCAGCACCATGCGGATGGCGGAGGTGGTGGTAATGTCGGTCTTTTCCGTATCCTGCTGCGTAGGCTCCACATTCAGCTGCAGCACGCCGATGGTCAGGCCCATCTCATTGATGCCGTCCAGGGGGATGTAGGGCGCCGCCAGGGCCAGGAGGCTGTTTGTGAAGCTGTCCGGCTCATAGCCGTCGCCATAGCCAACATAGCCCAGATTCACCATGGAGATGGACTCATAGCCGTTCTCCGGGTCAGTGTGAACCAGCATGAAGGGCTTGTAGGGGTTGTCAAAGTTCCGGCCGAACACCTTGTTGCCGTTCTCCAGCGCCCCGTTGAAGGTGGAGCACCCCAGATCCGGCAGGGTGATGGTCACAGGCAGGCCCTTCATCAGCTTCTGAATGACGAACTCACTCAGCTCCTTGTCCGTGGACGCCCCCTGGGCCAGGAATTCGTCCAGGCCGTAATCGGCGGTGTAGTCCATGACATAATACGGCGCGTCATCGCTGACCTTTTCAATGGAACCGATGGTTTTCAGCTCCTGACGGAACAGCAGGCCCAGCGCCAGTACACAGATCAGCAGCAGGCCCGCAATGGCAACCACTACCCACAGAGCAATCTTCTTGGTTTTGGTCATAGCAGTCTGTTTCCTTTCCATCTGTCTGACAGATATGGGCAAGGATACCACTAAGATGTTGATTTGTCAACAATTTTTTGTTGACAAATCAACATCTGTTCCCGGTCATAAAAAAGAATTGACAAATTGTGCCGTGAAGTCTATAATATTTCGAGCATAAAAGGGAGTAGTTTACACGGGTTTCCCGTGTTGCCTGATCCGTCAGTACGCTCCGTCCGGGGCCGGGTCAGCAGGAACTCACTGAGTTTGTAACGAGACTTTTATCGCAGAATCTGTCTGCGGTGAGAGTCTTTTTTCTTGCCCGGAAATAAGGAGAATCGTACTATGAATCCAAAAACCTTTGCACTCATCCTGTTCATCGCCACCTATGTGCTGATGATCGCCCTGCCGAAGCGGCGGCCGCTGGTGGCCCTGATCAGCGCCGTGATCTTCGTGGCGACCGGGGTCCTGCCCCTGGGGAATGTTCTGGGCGCCATCGACTTCAATGTGCTGCTGATGCTGGCCGGCACCATGGGCACGGTGTTCCTGTTTATCGACTCCCGGATGCCCAACCGTCTGGCGGAGGTCATCCTGCGCCACACCCCCAATGTCATGTGGGTGGTGGTGGCCATGTCCCTGTTCGCCGGGATTGTGTCCGCATTCATCGA
Source organism: Oscillospiraceae bacterium (assembly GCA_022779345.1). Lineage (GTDB taxonomy): Bacteria > Bacillota > Clostridia > Oscillospirales > Oscillospiraceae > HGM13010. The sequence goes on along the minus strand of JALFTG010000152.1, from coordinate 2,448 downwards.
CAATGTGGCCACCGTGCTGATGATCGCGCCGGTGGGTCTGGCCATCGCAAAGAAGCTGGACATCTCCCCGGTGACCATGATCATCTGCATCGCCGTGTCCTCCAATCTGCAGGGTGCTGCCACTCTGGTGGGTGACACCACTTCCATCATGCTGGGCGGCTATGCAGGCATGGACTTCCTAGACTTCTTCTTCATGGAGGGCAAACCCAGCATCTTCTGGGCGGTGGAGCTGGGCGCACTGGCCACGATTCCGGTGATCATGTTCCTGTTCCGGAAGCAGAAGGAGCCGGTGACCATCGATGACACCACGGAGGTGGAGGACTACTTCCCCACCGTGCTGCTGGTGGCCACGGTGGTTCTGCTGATCTGCGCCTCCTTCGTCCCCGACAAGCCCTCCATCACCAACGGCGTGATCTGTGTGTGCGTGTTCCTGGTGGGGGCGGTCCGCTCCCTGATCCGGACAAAAAGCTGGAACACCGTCAAGCGTGCCCTGGCCGACATCGACTATCAGACGCTGATCCTGCTGGCCAGCCTGTTCGTGGTCATTGAGGGAATCACCGAGGCGGGCATCATCACAGACATCAGCAACCTGTTCGTCCGGCTGGGCGGAGACAATCTGTTCCTGCTGTACACCGTCATCGTCTGGGGTTCCGTGGCCTTCTCCGCCTTCGTGGACAACATTCCCTATGTGGCCACCATGCTGCCCGTGGTCACCTCCATCGCCGCAACCCTTGGCATCGACCCCACCGTGCTGTATTTCGGTCTGCTCACTGGCGCCACCCTGGGCGGTAACCTGACCCCTATCGGCGCTTCCGCCAACATCGCCGGCATCGGTATTCTCCGCAAGGGCGGCTACGAGGTCAAAACCAGCGACTTCATGCGTATCGGCGTCCCCTTCACCCTGGTGGCCGTCACCGCGGGCTATCTGTTCTGCTGGCTGGTATGGGCCTGACACCCTGTCATAACAAAAAGAGGTCTCTCCCGAAGGAGAGACCTCTTGAGTCTGTCGAAAAATCCCCTGCGGGGCTTTCCGACAGAGGATTTGCGGCCGCTCCATGCACTCCCTTCGGTCGCACACTGCGCCGGCCGAGAAGTGTTTTTTGGAACAGCAAAGCCGCACCAAAAAACGGATTTGATTTGTTTGCGCCATTTGGCGCAAATTCTGCGAAGCGTTTTCGAAAAGCAGAAGAGGTCTCTCCCGAAGGAGAGACCTCTTTTTTTGATACCGCTCACAGGCCGGCTTCACATCACGGCAGCTCCGAACGGCATCAGGGCGAGTTTTGCCATCTTGAAACACTGCCTGCCGATGGGGATGCCGAGGATGGTCACGCACCAGAGGCACCCGAGCACCACATAGCCCGCTGCCATTTCCAGTCCGAACAGGGCAACCCAGATCAGATTGATGAGGAAGGAAAAGCCCCCGCCGCCATATACGATCTTTTTCCCGAAGGGGAAGAATGCGAGTCTGGCGAACTTGAAGCATTGGCGCCCGACCGGAATCCCGACAATGGTGATGCACCAGAGACATCCGGCCAGCGTCCACGCCAGACCGCCGATCAGTCCTCCGAACAGGAACCATAAAATATTGCCAAGGGTAGTCATAGGGGAACCTCTCTTTCTGCTGTTGAAGTCTGCTGACATACTCGTTGCAACGGCGCTGACCGGAAAACCGGATCAGCCGTTTTTCGCCTTGTAGTCCGTCCCCCAGGCCCACATGGCGTCCAGGACCGGCTTCAGGCTGTAGCCGGTGTCGGTGAGGGTGTACTCCACCCGGGGAGGCACCTCGGCATAGACCTGGCGGGTGAGCAGGCCCTTCTCCTCCATGTCCCGCAGCTGGGCGGTCAGCACCTTCTGGGACACCGTACCGATGGACTTTTTCAGTTCGCCGAAGCGCTTGGTGCCGTTCATCAGATCCCGCAGGATCAGCACCTTCCATTTATCGCCAATCAGGGTTAATGTGGTTTCTACCGGGCAGGCCGGAAGTTCTTTCTTTTCTTCGCTCATACAGGATTCCTCCAATAGTTTCCTTTTGGTAACTACACCACAATATTGTGCTTACTTTACAGCAGATCCTTTTGCCATTATTCTAAAACCATGCAAGGCACAAGTCAAGCAGCAAAATGTATTGGAGGTATTCTCATGAAAAAAGTCGTTGAATTTCTGACCGCCAACCCGGTGCAGTATCTGGCCACTGTGGGCCGGGACGGAACCGCCAAATGCCGCCCGTTCATGTTCTGCTTTGAACAGGATGGCAGGCTGTGGTTCTGCACCAACAATCAGAAGGAGGTCTACAAGGATCTGCAGGCCAACCCCTATGTGGAACTCTCCGTATCCAGCCCCGATTACGCCTGGCTGCGGCTCCATGGCAAGGCCGTGTTTGAAAACAACATGGCCGTCAAGGAGGGATGCATGAACAACCCCATTGTCAAGGGCCAGTACCAGACCGCC
>JALFTG010000145.1 GCA_022779345.1 Oscillospiraceae bacterium | reverse complement strand
GCCTGTGGCGGTGATCGGTCTGCGGGAAGATGCGCCTGAAGAGGCGGAATTTCTGCGCAGCATCGGTTGCTGTGTGGAATATTTTGACCGGAACCGGGCGCGGGAATACCGGATCCTCGGAGAACAGAAGGTGACGGGATTGCTGGCGGACGGCAGGTCATATCCAGTGGACGGAGTGTTCATCCTGCGTCCGGGGGTGGCACCGGATGTGCTGTTACCGGGACTGGAAACAGAGCGGGGCATGATCGTCACTGACCGGGAAATGCGCACGAATCTGCCGGGCGTGTTTGCAGCAGGGGACTGCACCGGTGCTCCGTATCAAATCGCCAAAAGCGTCGGCGAGGGCAATATCGCGGCATTGTCCGCAGTGAAATATCTGGATGCAAAAAAGGAGTAACAAATCATGGCACACATGGATCTGACAGAAAAGAATTTTGACAGCGTCATCGGCAGCGGCATCACCCTGGTGGACTTCTGGGCCTCTTGGTGCGGCCCCTGCAAGATGCAGGCCCCGGTGATCGACCAGCTGGGGGACAAGTACGAGGGCAAGTTCAAAGTGGCGAAGGTGAATGTGGACGATGAGCCCAGTATCGCCGCCCGCTTCGGCGTCATGAGCATCCCCACCCTGATCGTGTTCAACAACGGCGATGAAATGGTCCGCCGGGTCGGCGTCCAGAGCCTGCCCCAGCTGGAGCAGATGCTGGGCATGGCATAAGTCAATTGAACCCCTCAAAGGGGTTCAATTGGGATTTTGCGGCCGCTTCGCGCACTCGCTTCGCTCGCACACTCCGCTGGCCGAGCGGTGTTTTTTCACCGGCGAAGCTGGCGAAAAAACGGATGGAACTTTTTTCGTGTCCTCCAGACACGAATTCTGCGAAGCTGTGTCCGTTTTTTTGATTGACAAACGGCGGGGTTGTCCGTATAATCTAAATGTTACAGGTAAATGTTACAGGCTTTGATGGAGAGGAGTAGGGTGATCTCCGGTCAGCAGAGAGCGGACGGTTGGTGCAAGTCCGCGGACCGTGCCCCCCGAAGTCGCTCCGGAGCCGTTCCGGTGAGCCAAAGCAGCCGGGACCGGGTCCTCCCGTTACAGAGCAGACGAGTGCCGCGCCTTCCGGTGCGGAATTCAGGTGGTACCACGCATCCAACGCGCCCTGAAGCGATCGCTTCGGGGCGCTTTTTTCACGGCGGAGGAAAAGCACATGGCCGAATATGAAGTGCAGTATGTCTATGACCGGACGGATTTTATGGTGCTGAACCGGGTGTTCCGGCAGACGCTGAAACCCTGGTTCCGGTGGCTGAACAAGGGACTGAAGGCGTTGCTGTTCTTCTGCGGCGCGGCGGTGATTCTGGGATCGCTAATGATGCTGGCGGAGGGATTTCTCACAGGCACCGCCATTGTCTACCTGCTGCTGGGCATCCTGTTTGTGCTGGCTGTGGCCTTTGACGGCCGGCTGCAGGCCCGGCGGACCCGGAAGATGGCAGCCTATCCGGACGAGGAAATGATCCTCCGCTTTATGGACGAGGGCCTGTTTGTCCGGCACCATGACATGGTGAGCCGGATGCCCTATCACAACATCACGGCGCTGTACCGCTGCCGGGAGCGCTTCCTGCTCCGGACGGGTCCCCGTCATTTCGTCCTGGTCCCCCAGCGGGCCATCCCCGGCGATCCGGAAGCCTTCGCCGGATTCCTTGAGCAAAAAACCGGACTGACCATTCAGCCCGTCAAATAAGAGAACGATCGCGCCCTGGGCGCAGGAGAGGAGAACCTATGAAAGAACTGCCAAAAGTGTATGAACCCCAGCAGGTGGAAAAGCAGATCTATGATATGTGGGTTCAGGGCGGCTATTTCCATGCCGAGCCCAACCCGGACAAAGAGCCTTTCACCATTGTCATTCCGCCTCCCAATGTCACCGGCCAGCTCCATCTGGGCCACGCCTTTGACGAGACCATTCAGGATGTGCTGATCCGCTACAAGCGGATGCAGGGCTATGAAACCCTGTGGATGCCCGGCTATGACCACGCGGGCATTGCCACCCAGATCAAGGTGGAGGAGAAGCTGCGGAATGAGGGCCTGACCCGCTTTGACCTGGGCCGGGAGAAGTTCCTGGACGAGGTGTGGGCCTGGAAGGACAAGTTCGGCAACCGGATCATCGAACAGCTCAAGACCCTGGGCTGCTCCTGTGACTGGGACCGGCTGCGCTTCACCATGGACGACACCTGCGCCAAATCCGTGCGGGAAGTGTTCTGCGACCTGTATGAAAAGGGCCTGATCTACAAGGGCAAGCGCATTATCAACTGGTGCCCCCACTGCACCACCGCTCTCAGCGACGCGGAGGTGGAGTATGTGGAGAAGCCCGGCCACCTGTGGCACATCCGCTATCCCATCAAGGACTCCGATGAGTACATCATCGTTGCCACCACCCGTCCTGAGACCATGCTGGGCGACTCCGGCATCGCCGTCCACCCGGAGGACGAGCGGTTCAAGCACCTGATCGGCAAGACGGCCATCCTGCCCCTGGTGGGTCGGGAGATCCCCATTGTGGCGGACGAATATGTGGAGCTGGGCTTCGGCACCGGCGCCGTGAAGATGACACCCTGTCACGACCCCAACGACTTTGAAGTGGGCCTGCGCCACAATCTGGAGCAGATCCTGATCTTTGACGGCGACGCCCATATCATCAACGGCGGCAAGTACGACGGCATGGACCGGTACGAGGCCCGGAAGGCCATTGTGGCCGATCTGGAGGAGCAGGGCTACCTGGTGAAGGTGGAGGACTACACCCACAATGTGGGCACCTGCTACCGCTGCCACAACGATGTGGAGCCCCTGGCCTCCGACCAGTGGTTTGTGAAGATGGAGCCTCTGGCGAAAGAAGCCATCCGCGTGGTGGAGGAAGGCGAAGTGAAGTTCGTCCCCGAGCGCTTCACCAAGATTTATCTGAACTGGATGTACAATGTGAAGGACTGGTGCATCTCCCGTCAGCTGTGGTGGGGCCACCAGATCCCGGCGTGGTACTGCAAGGACTGCGGCCATATGACCGTGTCCCGCACCGACGCCACCGAGTGCGAGTGCTGCCACTCCAAGAACATCGAGCGGGACCCGGATGTGCTGGACACCTGGTTCTCCTCCGCCCTGTGGCCTTTCTCCACCCTGGGCTGGCCGGAAGAGACCGAGGAGCTGAAGTACTTCTATCCCACGGATGTGCTGGTCACCGGTTATGACATCATCTTCTTCTGGGTGGCGAGAATGATCTTCTCCGGCTGCGAGCAGATGAAAAAGCCCCCCTTCCACACCGTGCTGATCCACGGCATCATCCGGGACAGCCAGGGCCGGAAGATGAGCAAGTCCCTGGGCAACGGCGTGGATCCCATCGAGGTCATCAACGAGTACGGCGCCGACGCTTTGCGCTTCAACATCATCACCGGTAACTCCCCCGGAAACGATATGCGCTGGCTGCCCGAGCGGTGCGAGGCCATGCGCAACTTCGCCAACAAGCTGTGGAATGCCTCCCGGTTCGTGATGATGAATCTGACCATTGAGGAAAACGCCCTGCCGGAGCAGCTGAGCGTGGAGGACAAGTGGATTCTCAGCAAGCTGAACACCCTGGCCGGAGAAGTCTGCGCCAATCTGGACGCCTACGAGCTGGGCGTGGCCGCGGGCAAGATCTACGACTTCATCTGGGATGATTTCTGCGACTGGTATATCGAGCTGACCAAGACCCGTCTGTACGGTGAGGACGCTCAGGAGAAGCTGAACGCCCAGAAAGTGCTGCTGTACACCCTGACCGAGACCCTGAAGCTGCTGCACCCCTTCATGCCCTATATCACCGAGGAAATCTACCAGGCCCTGCCCCACGAAGGGGAGGTCATCATGACCCAGGCCTACCCCGCCTATGACGAGGCCCTGTCCTTCCCCGAGGAAGAGGCCGCCATGGAGATCGTGATGAACGCCATCAAGGCGGTCCGCAGCCGCCGGGCGGAGATGAATGTGCCCCCGTCCAAGAAGGCCCACATCATTGTGGTCACGGACAAGCAGGACATCTTCACTGCCGGCATTCCCTTCCTGCAGAAGCTGGCTTACGCCGCCTCCGTGGAGATCACCGGCGCCGTGCCCGAAAATGTGGACGGCATGGTGAATGTGGTCACCAACGAGTGCAAGATGTATATGCCCATGGCCGAGCTGGTGGACATCGAGAAGGAGCGGGAGCGCATCGGCAAGGAGCTGGAGAAGGCCCGGAAGCAGAAGGAAGCCCAGGAGAAGAAGCTGTCCAACGAGAAGTTCGTCTCCAAGGCTCCGGAAAATGTGGTTGCCGCCGAGCGGGAGCGTCTGGCCAAAGCGGAAGCGCTGATTGCCAATCTGGAAGAAAGTTTAAAGAAGCTGGGATAATTTTTCCCATACGCCGCATTTCGGCAGATTCCGCGGCATAGAAATAATAAGATAGTCCCGGATACCAACCTTGTGCTGGTATCCGGGACTTTCTGTTTTACCTGGAGGAATACAGGCATATGAACATCGGAAAAGATTACGCCGACGGGCGGCTGACGCTGTATCTGGAGGGAGAACTGGATCATCACAGCGCCCGCCCGGCCATGAAGGCCATCGAGCAGGCCATGGAGGAGACGCTGCCCCGGCTGTGTGTGCTGGATATGGCGGGGCTGAGCTTCATGGACAGCTCCGGCATCGCCCTGATCCTGAAAGCCCACAAGCTGGCCCGGGCCGGCGGGGGAGAGGTGCGGGTGGAGCATCCCTCCCGGCAGGTGCTGCGGGTGATGGAGACCTCGGGCATTGAACGGATCGTGCCCATCGCCCAGGAAATCGGAAAGGAGTGAGGAATATGCGTGTTTCCAATTACATAAAGCTGGAGTTCCCCAGCAAGAGCGTGAACGAGGGGTACGCCCGCAGCGCCGTGGCGGCCTTTGCCGCCCAGCTGGACCCCACCATGGAGGAGCTGGGGGATATCCGCACGGCGGTGAGCGAGGCGGTGACCAACGCCATCGTCCACGCTTACCCGGACTCCATCGGCACCATCTGGCTGAAGGCCCGGATCGTGGATGACGACCTGCTGGAGATCACCGTCCGGGACAAGGGCCGGGGCATCCCGGATGTGGACCAGGCCATGCAGCCCCTGTTTACCACCGGCGGGGAGGAGCGCAGCGGCATGGGCTTCACCATCATGGAGAGCTTCACCGACCGGCTGAAAGTGCGCTCGTCCCCGGGAAAAGGCACCGCCGTGACCATGACCCGGCGCATCCGGGCCAGAAAGAGCGGCCGATGACGGAACTGGATGTGGCCGACCTGCGTCTGGCCCGGAAAGGGGACCGGGACGCGGCGGAGCGGCTGGTGGAGCGGAACTCCGGGCTGATCTGGTCCGTGGCCCGGCGGTTTTTCGGCCGGGGCGTGGACTCGGACGATCTGTTTCAGCTGGGGTGCGTGGGCTTTCTGAAGGCCATTGACGGGTTTGATGAGCGCTACGGCACCCAGTTTTCCACCTACGCCGTCCCCAAGATTTCCGGGGAGATCCGCCGGTTCCTCCGGGATGACGGGGCCATCAAGGTCAGCCGGGGCATCAAGGAACAGGCCCAGGTCATCCGCACCGCCCGGGGACAGCTGGAGCAGCAGCTGGGCCGGGCACCCACGCTGTCGGAGCTGTCGGCGGTGACGGGCCTGGCTCCGGAGGACATCGCCATGGCGGAGACGGCCACCGGCCCCACGGAGTCGCTGCAGCGGGAGTCCGGGGACGGCTTCACCCTGGAGAATGTGCTGGGGGATTACAGCCAGGAGGAGCGGCTGGTGGAGCAGGTGTCCCTGAAGGAGGCCATCCGCAAGCTGCCGGAAAAGGAGCAGCAGGTCATTGCCCTGCGCTACTACCACGGCATGACCCAGGACGCCGCCGCCCGGGTTATCGGCGTCTCCCAGGTCCAGGTGTCCCGGCTGGAAAAACGGGCCATCGAGAAGCTCCGGGTCCTGCTGGAGGCATAGCCGGAAAAGAAAAACCCTGTCAGCCAAAGGAATTCTTCGGCTGACAGGGCTTTTCTTATTTCTTCCGCATCTGCCCTTTTGCATCTGCGAAGGCATACGCCTCGTCGATCCAGGCCAGGAGTTCTCCGTCGATTTCCTCCGGGGTGTGAACGAGGATATGGTGGGTCCAGCGGCCCGGGTACGGCTCCACGGCCATCCACACCCGGGGACTGTCCAGGCGATACCCCAGGCCCACCGTAACCAGAAGCGGCTGTCCGTCGCACTTTTTCCGGGGCAGGGAGGCGCAGGCAAACACCCGCCGGTTCGTGAGGGTGATCTGGGTTTTCTGCACCTTGATGTGCAGATCGTCATACCTTGGTTCCAGCGCGTCCATCAGCGCCCGGTACAGGGCAAATTCCGCCGGATGGCCCTGAAAAAAGTCCATGGCGGCGATCTCCTGTGTGGGGTCCATGGCACAGCCTCCTTTCGTTCTTACTGGTAGAATAGCACAGTTTCCCGCCGTTGAAAAGGGCGTTTCTCTGCTTGTCCCGGGGGGCGAATTGTGGTACAATGGGCGGGCTATGGATATGAATTTCAGAAAGCGGTATCTCGATGCCCGCAGACAAGTCATCGAGGGAGATTTCAAAAATCTCAACGATATGCAGCGCAAAGCGGTGCTGGCCACGGAAGGCCCCCTGCTGATCCTCGCAGGCGCCGGCAGCGGCAAGACCACCGTGCTGATCAACCGGATCGAGAACCTGCTCCGGTACGGCCGGGCCTCTGACAGCAATGAGGTGCCCGAAGATGCCACGGAGGAGGACATTCAGACCATGCTGGCCGGGGGAGACGAAGCCCGCCGGGTGGCGGCGCTGGACCCGGTGGAGCCCTGGCGGATCATCGCCATCACCTTCACCAACAAGGCTGCCGGAGAGCTGAAGGACCGTCTGGCAGCGAAGCTGGGACCGGAGGCCAACGACATCTGGGCCGCCACCTTCCACTCCGCCTGCGTGCGCATCCTGCGCCGGGACGCGGAGCGGCTGGGCTTCCCCGCCAACTTCACCATCTATGACACATCCGACAGCCAGAGCGTCATGAAGCATGTGCTCCGGGATCTGGACATGGACGAGAAGGTGTTCCAGCCCCGTGCGGTGCTGGGCGAGCTGAGCCGGGCCAAGGACCAGTACATCTCCCCCCTGGAGTTTGCCCAGAACGCGGAGAAGAGCGGCGACATCCGGAAGCGGAAAATGGGTCAGGCGGCGGTGGAATACAGTCGCCGCTTGTTCAGCGCCGGAGCAATGGATTTTGATGATCTGATCTACTTCACGGTAAAACTGCTGAAAGAACACGCTGATGTCCGGGCGTATTGGCAGAAAAAGTTCCGCTATGTGCTCATCGACGAGTATCAGGATACCAACAAGCTCCAGTATATGCTGGCCACCCTGCTCAGCGGCAAATGGGGGAACATCTGCGTGGTGGGCGACGACGACCAGAGCATCTACAAGTTCCGGGGCGCCACCATTGAGAACATCCTGTCCTTTGAGAAGCAGTACAAGGATGCCCGGGTCATCCGGCTGGAGCAGAACTACCGGAGCACCGGCCACATTCTGGAGGCCGCCAATGCCGTCATCGCCAACAATACCGAGCGCACGGGCAAGAACCTGTGGACGGACAAGGGGGACGGCAACAAGCTGCTGCTGTATGTGACCCAGAACCAGGACGACGAGGCCCAGTATGTGGCGGGCAAGATTCTGGCGGGGTACACCCAGGGGATGAATTTCCGGGACTTCGCCGTGCTGTACCGGATGAACGCCCAGTCCAACCAGCTGGAATATGCCCTGAAGCGCAACGGTATCCCCTACAAGGTGTACGGCGGGATGCGCTTTTTCGACCGGGCGGAAGTGAAGGATATGCTGGCCTACCTGTGCGTCATTGCCAGCCCCGAGGACGAGCTGCGCCTGCGCCGGATCATCAATACCCCCGCCCGGGGCATCGGAGAAAAGACGGTGGAGCAGGCCAGTGCCATCGCCATGCGGGAGGGGAAGCCCCTGTATGAGGTGATCCGCCATTCCAACGAATATGACGAGCTGCGCCGGGCGGCACCCAAGCTGCTGGCCTTCACGGACATGATGGAGGAGCTGCGCGCCGCCAGCCGGGAGCTGAAGCCGGACGAGCTGTATGACCTGCTCATCGAAAAGACCGGCTATGTGGCGGCTCTGGAGAAAAAGGGCAGCGCCGAGGATGTGTCCCGGATCGAGAACATCGGAGAATTGAAAACCAACATCATCACCTATATGAAAGACACCGGGGACGAGACCCTGGCGGGCTTTCTGGATGATGTGGCATTGTATACGGACCTGGACTCCATGGAAAAGGACACGGACTGCGTGACGCTCATGACCATGCACTCCGCCAAGGGTCTGGAATTCCCCACCGTGTTCATTGTGGGCATGGAGGAGGGCATTTTCCCCGGCCTGCGGTCCATCGGAGAGCCGGAGGAGATGGAGGAGGAGCGGCGGCTGTGCTATGTGGCCATGACCCGTGCCCAGCAGATGCTGTACCTCACCTGCGCCCGCCAGCGGATGCTGTTCGGCCGGACCACCAGCAATCTGCCCTCCCGGTTCGTGGAGGAGATCCCACCGGAGCACATCGACAAGGGCGGTATCCTGCCCGGCAAGCGCCGGGATCTGTTCAATGATGACCACGGCACCGTGCCTCAGCCCGCTTACGGCAGCAGGAGCGGCCAGAGCGGGTATGGCAGGGCAGCAACCCAGCCGGCCCGAAAACCCCCTGTTGCCGCGCCCAGACCCGCTGCAAAGGCTGTGCCCGATTTCAAAGCCGGCGACCGGGTGAACCACAAAGCCTTCGGTCCCGGCACCATTTCCAAACTTACCCCCATGGGCGGCGACGCGCTGGTGGAGATCGAATTTGACAAGATGGGCACCAAACGCCTGATGCTGCGTGTTGCGGCGCAAAACATGGAAAAACTTTAAAAGAGAGATAAACTGCCGCATATGCGGCAAACTACCCTCAGCCGACATAAAATGGCTGAGGGTAGTTTTAAGGACAGGAGGGATATGCGGATGGAAACGGAACAGCAGCAGATGCACCACCGGGGCGTGGCCGCCATGCTGGCGGCGACTTTGCTGTGGGCCACCACCTTCGTGATGATGAAGTCCGCGTTTCAGGATGTGCCGGTGCTGTGGGTGATCGCCCTGCGGTTTCTGGGGGCGGCGATTCTGCTGGCTGTGGTGGGGGCAAAGCGCCTGCGGCGGCTGGACAAAGGCACCGTGATCGGCGGCATGAAAATGGGTGTGCTGCTGTTTGTGGCGTACCTGCTCCAGAATCTGGGACTTGTGACCATCGCCCCGGGGAAAAACGCTTTCCTGCTCACGGGCTACACGGTGATCACGCCCTTTGTGGCGTGGGGCTGGGACAGGAAAAAGCCGGACGCCATCCATCTGCTGGCTGCCGCCGTGTGCTTCACCGGCATGGGGCTGGCCTCCTTCCACGGGGACGCCACCATCGGGCAGGGGGAGATCCTGACCATCACCAGCGGATTGTTTTACGCACTGCACATCGTCTGCTCCTCCCGGGAGACCCGGGACCGGGATGTGCTGCTGGTGTCCCTGGTGCAGATGACCACCATCGCCGTGATCAGTCTGGTGCTGGCGGTGTGCTTTGCGGAGTTTCCCACGGACGCCCCGCCCTATACCTGGTGGAACATCGCCTATCTGAGTCTGGTGTGCACCGGCGTGTGCTTCCTGCTCCAGACCTACGGCCAGAAATACACCCCGGCGGTGGAGGTGTCCATCATCCTGCCTTTCGAGTCCGTGTTCGGGGCGCTGTTCTCCGTCATGCTGGGGGAGCAGATCATTGCCCGGGAGGTGGCGGGTTACACCCTCATGTTCCTGGCGGCCCTCCTGTCCCAGGTGCGGCCGGGGAAAAAAGAAGCGAAAGAATGAAAAAACAAACAGGCAGAGAAGGTCGAAACGCTTTCTCTGCCTGTTTTTTATCGGTACAGTTCCACCACCACGCTCAGCTTGCCGCTTTTCGTGGTGCGCTGGGGGCCCTGATACCGGAAGCGGCCGGTGCCCCGGAGGGAGACGATGTCCCCGGACTTCAGCACCGTGCTGCCGGAAGAGACGGTGCGGCTGTTGAGAAACACTTTTCCCGCCCGGAACAGCTCCGCCGCGTCGCTGCGGGACAGGTGGTAGACATGGCTCAGCACCCCGTCGATCCGCTCCGAGGCTACGAGACATTCCATCGGCTCCAGGGTGAACAGTTCCCCGGAGGGCGGCGCCTCGGTGACGGTGCAGCGCAGTTCCGTATGTTTTGCCCGGAACAGATTGTCGCAGACAAAGGGGGCGATCTTCTCTGTGGCGAACAGCCAGGCCGCGTCCTCCCGGACGATGATATCCCCCAGCTGGGCCCGGTCAATGCCCAGATTCATCAGCGCCCCCAGGAAATCCCGGTGGGTGAGCTTGTCGGCAAATTTCCGGTTCAGCGGCTCCATGCGGATGCACTGGATGGGGAAGGGTTCCTCCCAGCCGCACAGCTCCTCGCTGCCGAACCGGACCATGATCCGCTCGGCCCCCTCCACGCCGCCAAAGGTGTCGTGGGGCACATGGGCGATGTCCCGCTCCGTCCGAGCCAGCACCTCCTGCTCCGCCAGGGACAGAAAGGGGGTGAAAGTATAGGTCCCCCGGCTGTATGCTTTTTCCGCCAGCTCGGTCAACCGTTTCTGCAGCAGCAGTTCATCATCGGTCATGATATGCCTCCTGAAATCGTTCTGTCTTTCAGCATACCACATCCGGGGCGGCGGGACAAGAACGGAAAAGCGGAGGAACAGGAAGGTTCCTCCGCTTGCTGTCAGTCGGTGAGGATGACCAGATCCGCCTCATCCACTTTCCGCAGGTCTTTTTTGTTCATGACATCATAGATGCAGGGCACCACAAACAATGTCATCAGCGTGGCGTACAGCAGGCCGCCGATACACACCACCGCCATGGGCTGCATCAGCGCCGTGCCCGCATCCCGGCCCATGGCCATGACGGCCAGACCCAGAATCGTGGTGAGGGAGGTCATGAGAATGGGACGGATACGGGTCACGCCCGCCTCCAGAATGGCTTCCCGCCGGTCCATGCCCTCCAGCCGCAGCTGGTTGATGTAGTCCACCAGCACGATGCCGTTGTTCACGATGATGCCTGTGAGCATCACGAAGCCGATCATGGCGATGATGCTGACCTCCATACCCGTGAGCAGCAGGGCCAGGAAGCCGCCGGTGAAGGCCAGGGGAATGGTGAACATGACGATGAACGGGGACTTCAGGGACTGGAACTGGGCCACCATGACAAAGTATACCAGCAGCATGCCCAGCAGGAGCATGAGCACCAGCTGTTCCATGGCCTCCATGATCGTCTCGTTCTCGCCGGAGAACTCCATGGTCACGCCGTCGGGCAGCTCCACATCTGCCAGTGCCTTCTGGACAGCGGAGGTTACCTTGGTCACATTATAACCGTCGGCCACTCCGGCGCTCACGGTGAGATACCGGCGCTGGTTGTTCCGTTGGATGGTGTTCAGGCTGACGGTCTCCTCCACATCCGCGATGTCGGACAGTTTGAAGGTGGTGGTGTTGCCCTCGGCATCCGTCTGGGTGAACTCCTGATCCGCCAGGTTGGACACGGTCACCCGGTCCGCCTCCGGCGTCTCCACGATCACATCGATTCCGGCACCGTCCAGATAGAAGGAGGTGGCGGTGGCGCTGGTGGTCATACTGGTGGCCAGCTGCATATACACCTGGGCCACCGTGTAGCCTTTGGCCATGGCCTTGTTCCGGTCAATGGTCACATGCAGGGCGGTGGCGGCGTCCTCCAGACCGTCGGACACCTCCTGGGTCCCCTCCACAGTCTCCAGCACCCCGGCCACGGTTCTGGCGGCCTCCTGAAGGTCTGTCATATCGTTGCCGTACAGGTCGATGGACACGCCGCTGCCGGTGAGCATACTCATATCCATCATGGAGGAGGAGCAGCTGACTTCACAGGGCAGATCGGCGCACAGCTGGGTGATCTGTTCAGCCACGCCGCTGCCGGATACCCCCTCGGGCAGGGTCACATACAGCGTCACGCTGGTGCCGCCGGAGCTCATGAGAGAAGTGCTGCCCATCATGGCACCCACGGTTTCGATTCCTTCAATGGTATCGACCCGTTCCAGCACCTGATCGGCGATCTCCATGGCCTCGGCCATATCCGTCTCCTCGTCAAAGGTGATGGTGCCGGACACGGTGTTGGCGTCCACTTCCGGCATGAAGGTGAAGCCCCGGTACAGACTCAGCCCCGCGGAGCCAATCAGCAGGGCGATGGCCAGAAGGAATACGATGGCCTTGTGATCCAGCGCCCAGCTGCCGGCGTAGCAGTATTTGTCATAGACTTTGGCCATGATGTCCTTTTTCGGTTTGCCGTCCTTTTTCAGCATACCGGAGGCCATGGCGGGCACCAGCGTCAGTGCGATGATCAGACTGGCCAGCAGGGCGTAGCTCATGGTCAGCGCCAGATCAGTGAACAGTTCCCGGGTGATGCCGTCCACGAACACGATGGGCAGGAACACGCAGATGGTGGTCAGTGTGGAGGCCGTGATGGCGCCGGACACCTGCCTGGCACCGGACACCGCCGCCTGAATGGCATTGGCGCCGTTGGAGCGCAGCCGGTAGATGTTCTCAATGACCACCACCGAGTTGTCCACAAGCATGCCCACGGCGATGGACAGGCCGGACAGGGAGATGATATTCAGTGTCACCCCGGAGAAGTACATGAGCACGATGGCAAACACCAGACTCAGGGGGATGGAGCACAGGGTGATGAAGGTGGGGCGGATATCCCGGAGGAACAGGAACAGAATCAGGATGGCAAACAGCGCGCCGAATCCCAGACTTTCCAGAATGGAGCTGACGACCAGATCGATGTAGTCCCCCTGGTCCATCAGGGGATAGAATTCCAGCCCCTCATATTCTGACTCCAGTGCGTCACACCGCTCCACAATGCTCTCGGACACGGCGGCAGTGGCATAGTTGGACTGCTTTTCAAAGCTGAGCATGATGCCGTTGCTGCCGTTGAGCTTGGCGTAGATGGAATCGGAGTTGTCTGTCAGGAAAATGTCCGCCACATCCCGGAGGTAGATGGGGTCCACACCGTCCAGACCGAAGTCGAACAGCAGCAGGTCGCCCAGCTGCTCCTCGGTGGTGAACTCATCGCCCACGGACACCATGTAGCTGATGCCGTCCTGCTCCACATACCCGGCGGGCATGGAGAAGTTCTGGGCGGCCAGAATCTGGGACACCGTCTGCAGGGACAGGATGTTGTCCAGATCCGCCTGCTCTAGGGCGGAATCCCGGGAGGCGTTCAGGGTGGAAAGTCCGTTCTCAATCTGCATCATGGCCACGGACAGGCTCATGATGCCCTGGATCAGATCGCCGCTGGAGCTGGCCAGATCCGAGACCTGTCCGGCGATCTCGTCATATTTGCTGCGGATCTCGTCCAGACCGAAGTTTTTGTTCTTCACATTCTCCGCCAGCTTTGCCAGGGAGTCGATCTGGGTCTGCAGCTCGGCGAGTTTGGTCACCATCCCGTCGATGGAGGCGTCCACCTCGTTGACGGTTTTCTGCAGGGTGTCCCGGATCTGCTTCTCCTGCTCGTCGAGAATCTCCTGAATTTCCCGGGCGTTCAGCGTCAGCCCGTCGATATTCAGAATGGACAGCTGGATCTGGAGCAGCATCCGCTGGGTGAGCAGTTCCTGATATTCCTCATCGCTGAGGTTGCCGGCGTTCAGCTTGCTGTCGATCTCCTTCAGTTCCTGTTCCAGCTGTGCCCGCTGGGCCTTGTCCGCGGCGGACTGGTCCAGGGTGCTGTTGGTGCCCAGAATATTCAGAATCGCCGAGGCCTGGGAGGGCGTGACGGTGACGGTGTCGGATTCCAGCGCAGCCACGGCCAGGCGGAGCACCTGCAGTTCTGCCTGGAGCTTCTGATCCTCCGGGTTCGCTTCCAGCTGTTTTTCCACAGCTGCGATCTGCTGTTCCAGCGCGGCCTGTTCCAGGGACGGCTCCTCCAGAATGGTCAGGATGTTCTCCGCATCCTGCTTGCTCAGACTGGAATTTGCGCCCAGCGCGGCCAGCTGCAGCCGGGCCACCGTCTGCCGGTGGAGCAGTTCCTGCTCCTTTTCCTCGGTGAGATTGCCGCTGTTCAGCTGCTGTTCAATCTGCTTCAGTTCCTTTTCCAGGGCCTGCCGCTGGGCCAGTTCGGTGAACTGCTGGCTCAGGGCACCCATGGGGTCATTGATGACGCTCTGGATGGCGCGCAGCTGGATGATGGCGTTGTTCAGCTGATCTTTGCTGGCTTCCAGCTTGGTCACCTGCTCGTCGATCATGTCGCCCAGCTGGTCCATGGTGGCGTTGTCCGGCAGGAATTCGTCCAGCTCCGGAATCTCCAGCGCGCCCATGGCGCCGCTGATGGCGTTGGTGAGCTGGTTTTTCGCGTTGTTCAGCTCCGCTTCCGCCGCATCCAGCTTTTTGTTGATGGCGTCGGCCAGCTGCTCATTCAGCACATCGATTTTATCCTGGCTGATGACCACATGCAGTTCCTGCTGGACGATGCCGCTGGCGGTGACCCGGGCCACGCCACTGACGCCCTCCAGCTTGGGCATGAGCACATCCTCCACGAAATCCGACAGCTCATTCACATCCATGTCCTTCATGGCCACGGCGCTGACCTGCACGGGAATCATGGACGGGTTGATCTTCAGCACATAGGGGGTGCCCACAGTGTCCTCCCAGCCCGCCTGCAGAATACTGATTTTCTGCTGGATGTCCACGCCGATGGTATCCAGGTTCACATCGTCCTCAAATTCCAGCATGACCAGGGAATAGTTGGCGCTGGAGTTGGAGACGATATTTTT
>JALFTG010000140.1 GCA_022779345.1 Oscillospiraceae bacterium | reverse complement strand
GCCGCGGTCGTTGTTCAGCCCGCCGGCCTCCAGGTTCAAGCTGGCGGTGTTGGCCTTGCGGCCGATGGCCACCAGGACCTTCTCCGCCTCAAAGCTGACGGTCTCGCCGGCCTTGTTCTTGCAGACCACCTTGGCGCCCACAGGGGAGGCCTCCACGGACTGCACGGGGCACTCCAGGTTGAACTCCATGCCCATCTTCTTCATGTGGGCCACACCGATCTTGGTCAGGTCGCCGTCCAGCATGGGCAGCATGTGGTCCATGGCCTCCACCACGGTGATCTTGGTGCCGAAGGCGGCGTAGGCGCAGGCCAGCTCCAGGCCGATGACGCCGCCGCCGATAACCACCATGGACTTGGGCAGGGCCTCCAGGCTCAGAGCGCCGGTGGAGTCGATGCAGTTGGGGTTCTCCTTGATGCCGGGGATGGGAGGCACGGCGTTGATGGAGCCGGTAGCCACGATGATGGCGTCGGCGGTCATGGTCTCCTTGCTGCCGTCGGCCTTGGTGACCTCCAGAGTCTTGGGGGCGGTGAAGGTGGCCTCACCGTCGATCTTGGCGACCTTGTTCAGCTTGAACAGTCCGGCGATGCCGCTGGTCAGCTTCTTGGAGATGGCGTTCTTGTGGGCAATGACCTGGGGGAAGTCCACTTCCACGCCGGTGACCTTCACGCCGATGTCGGCGCCCTGGTTCTTGATGTCCTCGATCAGCTCAGCGCTGTGGAGCAGGCACTTGGTGGGGATGCAGCCGATGTTCAGGCAGGTGCCGCCCAGGTGCTCTTTCTCCACCACGGTGACCTTGGCGCCCAGCTGGGCAGCGCGGATGGCGGCCACATAGCCGCCGGGGCCGCCGCCCACCACGATAACGCTCTTGGGGCCGGCGGCGGCAGGAGCCGCAGCGGCGGCCGCTGCGGGAGCGGCCGCGGGCGCCTCAGCGGCAGCAGGAGCCGCGGCAGGGGCAGCGGCGCCGGGCACAGCCTCGCCCTCGGCGCCGATGTAGGCGATGACGCTCTTGCACTCGGCGGTCTCGCCCTTCGGCAGCAGGATCTTCAGCAGGATGCCGTCAGCATCGGCCTCCACATCGTTGGTCAGCTTGTCGGTGGCCACGGAGAACAGCACGTCGCCCTTCTTCACCGGCTGGCCTTCCTTGATCTTCCACTCTTCAATGGTGCCCTCGGTCATGGTCAGACCCAGCTTGGGCATCAGCACTTCAGTTGCCATGATTTTTTGTCCTTCTTTCCGTTAAGTTATCCAAATCACGCCGGGATTTCCGGCTCCGGATGAACAGAATCGTCAAATTTTGAACAAACTTTCGGGAAACGGAACCCGGCTGACGCCGGGTTCCGTTTGATCCGGTCTGAACTCAGACCAGCAGCATATAGGGGTTTTCCAGCAGCTCCGCGATCCGCTTGAGGAACTTGGAGGCCATGACGCCGTCCACCACGCGGTGGTCAGCGGTCAAGCTCAGGTTCATCATGGGCCGGATCACGATCTGGCCGTCCCGCACCACAGGGGTGTCCACCATGTCGCACACGCCCAGGATCGCTAGCTCAGGCTGGTTGATGATGGGGGAGAAGTTGGTCAGGCCGTAATTGCCCAGGTTGGTGATGGTGAAGGTACCGCCGCTCATGGCATCCATGCCCAGCTTGCCGGCCTTGCCGTCTTTCGCCAGCTTGTCTGCTTCCACGGCGATTTCGGCCAGGCTCTTCTTGTCGCAGTCCTTCACATTGGGCACCACCAGGCCGCCGGAGGGCTGTGCCACGGCCAGACCCATGTTGATATGCTTGTGATGGATCAGCTTATTGTCGGCAAAGCTGCCGTTGATGTCGGGATAATCCCGCAGCACCATGGAGACCACCTTCATGATGATGTGGTTGTAAGACACCTTGATGCCCTTGGGCTCCAGGGACTTGTTCAGGGCCTTGCGCAGGTCCTTCATGCCGGTCGCGTCGAAGGGACGGGTGAATGTAACACGGGGGCTGGTGTGCCAGCTGTTCTCCATGTTCTTGGCAATGGCACGGCGCATCGGGGTGACCTTGATGACCTCGTCCTCGTCCGCAGCAGCCACGGGAGCGGCAGCGGCGGCAGGTGCGGCGGCAGGAGCCACGGCAGCCTGGACATCGGCCTTCATGATCCGCTGGCCGTCGGTGCCGATGGAAGCCAGGTCCACACCCAGCTCGGCAGCCATCTTGGCGGCCACGGGGCTGGCCTTGATGTGCGGGCCGGCCACATGGGCTTCCACATCCCGGGCGACGATGACGCCGTTATAGCCGGTGGCGGCGATGGCAGCCAGGTCATAGCCCTTGTCGGAAGCGAGCTTCTTGGCATAGGGCGTGGCCAGCACATACTCGCCGACCGGTCTTGCCACGGGTGCGGCGGCGGTCACAGGGGCAGCCGCTGCGGGCGCAGCAGCCGGAGCAGCGGGGGCGGCAACGGGAGCCGCAGCAGCACCGCCTGCAGGAGCCTGCTCACCGGCAGCGCCCAGATAACCGATGACGGTCTTGCAGGGAACAGTCTCGCCCTCACCCACCAGGATGGAGATCAGCACGCCGTCGTCCTCTGCCTCGATGTCATTGGTCAGCTTATCGGTGGCCACGGAGAAGAGAATATCGCCCTTTTTCACGGTGTCGCCGACTTTCATCTTCCACTCTTCAATAGTACCTTCTTCCATGGTAAGGCCGAGTTTAGGCATCAGAACTTCAATAGCCATAATGTTTCTCCTTTACCAATCGATTAAAGTACTTTTTTAATGCCGTTGTAGAGATCCTCCGGGAAGATTCTGTACATCTTCTCCAGCGTGGGAGCAAAGGGAATCGGAGTGAAGGGAGCGCCGTAACGCAGGATGGGCGCATCCAGGTACTCCAGAGCTTCCTCAGCGACGGTGGCAGCCACTTCAGCCATAGCGCCGCCCTGCTTCACGGACTCGGCAACCAGGCACAGTCTGTGGGTCTTCTTCACGGAGTTGATCACAGTCTCCTTATCCCAGGGGGACAGGGTGATCAGGTCGATGACTTCCGCATGGATGCCATCCTTCTCCAGCAGGTCAGCAGCGCCGCGGGCATTCTTCATGCCGATGGAGTAAGACACGATGGTGATATCGCTGCCTTCCCGCTCCACACGGGCCTTGCCGATCTCATAGGGGACTTCGTCTTCCTTCTCGGGAACCATGTCGGACTCCTTGTACAGGACCTTGTTCTCGAAGTAAATAACGGGGTCATCACACTCAATGGCGGCCTTCAGAACCATCTTGGCGTCATAGGGGTTGGAGGGAGCCACGACCTTGATGCCGGGGATGTGGATGAACCAGGACTCCACAGACTGGGAGTGCTGGGCAGCACCGCCGCCGGCCATGCCGTCGGGTGCACGCAGAACCAGGGGAATCTTGGCCTGGCCGCCGAACATATAGCGGGCCTTGGCCATCTGGTTGAACACTTCGTCCATGCACACGCCGATGAAGTCGGCAAAGTGCATATCAACAACAGGTCTTGCACCGGCCAGAGCAGCGCCGACGCCGCCGCCGATGATGAAGGTCTCAGAAATGGGGGTGTCCATCACACGGCCGGGGAACTGCTCGGGCAGTCCCTTGAACTGGCCGAAAATGCCGCCCTGACGGGCCAGGTCTTCGCCCATGACGAATACTTCGGGGTATTTCTCCATTTCTTCGGCCATAGCCTCACGAGTTGCCTCGGAAAAACTGATCTTACGCATTATTCAGCACCTCCCTCAGTCTACATAGACATCCTTCGTGAACTCGGAAGGATCCGGGTACTCGCAGGACACCGCGTATTCTTTTGCCTTGACAATCTTTTCCTCGCACTCCTTGCGGATGGCGTCACACTCTTTCTTGGTCATCAGCTTGGCCTTGGTGACTCTCTCCTCGAAGCGGGTCAGAGGATCGTTGTCGGTGAGGATCTGTCTGGTCTCTTCTTTCTTACGATACAGCTCGGGGTCGCCGACATAGTGACCCTCGATACGGTAGGTCTTGGCCTCGATGAAGGTGGGGCCTTCGCCCTTGCGGGCGCGCTCGACAGCTCTCTGAGCAGCGGCGTACACTTCAAAAACATCGTTGCCGTTCACGATCTCACGGGGCATATCATAGCCCAGAGCACGATCGGAAATATTCTCCACAGCGGTGGTGGTGCGATAAGGCGTGGTGGAAGCCCAGCAGTTCATCTCGTTGACGAAGATGACAGGCAGCTTCCAGGCGGATGCCACATTGGCAGCCTCATGGAAGGTACCGCGGTTGGAGGCACCGTCGCCGAAGAAGACGACGGAAACATGGTCGTTTTTCAGAACCAGCTTGTTGGCCAGGGCTGCGCCGGTGGCCAGATTGTAGCCGCCGCCGACAACGCCGTTGGCGCCCAGCATACCCACGCTGAAATCAGCAATGTGCATGGAGCCGCCCTTACCATGGCACAGGCCTTCGGCCTTGCCGAAAATCTCGGCCATCATCTTGTTCACATCGGCGCCCTTGGCAATGCAGTGGCCATGGCCGCGGTGGGTGGACTCGATCAGGTCGGTGTCCTTCAGAGCTGCGCACACGCCGGTGGCGATGGCTTCCTCACCGATATACAGGTGGACAAAGCCGGGGATCTCGCCGTTCAGGAAGTCCTTCTTGACGGACTCCTCGAAGAAGCGGATGGTGCACATCTTCTCGAACATTTTCACCGCGGTCTCTTTATCGGTCAGAGGAGCGGTGTTGGCGGGGTTGGTGATCTGGATGGGGGCAACGCCGGGATAGGGCACATTGGTGTCCGTGGCGGGGCCGATGTGCGGCAGCAGAGGAGCCGTCGCGTCTGCCGCGGCTTTCTTGGTCGCAGCGGTTTTCTTAGCAGTTGCCATGATAGTCCCTTCTTTCAAAAAATTTGAAAACTGTTTTCATTGGGTTTCATACATCATTGCTTCTTTTGCATTCAGAACACGCAGTACCCCAGGCGGGGACTGCGTGTTCCGTGCATTTTACTTACCGGTCAATCGGTAAATCATCAAATTACAGGTTGACTTCCACACCAAAAGCAGCCAGGAAGCTGGTCACTTCGTCAGCAGACATGCCCTTGTCCATCAGGAGCTGAGCATAGCTGTCGTACACGGGATCGGACAGTTCCTTGAAAGCAACCATCTCGTCCTCGGTCAGGTAGTGGACAGTGACGCCGTTCTCGGACTCCCAGCGGGCCAGGGTCTCTTCGTCGGCGGCACGGTTGATCTCACGCTGATACTCCACGGTCTTCTGGCCGCACTCATCAACGATCTGCTGCAGCTCGGGGCTCAGAGAATCATACAGGCCCTGGTTGATGGTGAAGAACAGGCAGTCATAGGAGCCGGTCCAGTAAGTGACATACTTCTGGACTTCCTGGATCTGAGCGGAGTCCATGGTGGGAACAGGGTTCTCCTGGCCGTCGAAAGTGCCGGTCTGCAGGCCGGTGTAAACTTCGGACCAGTTAGCGGTGGTGTAGTCAGCGCCCCAGGACTTGTAAGCGTCCATCAGGACGGAGGAACCGGCAACACGGATCTTCAGGTTGGCCATGTCGGCGGGAGTGATGATCTCGTGCTTGCTGTTGGTGACATGACGGAAGCCGTTCTCGCCGATGCCCAGAACATGCAGGCCCATGCCTTCCAGAACGGCGCTCAGAGCCTCGCCGCCTTCGCCGTCCAGAACAGCATCGACTTCGTCGGTGTTGGCAAACAGGAAGGGCAGGGAGACAACGCTGAACTTATCGTTGAAAGACGCATAAATCAGGTTGGAGTGCATGTCGATCTGAGTGACATTGTCGATAACGCCCTGAATGCCATCGGTCTGGGCGCCGTTGAACAGCTGATCCTGGCCGTAGCATTCGACAGTGATAGCGCCGTCGGTAGCTTCGCTGATGAGCTCGCCAAAGTACTTGCCGGCCTGAACCCAGGTAGAGGTCTCGCCGCCGGAGCTGCCGAACTTCCAGACCTGAGGCTCGATGGTGGTGGTGCCTTCCTGGCCGTCGTTGGTCTGGGTGTCCTCAGTCTTGCTGCCGCCGCAGGCAGCCAGGGACAGGACCATCACAAGGCACAGGAGCAGTGCGATGAATCTTTTCATTGTTTTTCCTCCAATAAATTTTTTTAATTAACCGCTTTTGCGGATAACTACAGGATAATTACTTGCCGATCCAGGTCAGCGCCATGGAGATGGGCTCCACATAGGTGACCAGGAGCAGAACAATGACGCAGGCCACAATCATGGGCCACACGGCCTTGGATATCTGCGGGATGGTGACTTTCTCCTGTCCCGGAATATTGATGCCGCAGGCAACGAACAGGTTGACGCCCACAGGAGGAGTCACCTGACCGATAGCCAGGTTCACAGTGGCAATGACGCCGAAGTGCACCAGGTTGATGTCCAGCTGCTGGGCCACGGGGAACATAATGGGGATAAAGATGTACATTGCGGAGTTTGCATCCACAAAGCAGCCGGCGATCAGGAAGATCACATTGACAATGATCAGGAACACATACTTATTGCCGGACACATTCAGCAACAGAGTCTGAGCAGCCTTGGCGATTCCCTGGGTAGTGCAGCAATAGGAGAACAGGGATGCAGCGGCGATGATCAGCATGATGCCGCCGGAAGTCTTGGCAGAATCCACCAGGATGCTGAACAGATCCTTCAGCTTGAGTTCCCGGTAGATGACGAAACCGACCAGCAGGCCATAGAACACGGAGACACATGCGGCTTCAGTCGGGGTGAACAGACCGGAGTAAATGCCGCCCAGAATGATGACCGGCATCAGGAATGCCCAGAAGGCCTTGCCGAAAGATTTCAGCCGGGCGCCCCAGGGAGCAGGCTCACGGGTGGACTGAATGCCCTTTCTGCGGACCTCGATCATAATAACCACAACCAGTGCCAGACCCATCAGCACGCCGGGAACCACGCCGGCCATGAACAGATCGCCCACTGATGCACCGCAGATGGAAGAATACACAATAAACGCGATGGACGGCGGGATAACGATTGCGATGGAAGAAGAAGTTGCAATCAGGGCAGATGCAAAGGGTGCATCAAAGCCGTCGCGGTCGATCATAGCAGGAATCAGGATCAGGCCCAGAGCTGCCACAGTCGCCGGGCCGGAGCCGGACACGGCGCCGAAGAAGCAGGCCACAATGACTGACACAATGGCAAGTCCGCCGCGCCTGTGACCGATGCAGGAATCTGCAAAGTCAATCAGACGGGTGGAGATGCCGGCTTTCGCCATGATATTGCCGGCCAGGACGAAGAACGGGATGGCCAGCAGCAGGAACTTGGCCATGCCGGAGTATACATTTGTTGCCAGAATGTTCAGAGGCATACCTGCATACAGCAGGGAGAACACAGCAGACAGACCCAGGCAGAACGCAATGGGAATGTTCAGCAACAGCATGATGAAGAAGGAGCCAAAAAGAATCAGGTTAACCATTATTCCGCTACCTCCTCATCTTCGCCCTTGATGGCGTGGTACGCATTGACGATGCCGAACTCGATCAGATGCAGGGCCATCAGCACACCGCAGACCGGCATAGTCATGGTAAAATAGCCCAGCTTCATACGCAGCACATAGGTGGTCTTGTTCATGGCAAAGTCGCTCAGAGCCTTTGCCCAGCCATACTTGACCAGCATAAAGCAGAAAGCCAGGCCAAACAGCACCATAAGCACATTCATCCATCTCTGACCCTTGCGGGGCATAAAGTTGGTGAACAGGGACATACTGATGAGGCCACCCTCATCTCTGGTGCAGACGGCCGCACCCAGCAGGGACAGGGGCACGAACAGGTTGATCACCAGCTCCTCCGTAAAGGACCAGCTGACCGTCGGCGTGAACCGGGAGATGACGCTGCCCAATGTAACAACGGAAATGACACACAGCAGAACTGCCATGAAAATCTTTTCCGCGAAGGCAACACCATCCATGATTTTCTGGAAGGTCTTCAATCCAATTTCCTCCATTCCTTCTTTACACAGGCGCTCCGCCTGCGAGACTGATTTGAAAGCGCAAGAGAGTCCTTTTGGCTGATTCAACAGCCAAAAACAGGGGATTCCCCTGTTCAGAAATTCTTTATGCTTTTACATAGGGAAATTATAGCACTCTCATTTTCCATTTTCAAATCATATTGCACGAAAAAGGCAGATCAAATATGACAAAATTGCGTTCATGATTTTGTCATATTGTGAAATTTTTTCGAATTCCAGGGCAAAAACATTGTTTATTTTTTAACTTGTTCCAGATTTGAGCGCAAAATATCTTTCAATTTCGATTTTTGCGGTAAAATCAATGCGGAATGGTGGCAAAGGATCGGTTAAGAATTGATTTTACGGCAGAAGGGGGGTATAATGACCGTCGAAAAGGGGGTGTTAACATGGGTGAAATCGCCGTCACATTGACCGCAAATGCTGGTATTTTGCTTCGGACAGAGTGTCTGACCATGGCTGTAGATGCCTTTCACGATCACCCCGCTCCCCCGTTCAGTACCGTGACCCCTGCGCTGCTGAATGCGCTGGAGGCAGCGGGGAAACTCTCCGGGCTGGATCTGATCGCTGCCACCCATATTCACGACGATCACTTCGGGACAGCGCCGGTGCAGCGGGCCATGGTCTGCTCCCCTGCCGCCGCTTTTGCCGCGCCGGAGCCGGTGTTTCCCGGTCAGCTGCTGATCACCGGGCCGGCGGCCCATCTGCGCCATAGCGGGTTCACCCTGGATTTCCGCCGGATGCCCCATGACGGGGAGGAATACCAGGATGTCCCCCTGTACGGGCTGGTCCTCACCTGCGCATCCCGCCGGGTGCTGATCCCCGGGGACTCTACGGATCATGACGCTGTACTGGCCCTCATGGACGGAAAAGAGACGGACACTGCCATTCTGAATTTCCCGTGGATCACCCATCCGAAAAACCGGGCTTTTGTGGACGAGATCCTCCGGCCGAAGCATCTGCTGCTGTGCCATCTCCCCTTCCCTGCCGACGATGTGGACGGGTTCATCCCCGCCGCTGCCCGGGACGCGGCAAAGCTGCGGAACATCCCGGATGTCCGCCTTCTGACACAACCTATGCAGGAAGAATTGATCCTATAATCATGAAATGTTCATTCAAAACCGCCGATGCAAAATGCATCGGCGGTTATATTTATCTTCTTGGGAATCCCAGGTCATCGAAATTGCGCTTCAATGCCCGCTCCACAGGGAGGATGCTCCCGACCATGGCCACGCACTGGACGCCGCAGACGACGCCGCCCACGGTGCCGATGGTCTCAATGCCGCTGTGCAG
>JALFTG010000131.1 GCA_022779345.1 Oscillospiraceae bacterium | reverse complement strand
GAACCCCCTTCAGGCCCAGGCGTTTTGCCTCCAGATGCACCGACAGGAAAATACCGGCAAAGTACAGAAAAGCAGGCAGGATCGCCATCAGTGCGACCTGTGAATAGGGAACCCCCATATATTCTGCCATCAGGAACGCCGCTGCACCCATGATCGGGGGCATGATCTGACCGCCGGTAGAAGCTGCCGCCTCCACCGCACCGGCAAATTCCGGCGCATAGCCAGTTTTCTTCATCATGGGGATGGTCACACTACCGGTCGTTACCGTGTTGCCCACGGAAGATCCGGAGACCATACCGCACAGAGCAGAGGAAATGACAGCAACCTTCGCCGGACCGCCGGAAGAAGACCCGGCAATGCAGTTTGCCAAATTGATAAAGAAATTGGAAATTCCGGTCCGTTCCAGAAACGCGCCGAAAATCACGAACACCACAATGTATTTTGCGCACACATTGACCGGTGTGGACATGACGCCGGATGTACCATAGAACAGGGTGTAAATCACGCGCTGAAGACTCTGGCCGCTGGAAAATGTATAGACCAGCAGCGCTCCGACCACACACAAAATTGGCAATCCGACACAGCGCCGGCACAACTCCATCAGCGACAGAATTCCCACAATACCGATCACAGTGAACATCGGCGTCATTTTGGAAGCACTGGAGATCACTTTCACCAATTCATGGTAATTCAGGCAATAATAGAAGAACGCCGAAGCCCCCAGCACCATGATCACAATATCATACCAGGGCATACTGTTGGGGCGGACATGCTTTTTCGTGATGGGATAATTCAGATATCCGATGATGATGATAAAGCCCAAAAATGCGGTCAAACGAATTTCAATACCCTGTCGGCTGAACAGTGTCGACAGAATGCAGTAAAACGCAAACGCCGCTGTAATGGCCTGCACAAACAGTTTCGGCCGGCCTTCCCAGATCCGGGTATTAGACTCCTTATCATACTTCTTCATCACAGCTTCCACATCGCCGGTCACATCCGTTGCATCGGTGATGACAGGCTCAGCAGCAGCAGCCGTATCTTTCTTTTTCTTGCCCAAAAACATTCCGATCCTCCTTACTGCGCTGTCTCATGGGTATCGGGCGATAGAAATATCAAAGGCTACGGCATTTTTTCAAATGCCGTAGTCTTTGGAAAAGCTGCCGGTCAGAACTCAGGCAGTGGGCACCTCAAAGCCCTTTTCAGCAAAGTACTTGGCAGCACCGGCGTGATACGGCACATCGGTGATGGAAGCGGCAAACTCCACGCTGCACTCGCCGGCCTTGGCGTGGGTCAGGGAACCCAGGTTCTCGAAGATGGTGGACACGAAGTCATACACGGCATCCTCGGAGATGTCGTTGTCCACAATGATGACAGCGGCGATGGCCACGGTGGTCACATCGGTGGGCGTGCCGTAGGTATCGGCAGAGATGACAGACTCAGAGTAGTAGGGGGACATTTCGATCAGATCGGCCACATGCTCGGAATCCAGACCGACCAGATACACATCGTTGGTGGCAGCCAGGCTGGTCACGGCGTTGGTGGGAGCGCCGGCCACGATGAAGGCGGCGTCAATCTTGCCGTCCTGCAGGCTCTCAACGCTGTCGCCGAAGCTCTGGTACACGGGGTTGATGTCGGACTCGGTCAGACCGTAGGCGCCCAGAACATCCAGGGCGTTGAAGTACACGCCGGAACCGGCGGCGCCGATGGAGACGGTCTTGCCGGCCAGGTCGGCAACGCTCTCAATGGTAGGATCCAGGGTCACGATCTGGACCTGCTCCATATACATGGCAGACACCACGGAGAAGTCCTGGATGGGTTCTTCAAACAGGTTGGTGCCGGAATATGCATAGCTCATAACATCGGACTGCACAAAGCCCAGCTGCACATTGCCGCCGGCGATGTCTTCGATGTTGGCCTGGGAGCCGCCGGAAGTGACGGCGGTCACAGACAGGTTGGTGTTGCTGGAGACATACTGGGCAATATCGCCGCCGAAGGCGTAATAAGTGCCGGTCTCGCCACCGGTACCGAAAGTCAGGTTGGTGGTCTCGGTCTTTTCGCCATCGCCGCTGCCGCCGCAGGCTACCATGGTCAGGGCCAGGGCCAGGCAGAGGACGATTGCAAGAAACTTGCTCATTTTCTTCATTTTCAAAGATCCTCCTTCAGATTTCTTTCATGTATCCATGTAAGAATATGATTCAGTATATCGTTTTCCCGAGGAAAAATCAAGATAATTTTGCAATTTAGTCAAAAAAAGACTGCATTTTTTGCCAGCTTTTAACTGTGCGCGGCCCGTCGCCGGGCCGTCGCCGTGGAAATGTCCAAAACTCTTTTTCCCCAGGCAATTTAATTGTATAATATGTATGATTCCCGGATTCCGCCCCTTGCGGCGGCAGGCCGGGTCAGCTATACTGGGCATATCAAACAGAATGGAAGTGGACGACATGAAACTTGCAGTCATCGACGGTCAGGGCGGCCGGATCGGCGCCCAGCTGGTGGCCGCCATCCGGCAGGCGGGCCTCCCCGGAGAGGTGCTGGCCATCGGCACCAACAGCGCCGCCACGGCGGCCATGATGAAAGCCGGAGCCGACGCCGGCGCCACGGGGGAGAACCCGGTGATCGTGGCCTGCCGGGACGCGGATGTGATCATCGGGCCCATCGGCATTCTGTCGGCGGACGCCCTGCTGGGGGAGATCACCCCCGCCATGGCCGCAGCCGTAGGCCGGAGCCGGGCGGTGAAGCTGCTGCTTCCCCTGAACCAGTGCAATACCATCGTGGTGGGCACCCGTGCCCTGTCCGTTTCCGCCCTCATCGCTGAAACCCTGGGGGAACTGGAAAAGCTGACAGGAAAAAGCTGAAAGCGTTTTTTATATCCGCCCCCCACGGATCAGTTCCTCCCCACAAAGGTTCCCCTCCGGGGGAGGCCCAATTTCTAATTTCTCATCCCCGCTGCCCCGAACCCCTCCGCGATGAGGGTTTTCACCCGGTCGGCACGGTTCAGGCAGGTTCCGGCGCAGGATTCGTACAGGTTCCGGCGGGACGGGGCATAGCGTCCGGCAGCGGCGAACTGCTCCGCCAGCGCCAGTTCCCCCCGGTATGCCTCCCGCAGCTCCGTGAGCAGGCCGAAGGCCGTCCGGGGCGGCTCACCGGGGGCATAGGTATCCCCGGCGGCCAGAAAATACTCCAGCTGGAGCTTCCGCAGATGGTCCCGGGCGCTCCCGGCCAGGGCGGCCAGCTGCCGGGCATGAGTTCCGCCGGTGCGCCGGGCCAGAGCCGTGTACCGGCTCCACGCCCGGACGGTGCCGTCCATCAGTTCTTCCAGCATGGCCGTCTCCCGGGCCGGAACCGGCGCCGGGGTGGTTTCCGCACCCCCGTTTCCGGCAGTCACCCGCTGCCAGACGGTGTCAAACCGGTCCAGAATGGAAAGTTCCTCCTGTTTCATACCATTTCACCTCAAAATACTCTATGCAAAGGTTGCAAGTTCGTTCCGGATGTGGCATAATATGGCGGCAACCATGCTTGGGACAGATCCCACAGGAGAAGAGAAAGATGCCGAGATTTTTTATGGAACAAGTCGATCCCGCAGCAAAGACGGTGACCATCATCGGGCGGGACGCGGAACATATCAAGGTGCTGCGGATGCGGCCGGGCGAGGCACTGACCATCTGCGACGGCAAGGGCACGGACCTGCGGTGCGTGCTGGTCAGCTGTGACGGCAAAACCGCTTATGCCGATGTGGTGGAGGCGGTGCCCTCCCGGGCGGAGGCCTCCGTGGCGGTACATATTTATGCGGGCCTGGCAAAAGGCGAGCGCACGGATTTCATCGTGCAGAAGTGCACGGAGCTAGGGGCGGCGGAGATCACGCTGTTCCAGTGTGACCGGTGCGTGGCCCGTCTGGACCCGAAAAAGGGCGCCGACAAAAAGCTGGAGCGCTGGCAGCGGATCGCTGAGGAGGCCGCCAAGCAGTCCGGCCGGGGCATCATCCCCAAAGTGCGGTATTTCGACCGGTTTGAGGATATGCTGGAGGACGCCGCCCGGTGGGACCTGAAGCTGTTCCTCTATGAGACCGGGGACCGGATCTCCATGTCCGCCGCCATCCGGCAGGCCGAGGACTGCCGAACCGCCGCCATCATCACCGGCCCGGAAGGGGGCTTTGCCCCGGAGGAGACCGCGCAGGCCCGGTCAAAGGGCTTTGCCGTGTGCGCCATGGGCCCCCGGATTCTCCGGTGCGAAACCGCACCCCTGATCCCCCTGACCGCCGTTTTGTATGAGACGGGAAATCTGAACTGATGATCTGAAATACCACACAAAAACCAGCCGCAGAGCGGATCGCTCTGCGGCTGGTTTGTTTTTTATTCCACGCTTAACAGCAGGCCGTACTGGTCGGCCAGAGGCGTGAGCACCTGGCTGGTGATGGTGACTGCCTGGGCTTTGGCCTGGGTGAGCAGGCCGTTTTCCACAGCCTTTGCCTCCATGGCCGCCTTCTGGTCTGCCTGGAAGCCGTTGTAGTCGGAGAGGGTGATGGGGTTGAAGATATTCTTCGTCTCGTCATAAATCTCCAGACTGTCCTCATCGATCTCATGGGCCAGGACGGCTGCCTCCGGCAGACGCACGGTCAGGGCCGTGTCGGTGATGACCACATCCGCCGCGGCCAGATCCACCCCCGCCAGGATCGTGCCGTCATAGGACACGATGAACCGTTTGGTGGTGAAGGGGATTTTGATGCCGTAAAAATCATTGCTGTCCTCGAACACGCCCATATTCGTGTAGAAATACCGGGCGGTGGCCAGCTCGCTGACCTGCTCCAGGCGGCTGGACACCACCACGGCGGAGATCTCCGGCGGCTGTTCCTCACGCCGGCTGTTCCAAAACAGGACACAGCCCAGAACGATGACCAGCACCAGGACCACCGTCCCGGCGGCAACGATCAGTTTCTTTTTCATGTTCTGTTACTTGGTGCCGAAAATCCGGTCGCCGGCATCGCCCAGGCCGGGCACGATGTAGCCGTGGTCATTCAGATGATCGTCCAGGGCCGCCACATAGATGTCCACATCGGGATGGGCCTTCTGCATGGCCGCGATGCCCTCGGGCGCGGCGATGATGTCCATGATGCGGATGTGCTTCACGCCCACTTCCTTCAGGAAATTCACCGCCGCCACGGCGCTTCCGCCGGTGGCCAGCATGGGATCCACCACAATGACCTCCCGCTCATCGATATCGGGCGGCATCTTGAAGTAATACTTCACCGGCTCCAGGGTCTCCGGGTCCCGGTACAGGCCGATGTGGCCCACCTTGGCGCTGGGGATCATGGCCACCATGCCGTCCACCATGCCCAGGCCGGCCCGGAGGATGGGGACAATGGCCAGTTTCTTGCCGGCCAGACGCTTGCAGTGGGCAGTCGCCACAGGGGTCTCCACATCCACCTCTTCCAGAGGCAGGTCCCGGGTGACCTCATAGCACATCAGCATGGAAATTTCGCTGATCAGTTCCCGGAATTCCTTCACGCTGGTGTTCTTATCCCGCAGGATGGACAGCTTGTGCTGGATCAGGGGGTGTTCAAATACATGGACAGTGCTCATAGTCATTTCTCCTCTCGTGATTTCAGATTGATTCATTCCTTTTTCATACGCTCCTGCCGCTCCCGCTCCGCCTGGGACAGGCGCAGGTACACGGGCAGGACCTGGTCGGCGGTGCCGGGTTCGGCGTCCAGCGCGGCCATGGCCACGCCGTATCCGCTCTGCCACCGGAGATTCTCCGGCGCCGGGCACACAGGCAGGCCCCGGGCGGTGAGGAATTTCTCCGCCACCTCCGTGCCATCGCCGATGAGATGGGCGGTCCGGCCCAGCTGTTCCAGTTCCCCGGCCAGTTCCTCCAGAGAGATGGCCCGGTCCGGGCACAGGCGCCGGGGGCGGCCGTTTTGGACAGTGAACAGGGCGTTGTAGACCTGACTGCGCCGGGCGTCCATGACGCAGCACAGCAGTTCCCCTTCGCCGAATGCCACACCGTTCCAGGCCATGGCCTCCAGGGTGGACACGCCCACGGCGGGTTTGTCACAGCCCCAGGCCAGGCCCTTCACCGTGGACACGCCGATGCGGATGCCCGTGAAGCTGCCGGGGCCGTGGGCCACGGCGAACAGCTCCACATCCTCCAGGGTTTTCCCGGCGTTTTTCAGCAGGTCCTGGGCCATGGGCAGCAGGGTGACGCTGTGGGTCTGGCCGCAGATCTGGGTGGACTGGGCAATGAGCGTGCCGCCGTCGCACAAAGCGACGCTGGCGGCTTTGGCGCTGGATTCAAATGCCAGAGTCAGCATGGTGTTCCCTCCTCAATGGTGATTTTCCGGGCGGTGTCCGACAGCTTTTCGATGGTCAGGCGCACCTCGTCCCCGAAAAACGCGTCCTCCACATTTTCGCTCCACTCTACGGCACACACGGCGCCCCGGGCCAGATAGTCCTCCCAGCCGATGTCGAACAGCTCGTCGGCGCTGCCCAGCCGGTACATATCGAAGTGGATCAGCGTCCGCTCCCCCAGATATTCGTTCACAATGGTGAAGGTGGGGCTGGACACCCGGGCGTCGATGCCCATGCCCCGGGCCATACCCCGGACAAAGGCGGTCTTGCCCGCGCCCAGATCGCCGTACATGGCGACCACCGTGCCGTCTTTCACCCGGCGGCCGAATTGTTCACCGATTGTCTCTGTTTCTTTTTCGCTGTTTGTGATATATTCCATAATACTGTAAAAACTCCGATCATATCCCGCCGCGGTGGGGCGGTCGATTCGTATTATTATAACGCGTTTCCGCCGTTGCGTAAAGAGTTTCGTTATGTTATAATATGAATTCAAATGACGAAAACCATCAGCTGTTTACCAGCTTCGCAGAATTTGCGCCGGATGGCGCAAAAAATCTGATCCGTTTTTTGGTGCGGCTCTGCTGTGCCAAAAAACACTTATCGGCCAATGGAGTGTGCGAGCGCCAGCGAGTGCATGGAATGGCCGCAACTCTCTTTCGAACGCCCGAAGGGGGTTCGAAAGACTGATCTAAAGGAGCGGAATTTTGAAAAAAGCGGTTTCTCTGGCAAAGGACTTTTTCGCCCGGGCAGATATCCTGCTGCTGGTCCTTTGCTGTATCTGCACCATTTTCGGCATCGTGGTCATCTCCAGCGCCACAGCCTCCACGGACAGCCTGAAGCAGGTGTATGTCCAGATCATCGCCTTCGCCCTGGGTCTGGGCCTGTATGTGCTGTTCACCTATATTGATATCGACACCCTGGCGGACAACTGGCCCATGCTGTGCGTGTTCAATGTGCTCATGATGCTCCTGCTGATCCCCTTCGGCGAGAGCGGCGACACGGGCAACACCGGCTGGCTGCGGTTTTTCGGCATCGGCGTGCAGCCCTCCGAGGTGGTCAAGGTGGCCTACATTGTGGTCATGGCCAGACACATCTCCTATCTCAAGACGAAAAAAGACCTGAATTCGTTCCAGTCCGCCGTGCAGCTGGCCGTCCATTTTGTGATGGTGTTCGGCCTGATTCTGGTCACCTCCCGGGACCTGGGCAGCGCCACGGTGTTCTTCGTGATTTTCCTGGTCATGCTGTTTGCCGCCGGATTCAAGGGCTACTGGTTCCTGATCGGCGCGGCCTGCATTGTGGCGGTGCTGCCTTTCGTGTGGGAATATGTGCTCCAGGACTATCAGAAGGACCGGATTCTCGTGCCCTATGTGCCCAGCATCGACCCGGACAACTCCGGCATCAACTGGCAGGCCAACCTGAGCAAAATCGCCCTGGCCTCCGGCCAGCTCACCGGAAAGGGGCTGTACAACGGCCCCCAGAGCCAGTCGGACCGGGCGGGCAAGCACACGGACTTCATCTTTTCCGTCATCGGCGAGGAGCTCGGCATGATCGCCTGCGTGATCGTGATCCTGCTGCTGGTGATCATCGCCATCCGGTGCATCTATGTGGGGCTGAAGTCCGGCACCACCCTGAGTATGCTGGTGTGCTTCGGCGTTGCGGGCACGATTCTGTTCCAGACCTTTGAGAACACGGGGATGTGCATGGGCATCACCCCCGTCATCGGCATCACCCTGCCCTTCTTCAGCTACGGCGGCTCTTCCATTGTCTCGCTGTTTGCGGCCATGGGCATCGTGTCCGGCATCAAATACAAACGAAAACCAACGCGATATGCATTCTATTAAAAAAACATCCTCCCGGCTGCACAGCCGGGAGGATGTTTTTTATAGGGGTTACTCGATGACGCCCCAGTCGGGGACTTTCACGGTGATCTGCTCCTCGCTGGACTTCTTGGCGGCCAGGGAGTAGATCAGGGCGGAGATGCCATCGGACAGCGGAGTTTCAAACTCGGTACCGTTTTTCAGGCTCTCCTGGAACGCCTTCTGGGCATAGTAGATCACATCGCCGGTGGCGTGGTCGTAGGAGTCGTTGAAGGTGAGGGTCTCGGCATAGGGCATATCCTCGGTTTTCCAGGTCAGCTTGGTGAACTCGAACATCCCCTCGCCGGTGAGGAAGATGGACCCCTTGGTGCCGATGTAGGCCCGGGAGCAGGTGGGCACATCGCAGGCCCAGGATGCGGCGATGGTACCGATGGCGCCGTTGCGCAGGCGGATGGTGATGGAGGTGTGGTTGTCGAACCTGGGCACGGAGTCGATGGTGCCGGTGTAGTTGCAGGCGATGGTGTCAAACCCGCCGGCCATGGCGGTGATCAGCTTCCAGTCGTGAGACACGGACTCTACTGTCATGCCGCAGGCCAGATTGGGATCGGTGCGCCAGGAAGCGCCCAGGTTCTGGGCGTGGAAGCCGAATCCGGGGCTGAGCCGGGAAAAGGCGATGTCCACCGGTTCGCCGAACATTCCGCTTTTCACCATCTCCAGCATCTTCTGGTAGGCAGGGCGGTAGTAATGGGCAAAGCCCACCATGATCCGGCCGTCGTACTCGTCGGCCATGGCCTTGATCTTCATGGCATCCTCCATGGTGCAGGCCACGGGTTTTTCCATATACAGGGGAATGTGATGCTTCAGCACCATTTCCACATAGTCCAGACGCTTGGTGGGCGGGGTGGAGATGACCACATAGTCGGCTTTGACCACATTTTCTTCGATCTCCTCATAAGCACAGCAGGGGCAGCCAAACTCCTGAGAAACCAGGTCTGCGCTGGTTTTGCTGATGTCAAAGCCGCCGATAATTTCGCCGCCGAGACGGACGATGGCTCTGCCGTGATGGCGGGCGATGTCGCCGCAGCCGATCAGAAATACTTTCATAGCTCCCATTCCTTTACTTCATCAGCGCTTTGGCGCTGTCCACAATGTTTTCCACAGTGACGCCGTTCATGGCCAGCAGCCGCTCATAGGGTGCGGACATCCCGAACTGGTCCTGAATGCCCAGGCGCTTGACCTTGCCGCGGCCTGTCTCTGCCGCCAGCTCACACACGGCACTGCCCAGACCATTGAGGATGTTGTGGTCCTCCACGGTGACAATGCGGCCGATGGAGTTGATGCAGTCCAGGACAGCAGCTTCGTCCAGAGGCTTGATGGTGTGCATATCCAGCACCCGGGCCTCCACGCCCTGGGCGGCCAGAACTTCCGCAGCCTCCAGTGCCAGACGGACCGTATCGCCGTTGGCGATGATAGCCACATCGCTTCCGGCTCTCAGCTGCTTGGCCTTGCCAATCTCAAATTCCTCGGTCTCGTCATAAATCACGGGCACAGCGTCCCGGGTGAAGCGCAGATACACCGGGCCGTCAAATTCCGCGGCGGCACGCACCAGCTTCCGGGCAGAGTGGTAGTCGGCGGGCATGATGACAGTCATGTTGGGGATGGTGCGCAGGATGCCCATATCCTCGATGGCCTGATGGCTGGCACCGTCATTGGCGGGGGTGACCCCCCCGTGGGAACAGGCAATCTTTACATTCAGATGGGGGTAGCAGATTTCCTGGCGGATCATCTCCACCATGCGCATGGAGCCAAAGGCGGCATAGGTCACCACGAAGGGAATCTTCCCGCAGGTGGCCAGACCGGCGGCCACACCGGCGCAGTTCTGCTCTGCGATGCCCACATTCAGGTACTGGTCCGGCAGTTCCTTCCGGAAAGCGCCGGTCTTGCAGGACTTGCCGATGTCGGCGTCCACAATCAGAATATTGCGGTTCTCCTTGCCCAGAGCCACGATTTCATCGCCGAAGCCGTCCCGGGTTGCGATCTTCTTTTCAAAATTCATCTTCAGTCCTCCTCAGCAGTCCACATACTGGCTGTTCAGTTCATCCATTGCCTGGGCGTACTGCTCTGCGTTGGGTGCAACACCATGCCAGCCGCACTGATTTTCCATGTAGGAAACGCCTTTGCCCTTGACGGTTTTGCCCACGATGCATTTGGGCAGACCGTTTCTGGCAGCCAGGGCCTCATCCAGAGCCTGGACCACCTGCTCCATGTCGTTGCCATCGATCTGCCAGACCTGGAAGCCGAAGGCCTCGAACTTCTTCGCCAGGTCTACCGGCGGCATAATTTCCTCGCAGGTGCCGTCCAGCTGCAGGTTGTTCCAGTCCACAAAGGCAATCAGGTTATCCAGCTTATACTTGTAAGCGGTGCCGGCGGCTTCCCAGATCTCGCCCTCGTTGCACTCACCATCGCCGATGGCGCAGAACACATTGTAGTCCCTGCCGTCCAGCTTGGCGGCAAGCGCCATACCGGCGGCGCAGGCGAAGCCCTGGCCCAGAGAGCCGGTGGAGATGTCGATACCGGGGCACTTTTTCATGTCCGGGTGGCCCTGGAGGATGCTGCCTTCCTGGCGGAGGGTGTCCAGCACGCTCATGTCAAAATAGCCCTTCATGGCCAGAGCGGCATACTGGGCCGGGCAGGTGTGACCCTTGGACAGCACGAAGCGGTCCCGGTCCTCCCAGCGGGGATTCTGGGGGTCCACATCCATGGCGTGCCAGTAGCAGGCGGTGACAAAGTCCGCGATGGACAGTGAGCCGCCGGGATGGCCGGACTGAGCCTTGTAAATCATGGAAATGGCGTTCTTTTTCAGATCAACGCATTTGTTTTTCAGCTGTGCAACGCTAAGATTTTCTTTCATAGTCAGATGCCCTTTCTTTCCGGCGGGAGGATCCGGCCTCCCGCCCGTGATTTTCAGTGATTCATACGATCAGCGATTCGCCGGTCATTCGCCGCCCAGCAGGAACAGGGACAGCTCTGGCACATAGGTCACCAGCATCAGTACGATCAGCGATGCGATCAACAGCGGTATCACCGCCTTGGAGATCTTTCTCAAATCCACATCTGCGATGCCGCAGGCCACATACAGGTTCACGCCCACAGGCGGAGTCACCAGACCGATGGCCAGGTTTACGATCATAATGGTACCGAAGTGGACCATGCTCATGCCCAGAGCCTTGGCCACGGGGACGAACAGCGGCGTGAAGATGTACAGCGCAGAGGTGGAATCCAGGAAACTGCATGCGATGAGCAGCACCATCTTCACGATGAGCAGGAAGATGATCTTGTTTCCGCCGGCCACATCCGTGAGCAGACTGCTGATGGCCACATCGATGCGGGCCCGGGTCAGCACATAGGCAAACAGGGTGGCGGCCGCGGTGATGAACATGACGGTGGCGGTGGTGGAGGCGGTGTCCACCAGGATGCGGATAAACTGCTTGAGCTTGATGGTGCGGTAGACGAATACGCCGATGATCAGGCCGTAGACAGCGGACACAGCCGCAGCCTCCGTGGGGGTGAAGATACCGCCGTAGATGCCGCCCAGGATGATGACCGGCATCAGCAGGCCCCAGAAGGCGCCCTTGAAGGCCTTCCAGCGCTCTGCCCCGGAGCGGCGGGGCAGCCGCTGCAGATCGCTCTTGCGGCCCAGCCACAGGGTGATGATGACCAGCGCAGCACCCATGAGCAGGCCGGGAACCACGCCAGAGATGAACAGGTCGCCAATGGAGGTGTCGGAGATGGAGCCGTACACCACGAAGGTGATGCTGGGCGGAATGATGACGCCGATCGCCCCGGCAGTAGCCATGAGGGCCGCAGCAAAGGGGGCGTCATACCCCACCTTCACCATGGCGGGAATCAGGATCAGTCCCAGCGCAGCCACGGTGGCCGGGCCGGAACCGGAGATGGCGGCAAAGAAGCAGGCGACGATGAC
The DNA here is from genome assembly GCA_022779345.1 of Oscillospiraceae bacterium. Lineage (GTDB taxonomy): Bacteria > Bacillota > Clostridia > Oscillospirales > Oscillospiraceae > HGM13010. Next base: position 6,775 of record JALFTG010000131.1, on the reverse strand, counting down.
GCACACCATGGCCACACCGCCCTTGAGATGGCCCACGCAGGCCTCTGCCAGGTCAATGAGCTTGCCGGAAATACCGGACTTTTCCATGATGTTGCCGCCCAGAATGAAGAAGGGAATGGCCAGCAGCACACTCTTGCTGGTGGCGGCAGAAACCAGCTGGGGGACGGTGCCCAGCACCACATCCACCGGCCGCCCGGCGCCCAGCACCAGCATGGACAGAATACTGGAGATACCCAGGCAGACCGCAATGGGCGTGCCCAGAATCAGCAGTATGGCAAAAACAGCAAACAGTACAATCGCTTCCATGGATCAATCCTCCTCTTCCTGTGCAGCGTTCTCCAGTGCTTCCGCCACCACATCCTCATGCTGGATCTCCTTGCCGGCGATCAGACGGAACAGGTTCTGTGCGAAGCGGATGGTCACGAACAGAGCGCCGATGGGGACGAAAGATCCGAAGATCCACTCCGGCAGCTGGGTGCCGGCAGTAAGCTGTCCCTTGTTGTACTGGTTCAGGGCCATAAACACACCGTAGTAACAGATGATGGCGGAAAAGACGGTGGAAAACAGCATGGAGATGATGCCCAGTGCCCGGCCGGCTTTGGGCCCGACCCGGTCAGTAAGGATGGACAGGCCAAGGTGTGCTCCCCGCTTGGCAGCGATGGCCGCACCCAGCAGGCTGAGCAGAACGAACAGATAGGTGGTGATCTCCTCGGAGAAGGAGAGAGAGGCGCTGAACACATACCGGGACACCACATTCACGAAGGTCAGTGAGGTCATCACGATCAGGCATACGCATACTAGCGACTCCTCAATGTAGTCAAGAATTTTATTCATCTTTGTTCCCCTTACTAATTCTGCGGAATGGAAAACGGTTGAGGGCGGGGCATCCCTGCCCTCAACCGTTCATGGATGGAGCTTATATTCTCAGCCCTCAACACCGAAGGCGGCACAGGCTTCGGGGCCGTATTTCTCAAAGAAGCTCTGGCGGAGGTCAGCCACCTTTTCCTGGAAGGGCACCAGTTGCTCCGGGGTCAGAATGGTGACTTCCATGCCTTTGGACTCGAACTCGGCGATCAGGGTCTCCTGTTCGGCTTCCACCTGGTCACGGCCCCAGTTGCAGGCTTCCACAGCCTTCTCGGTGAGCATGGTGCGGGTGGCCTCATTCAGGGAGTTCCAGATTTCGCTGTTGGCCAGGAACAGGTCGTTCTCATAGGTGTAGTTCCAGATGGTCATGTACTTCTGCACTTCCACAACACCGGAGGTGGCGGTGATGCTCACGCCATTCTCCTGGCCGTCGATGGTACCCTGCTGCAGAGCAGTGAACACCTCGCTCCAGTTCATGGCCACCGGGTCAGCGCCCAGAGTCTTGAAGAAGTTCATGTACACTTCGCTGCCGGGGACGCGGATCTTCAGACCCTTCAGGTCCTCAGGCGTGGTCACAGCGCGCTTGCTGTTGGTCAGCTGCCGGAAACCATTGTGGAAGGAGCCAATGGCAGTGATGCCCTGCTCCTGGAGGATGCTGTCGTAGTAGGCCAGGCCGGTGGCATCGATGGTCTCACGGGCCTCGGTGTAGTTATTGAACATCCAGGGCACAGTGCCGATGGACAGGCGCTCATCCAGCACGCTGAGCACGCTGGTGGCATAGGCGGCCAGGTCGGTGGAACCGTTGGCGATCATTTCGATGCCCTTGGTGGCGTTGCCGCCGGCCAGCTGGTCATTGGGATACACCTCAATGATCACGCTGCCCTGAGACTCCTCTTCCACCAGCTCTTTGAAATAGTTGGCGACTTTGGTGTCGATCTGGGTATCGGTGCCGTTGACGGCCATGGTCAGGGTGATGGTGTCGTACTGGTTGTCGCCGTCGCTGCCGCCGGAGGAGGTCTGAGAACCACCGCAGGCGCACAGGGTCAGTGTCATTGCCAGTGCCAGGATCAGTGCGATTACCTTTTTCATGTTGTTGCTTCCTTTCTGTTTGTTTTTCCCGTTGTTGTCATTCTATGTTCAACATTCTACATTGAACAATTAAAGGTTAAGCCAAATGAAACAAATTGTCAACGGGATTTTACGCGCATTTGATCTTTTCGGATATTTCCATAATGGATCATTCCGCTTTTTAACACAATACACAATTCAAATGTCTGTGACATCTGTAACTTGGTGCTTGTTTTCCAATAGAATGATCCAATCTTGACAATCCCAGCCCCAGTAATTACAATAAAATACAGGAGAAATGGGAGACAATCCGGAAAATCTATCATGGAAGAAGCAGGTAGTGTATGGCAGGCAGAAAAGCGTTGGAATCAGTAACCAAAATCAACAATACCTCTGTGGTGCAGCAGACCATTGACTATCTCACCGGGGCAATCATGCGCCGGGAGTATGTTCCCGGAAGCCGCATCCCCACGGAGATGGAACTGGCGGACCTGCTGGGTGTTTCCCGCAACACGGTACGGGAGGCCGTGAAGATTCTGGTCTTTATGGGCGTACTGGAAATCCGCCGTCCGGAGGGCACCTTTGTCTGCTCCGGGTTCTCGGATTCCCTGATCGACCCCATGATCTATGGCATCATCCTCAACCAGGATGACAGTTTCGACAGTCTGATGGAACTGCGGGAGATGATGGAAGTTGGCGTGATGCACATCGTCATCACCAAGGCCACGGATGAAGCCATTGAAACTCTCCGGGGCCCGCTGTCTACCTTAATGACAGCCTGCATGGCTGACCCGCCGGACCTGGAAACGGTTTTCCATGCGGATGATCAGTTCCACCAGGCGATCAATGACCTGGGCGGCAACCAGATGGTGACGAAGATCAGCAATATGGTTCGCGCACTGACCTATTCCATGCGCCATGACAGCGTGGAGCATATGCTGGGCACCGGCCGGGCGGATGAGCTGTACCGCGCCCACGAACGGATCTTCATGGCATTGAAGGAACGCAATGCGGAAAATCTGAACCATGTGGTCCGCTCTACCTATTTCGTCAACGGTCAGGCACTGGACGAGGACACAGCCCCGTGAAGCGGCCATCCGAACGCCGTTCCGGCGCCCGCTGCGAAATGGATATAAACTGACGGGAGGAACCGGAGTTCCTCCCGTCAGTTTTCAAAGGCCATATCTTCCCGGAAGGACTTTCCGGACATAGAAAAAACCCTTGAAAACCGAGGTTTTCAAGGGTTTACCAATGGTGCGCGAGGCGGGACTTGAACCCGCACGCCCGGAGTGAGCACTAGAACCTGAATCTAGCGAGTCTGCCAATTCCACCACTCGCGCGTATCAACTTGGTGCTTGAGTATAATAACACTATCCCCCGAAAATGTCAACACCCTTTTTTCGATTTTTTACATTTTTCTTTTCCGGGCCCTTCTCTTGAGTTTACCGGCCCGGCGTGCTATACTGCACTTAATCACAATTCTGTACGGGAGGCCATCAAAATGATCGACCGGAAACAACTGAAATTTACCGCCCGGGGCTTCCTCGCCGGAGCCAGACCCAGCCCCTGGATGGTGGTTCTGGCAGCTGCCGCCGTGCTTCAGATTCTGTCCCTGCTCCAGAGCAGCGTCACCAATGCGGCCAAAATCCAGTCCCTGCTGCTGGAATACTACAACAACCCGGAAAACTACGAGGAACTGCTCAGCCGGATCATGGCCGCCCAGCCGGGCGTGGGCGCCTGGTGCATCGATCTGCTGCTGCAGATCATGGCGCTGATGGTCAGCACCGGCGTGATTATCTTCGTCATCCGCACCGTCCGGGACGGAAAGGGCAGCTTCGGCAATCTGCTGGACGGGCTGCCGGTCCTGCTGCGGGTCATCGGCTATGAGATCGTCACCTATGTGTTCGTGTTCCTGTGGAGCCTGCTGTTCGTTATCCCCGGCTTCATCGCCGCCTACCGGTACCGGCAGGGCCTGTATCTTCTCCTGGATCACCCGGAGATGGGGATCATGGACTGCATCTCCGCCAGCAAGCACATGATGAAAGGCCACAAGGGGGAGCTGTTCGTCATGGACCTGAGCTTTTTCGGCTGGTTTTTCATGCAGTCCGTCCTGCTGAACTGTCTGGCCATGTTCCTCCCCGCACTGGCGGCCACGCTGCTGGTCCTGCCCCTGTCCGCCTTTGTCCGGGCCTATACGGAATTCACCTATTTCCTGTATTATGAGGCCCTGCAGGGCATCCACTACGACTCCCGCATCCCCTCCGCCGACAAAAACGATCCCGTGGGCGGAGACTTCTGAACAATGCAGAAGCCTGCCGGAAACCGGCAGGCTTTTTTCTGCTTTCTGCGGCACACCGGGACACAGTTTTTTCATGATTTTCCCGGAAATGTAAAGATTATGAGAACTTCTTTTCCGGGAAATTGACATTCCCTGCGAGAATTTTAAAATAAAGGAAAATGAAATTTCTGAAGGAGTAAAAGGCCATGAAAGAAGTCAAATCGCCCAAACGGCCGTTAATCTACTACTATCTGATCGTGATGGTCATTCTGCTGCTGTTCAATATGCTGGCAGTCCCCTGGATAACCGAGCATCAGATCAAAGAGGTGGACTACGGCACCTTTATTTCCATGACAGAAAACGGAGAAGTCGGAAAAGCGGAAATTCAGGAACAGGATAACCGCATTTTGTTCACCGACAAAGACGAAACCACCATTTACAAAACCGCCATGGTCAATGATCCGGATCTGACCGCCCGGCTGTATGCCGCCGATGTGAAATTCTACGGTGTCGAAATCGAGCAGACCTCCCTGCTGGTCCAGATTCTGGCCTGGGTCCTGCCGCTGGTGATTTTCATCGGGATCGGACAGCTCATGTCCAAAAAACTCATGGAAAAGGCCGGCGGCACCAATTCCATGATGTTCAACATGGGCAAGAGCAACGCCAAGGTCTATGTGAAGTCCTCTGACGGCATCAAGTTCTCCGATGTGGCCGGAGAGGACGAGGCCAAGGAAAACCTCCAGGAGATCGTGGATTACCTCCACGACCCCAGCAAGTACCGGGAGATCGGCGCATCCATGCCCAAGGGCGTGCTGCTGGTGGGCCCTCCGGGCACAGGCAAGACCCTGCTGGCCAAGGCCGTGGCCGGTGAATCCAATGTCCCCTTCTTCTCCATGAGCGGCTCGGAATTCGTGGAGATGTTCGTGGGCATGGGCGCATCCAAGGTGCGGGACCTGTTCAGGCAGGCCAAGGAAAAGGCCCCCTGCATCGTGTTCATTGACGAGATCGACGCCATCGGCGGCAAGCGGGACGGCCGCGTGGGCGGCAACGATGAGCGGGAGCAGACCCTGAACCAGCTGCTCACGGAGATGGACGGCTTTGAGGGCAACACCGGCGTCATCATCCTGGCCGCCACCAACCGGCCCGAGTCCCTGGACCCGGCCCTGACCCGTCCCGGCCGGTTCGACCGGCGGGTGCCCGTGGAACTGCCGGATCTGAAGGGCCGTGAGGAGATTCTGAAGGTTCACGCCCGGAAGGTGAAGATCGCCGAGGATGTGGACTTCAACAAGATCGCCCGGATGGCCTCCGGCGCTTCCGGTGCGGAGCTGGCCAACATCGTCAACGAGGCCGCCCTCCGGGCCGTGCGCCAGGGCCGCCGCTTCGCCACCCAGGCCGACCTGGAAGAGAGCATCGAAGTGGTCATCGCCGGGTATCAGAAGAAGAACGCCATCATGTCCGACCATGAAAAGCGCATCGTGGCCTATCACGAGATCGGCCACGCCCTGGTGGCCGCCAAACAGACCAATTCCGCCCCGGTGCAGAAAATCACCATCGTCCCCCGCACCTCCGGCGCCCTGGGCTACACCATGCAGGTGGAGGAGGGCAACCACTACCTGATGAACAAGGAAGAACTGGAAAACAAGATCGCCACCTATACCGGCGGCCGGGCGGCGGAGGAAGTGGTGTTCGGAAGTGTCACCACCGGCGCTTCCAACGACATTGAACAGGCCACCAAGCTGGCCCGGGCCATGATTACCCGGTACGGCATGAGCGACGCGTTTGACATGGTGGCCATGGAGACGGTGACCAACCAGTATCTGGGCGGGGACACCTCCCTGGCCTGCTCCCCGGAGACCCAGACCCTCATCGACAAAAAGGTGGTGGAGCTGGTGAAGCAGCAGCACGACAAGGCGGTCCGCATCCTCACCGAAAACCGGGAAAAGCTGGACGAGCTGGCCGGTTTCCTGTATGAAAAGGAGACCATCACCGGCGAGGAGTTCATGGCCATTCTGGAGGGTTGACGCCGCCGTCACCAACGCACCGCATACCCGTTCTGTCATTGCGAGGAGCGAAGCGACGTGGCAATCCGTTCTCCTTTTTCTGCGTGCGTTGACGCAGGACAGGGGAAGCGGATTGTCATGTCGGGCTGTGCCCTCCTCGCAATGACACAGATGGGCGTGCAGTACAGTGATTTGTGACTGGATAAAAACAGGCTGTGTCCGCTAATGCGGACACAGCCTGTTTTTATTTCAGCAGTTTCCCGATCCCGCTTTCGCCATAGACCCGGATGCCGTTTTCCCGGAACAGGGCGGCAGTCACGCCGTCGCCGGGGGTGAGGGTGCCGGTGAAGGTGCCGTCATAGATCGTGTCCCGGCCGCAGGAGGGGCTGCGCTCTTTCAGCACGGCGGCGTCGCAGTCCAACAGGCGGTACAGCCGCAATGCCTCCCGGGCGCCCCGGGTGTACTGCTCCGTCACATCTTTTCCCGCCTGGGTGCGGACAAATGCTCCCTGGCGCTCGGCAGGGGGCCGGGGCGTGGGCAGACCGCCCAGCTGTTCCGGGCACAC
>JALFTG010000188.1 GCA_022779345.1 Oscillospiraceae bacterium | reverse complement strand
ATGAAAAAGCTCCAGGCTGCCGCCCGGGCCATTGCTGACGGGGATCTGGACTACCGGGTGGACACCTCCCGGATGCGGCTGGACTTCAAGGCCTGCGGGGAGGACCTGAACCGGATCGGGGACGGCCTGACCCTGGCGGTGGAGGACCGGCTGAAATCCGAGCGGATGAAAACGGAGCTGATCACCAATGTGTCCCACGACCTGAAAACCCCCCTGACCAGCATCGTCAGCTATGTGGACCTGCTGAAAAAGGAGGAGCTGCCGGAGAAGGCGGCGGAATATGTGGAGGTGCTGGACCGCCAGTCCGCCCGACTGAAGAAGCTGACGGAGGATCTGGTGGAGGCGTCCAAGGCCTCCACGGGTAACCTCCATGTGGCGCTGGAAAGCGTGGATCTGGGGGAGTTTCTGGAGCAGGCCCAGGCGGAATACGCCGCCCGGCTCCTGAGCGCGGAGCTGGAGGTGGTGGCCCAGCCTCCGGCGGGTCCGCTGCTGGCCCGGAGTGACGGGCGGTATCTGTGGCGGATCATGGACAATCTTCTGGGCAACGCCTGCAAATATGCCATGTCCGGCACCCGGGTGTACCTGGCCGCGGAGCGCCGGGAGGACCGGGCGGTGCTGTCCGTGAAGAACATCTCCCGGGAACGGCTGAACATCAGCGCCGACGAGCTGATGGAGCGGTTCGTCCGGGGGGACTCCTCCCGGAACACGGAGGGCAGTGGCCTGGGATTGTCCATTGCCCAGAGTCTGGCGGCCCTGATGGGCGGCAAGCTGGAGCTGACCGTGGACGGCGACCTGTTCAAAGCCGAGGTATTTCTGCCCCTGGCGGAAGCTGCGGAGAATTAGGAATCAGAAATGAGAAATGAGGAATTTCCGTGGCGGATGCGGCAATTCCAAAAATAATCAGACGGGAGGCGGCCTTGATAGGCCGACTTCCGTCTGATTTTTGGATTGTTCACACTTTTCCTCTTGCGCTCGGCTGTGCAATCGGTTATCCTAAAAGGACGAAAATGACCGAAGGAGCGGGAACTGTGAAATTTCAGCGGATAACCGCCCTGCTGCTGGCGGTGTGCCTGTGCCTGACGCTGATCGGGTGCGGGAACCGGTCCGGCGGGGCGTACACCATGATCGAGACTCTGACAGAGGGACAATATGCCATCGGCTTCCGGAACGGGGACCCGGCGGCGGAGTATGTGCAGGCGGCGCTGAAGGTGCTGTCCGCCCAGGGCCGCATCGGGGAGATCTCCGTGAAGTGGTTCGGCAGGGAAACGGCCAGCTTCGAGGCGGATGCCGGCGCTCTGGACGCCGTGGGCCAGCCCCAGCCCCGGACCTTCATCATGGGCATGGACCCGGACAACTTTCCCATGAGCTATATTGACAGCAATGTGTACATGGGCTTTGATGTGGATGTGGCCAAAGCGGTGTGCGAGCTGCTGGGCTGGGAGCTGAAATTCCAGGAGATCGGCGATGAGAGCGACGCCTATGTGGAACTGAGCTCCGGCAATGTGGACTGCGTCTGGGGCGGGATGCTCCTGGACCCGGCGGAGACCAGATATCAGGTGGTGTGCCCCTATATGGACGGCGGCGTGGTGGTCGTGGTCCTGTCCGGCAGCCATCTGGGCAGTATGCGCAGGCTCTCCGGCAAGGTGATCGGCATGAACGACGCGGCCAAATACGCCGACGCCCTGGCGCTGACGGACCTGTCTGCCCGGGCCGGGGAGATCCGGGTGACGGATGCGGGCAATGAGACGGTGTTCGACAACCTCTACAAAGGCAACTATGACGCCATCATCACCGACTATGCCGCGGCCATGTACTATATGAGATAAATGTCTGCCGGCCCCCGCAGGGGGCCGGCAGAGCATTTGCGGCCGCTCCATGCACTCCCTGCGGATACAATTTGTTTGCGCCATCCGGCGCAAATTCTGCGAAGCTGTTTGTAAACTGTTCTCCGCACCGAAAAGGTGCGGAGAATTTTTTGTTTGGGGAAAAATCGGATTGTGTTTTTCCTACCGGAATGGTATAATATCCTGTCTGATTATATGTATTACTGACAGGAACGGGGAAAACGGCATGTGGATTGCAAATGAATGGCAGGATTTTGAGGTACTGGACTGCTCCAGAGGCGAAAAACTGGAGCGGTGGGGCGACTATTATCTGGTGCGCCCGGACCCCCAGGTGATCTGGGACACGCCCCGGAAAAACCCCCATTGGAAAACCCGGGACGCCTCATACAGCCGCAGCTCCTCCGGGGGCGGCGCCTGGAACAAGAACCGGCTGCCCGAGCGGTGGACGGTGAACTACAAGGAACTGACCTTCAACATCAAGCCCATGAATTTCAAGCACACGGGTCTGTTCCCGGAACAGGCCGCCAACTGGGACTGGGCCATGAACAAAATCCGCACGGCGGGCCGTCCCATCAGCGTGCTGAACCTGTTTGCCTATACCGGCGGCGCCACCGTGGCGGCGCTGGCCGCCGGGGCCAGCGTGTGCCATGTGGACGCGGCTAAGGGCATGGTGGCCTGGGCGAAGGAAAACGCGGCTTCCTCCGGCGTGGCCGACCGGAGCGTGCGGTGGATCGTGGATGACTGCGGCCAGTTCGTGGCCCGGGAGATCCGCCGGGGCCGGAAGTATGACGCCATCATCATGGACCCGCCCTCCTACGGCCGGGGGCCCGGCGGGGAGATCTGGAAGCTGGAGGAAAATCTGTGGGGCTTTGTGGAGCTGTGTTCCCAGGTCCTCAGCGACAACCCCGCCTTTGTGATCATCAATTCCTACACCACGGGTCTGTCCCCGTCGGTGCTGACCTATGTGTGCGAGAGCATTTTCACGAAGAAATTCGGCGGGAAGTCCCACAGCGA
>JALFTG010000127.1 GCA_022779345.1 Oscillospiraceae bacterium | reverse complement strand
AGATCTTCACCCAGGCGGAAAACCGGCTGCACGCACAGAAGGCTGTCCTGCTTCGGCTGCTGGGCGATCACTGATCGCCCGGCCCCGGGGCTTCGCCGCTGAGACGGCGAAAAAAATTTTACCTATTTTTCCCCGGTGTCCACTGTGGAAGAACAAATTAGCTTATTAAAAGCTTCGCAGAATTTGCGCCGGATGGCGCAAACAAAGTCAAATTTGTTTTTTGGCGCGGCTTTGCTGTGCAAAAAAACACTGCTCGGCCGGCGGAGTGTGCGACCGAAGGGAGTGCATGGAGCGGCCGCAAAATTCTCATTCAAACACCCGAAGGGGGTTTGAATGACTGAACAAAAATATCGGGATGTCTGCGGACTGACCCGAAATATTTCGGAAAGGTGTGCCCCCATGGAAAAAGCCTATTTGATACTGGAAACAGGTGAGGTCTTTGAAGGCAGGAGCTTCGGCGCCGCCCGGGAGAGCATCGGTGAGCTGGTGTTCACCACCGGTGTTGTGGGATATGTGGAGAGTCTGACGGACCCCAGCTATTACGGTCAGACGCTGATGTTCACATTTCCCCAGATCGGCAATTACGGTATGATGCCGTTGGACGGAGAGAGCAGAAAATGTCATGTAAAGGGTGTGGTGGTTCACGACTGGTGCACCGAGCCGTCCAATTTCCGTTGTCAGGGAACCATTGATGCGTACCTGAAGGAACAGAATGTCCCCGGCATCTGCGGGGTCGACACCCGGCGCCTGACCCAGATCGTCCGGGAACACGGCGTGATGAACGCCATTATCGCCAGCAAAGTCCCCGAGAATATGCTGACGGAACTGAGAAATTATAAGGTCACCGGAGCGGTGGAAGCCACCGCATCCCACGAGCCGGAAGTGCTGCTGCCTGAGGGCGAGGTAAAGCATTCCGTGGTGCTCATGGACTACGGCGCCAAGAAGTCCATTGCGGACAATCTTCTGACCCGTGGCTGCAAAGTGACCGTGCTGCCTTACAATGCCGCCGCGGAAGAGGTTTTGAACCTGAACCCCGACGGTATTATGCTGTCCAACGGTCCCGGCGACCCGGCGGACAACCCCTTCTGCATCGAGCAGCTGAAAAAACTGCTGGGCAAAAAGCCCATGTTCGGCATCTGCCTGGGCCACCAGCTGCTGGCTCTGGCCGCCGGAGCCCGGACCGCCAAGCTGAAATACGGCCACCGGGGCGCCAACCAGCCCGTGCGGAATGTGAAAACCGGCCGCAGCTACATTACCAGCCAGAACCACGGCTATGCCGTGCTCACCGAAGGGCTGGACAAGATCGGCGGAGAGCTGTCCTATGTGAATCTGAACGACAACACCTGCGAAGGCGTGGATTACCCCGACCTGGGGGCCTTCACCATGCAGTTCCATCCGGAGGCCCACGGCGGGCCCCACGATATGGAATCCGCCTTTGACCGCTTTGTGAACATGATGGGAGGGGATCGCTGATGCCGAGAGATACCAGAATCAAGAAAGTCCTGATGATCGGGTCCGGCCCCATCGTCATCGGCCAGGCCGCCGAGTTTGACTACGCCGGCACCCAGGCCTGCCGGGTCCTGAAGGACGCGGGTGTGGAAGTGGTGCTGGTGAACTCCAACCCCGCCACCATCATGACCGACAAGGCCATGGCCGACGCCATTTATCTGGAGCCCCTCACCGCCGAGACGGTGATGCGGATCATCGAGAAAGAGAAACCCGACTCCCTGCTGGCGGGTCTGGGCGGTCAGACCGGCCTGACCATCGCCATGCAGCTGGGCAAGTCCGGATTCCTGGCTGAGCACAATGTGCGCCTGCTGGGCACCTCCCTGGAGGCTATTGACAAGGCTGAGGACCGGCAGCTGTTCAAGGAGGCCATGGAGCGCATCGGCCAGCCCATCATCCCCTCTGAGATCTCCAACGAGGTGGACCACGCCGTGGAGATCGCAAACCGCATCGGCTATCCGGTTATCGTCCGTCCCGCCTTCACCCTGGGCGGCGCCGGCGGCGGCGTGGCCTATAACGAGGAGGAGCTGCGCACCATCGCCTTCACCGGTCTGGACCTGTCTCCCATCACCCAGATCCTGGTGGAAAAATACATCGGCGGCTGGAAAGAGATCGAGTTCGAGGTCATGCGGGACAGCATCGGCAACTGCATCGCCATCTGCTCCATGGAGAACTTCGACCCCGTGGGCGTCCACACCGGCGACTCCATCGTGGTGGCCCCGGCCCTGACCCTGGCGGACAAGGAGTATCAGATGCTCCGCTCCGCCGCTCTGGACATCATCACGGAAATGGGCATCGAGGGCGGGTGCAACTGCCAGTTTGCCCTGAATCCCGACAGCTTTGAGTATGCGGTCATCGAGGTGAACCCCCGTGTGTCCCGTTCCTCCGCCCTGGCCTCCAAGGCCACGGGCTATCCCATCGCCAAGGTCACAGCCAAGATCGCCCTGGGCTATACCCTGGACGAGATCAAAAACGATGTGACCGGCCAGACCACCGCCTGCTTCGAACCCACGGTGGACTATATCGTGGCCAAAGTGCCCAAGTGGCCCTTTGACAAATTCTCCTCCGCCTCCCGGAAGCTGGGTACCCAGATGAAGGCCACCGGCGAGGTCATGGCCATCGCCCCCAGCTTTGAGATGGCCATTATGAAGGCCGTCCGGGGCGCTGAGATCGGTCTGGACACCCTGAACCGCACCCCCACCAGCGGCAAGCCCCTGGCCGAGCGCCTGCGCCGGGTGAACGACCTGCGCCTGTTCACCATTTTCGAGGCCCTGAAGGCCGGCTGGACCGTGGACGAGATCCACGAGGTCACGAAGGTGGACGAGTGGTTCATCTCCAAGCTGAAAAATCTGGCGGAGTATGAACTGCGGATCGAAGGCACCGGTGAACTGTCCAAAGAGGACTACCACCAGGGCAAGCTATTCGGTTACACGGACAAGGCTCTGCAGCGCATCTCCGGGGCGAAGGAACTGCCCCATGAGGACGCCATCTATAAGATGGTGGACACCTGCGCGGCGGAATTTGCGGCGGCCACGCCCTACTTCTACTCCTCCTACGGTGCCTACTGCGACTCCCGGAACTTCCCCAAGAGCGGACGGCCCGTGGTCATGGTGCTGGGCTCCGGCCCCATCCGCATCGGCCAGGGCATCGAATTCGACTATTCCTCCGTCCACTGCGTCAAGACCCTGAAATCTCTGGGCTACGATGTGGTGATCGTGAACAACAACCCTGAAACCGTCTCCACGGACTATGACACCGCCGACCGGCTGTACTTCGAGCCGCTGTGCCCGGAGGATGTGATGAACATCATCCACGCTGAGAACCCGGTGGGCGTGGTGGTGGCCTTCGGCGGCCAGACGGCCATCAAGCTCACCAAGTTCCTGGACGAGAGCGGCGTGCAGATCCTGGGCACCTCCGCCGAGGGCATCGACACCGCCGAGGACCGGGAGCGGTTTGACGAACTGCTGGAGGAATTCAACATCAAGCGCCCGAAAGGCATGGGCGTCAACTCCCTGGAGGAGGCCATTCAGGCGGCGGAGACTCTGGGCTACCCCGTGCTCCTGCGCCCCAGCTATGTCATCGGCGGCCAGAACATGATGATCGTCCATGACCGGGAGGCCGTGGAGCGGTACATGAATGTGATCCTCTCCGGCGGCATCGACAACCCGGTGCTGGTGGACAAGTATATGCCCGGCACCGAGCTGGAAGTGGATGTGATCTCCGACGGCGAGAATGTGCTGATCCCCGGTATCATGGAGCATGTGGAGCGGGCGGGCGTCCACTCCGGCGACTCCATCGCCGTCTATCCCCCCTATAACCTGACGGACAAGATGCAGACCACCATCGTGGACTGCTCCACCAAGCTGGCCCTGTCTCTGGGCACCAAGGGCCTGGTGAACATCCAGTACCTGATCTATGACGGGGAACTGTATGTCATCGAGGTGAACCCCCGGGCCTCCCGCACCGTGCCCTACATCAGCAAGGTCACCGGCGTGCCCATGGTGGACCTGGCCTCCAAGGTCATGCTGGGCCACAAGCTCATCGACCTGGGCTACGGCTCCGGCCTGTATAAGACGCCCCCGTACTACACGGTGAAAGTCCCCGTGTTCTCCTTTGAGAAGCTCACCGACGCCAACTCCATCCTGGGCCCGGAGATGAAATCCACCGGCGAGGTGCTGGGCATCGGCAAGACCACCGCGGAAGCCCTGTTCAAGGGCCTGACCGCCGCTGGCATCCGGGGCATCCCCAAGCACGGCGGCGTACTCCTGAGCGTGGACGACCACGACTATCTGGAAATCCTGGACCTGGCCAAGAAGTTCTACGACCTGGGCATCAAGCTCTACGCCACCACCGGCACCGCCGAGATCATCCGCACCCTGGACATCGAGGTCACCTCCGTGCCCGGCGTCAGCGAGTCCGATGAGATCTTCGACCTCATGGAGAGCGGCAAGATCCGCTGTGTGGTCTACACCGGCGCCCTGGTGGACTCCACCCTGGGAGATTACATGGCCCTGCACCGGTTCGCCCTGCGCCACGACATCCCCTGCCTGACCAGTCTGGACACCGCCAATGTGTACGCGGATGTGATCGCCAGCCGGTTCACCGAGCAGAACACGGAGCTGGTGAATATCAACGATATGCGCACCCAGCGCCAGAAGCTCACCTTCTCCAAGATGACCTGCTCCGGCAACGACTATATCTTCATCGACAACCGGGACGGCAGCGTGCCCACCCCCGAATCCCTGTGCGCCAGCCTGTGCGACCGGCACACCGGCGTGGGCGCCCACGGCCTGATCCTCATCGAGAATTCCGACATTGCCGACGCGAAAATGCGTATCTACAACCAGAACGGCATGGAGGGCATGATGATGGGCAACTCCATCCGCTCCGCCGCCAAGTTCCTGTATGACAACGGCATCGTGAAGAAAGAGGACATGACCATCGAGACCCGCATCGGCGTCAAGAGTATGCACCTGTATATCACCAACGGCAAGGTGTCCTCCGTCACCGTGGACATGGGCAAGGTCCGCTTTGATCCCAAAGAGATCCCCATGCTGGTGGACACCGACAAGGTCATCAACTACCAGCTGGACCTGGGCGGCAAGCCCATGAGCGTCACCTGTCTGTCCGTGGGCAACCCCCACTGCGTCATTTTCGTGGACCGGGTGGACAACAAGGACCTGCAGGCTATTACCGCCGCCATCGAGCAGTGCGGCCAGTTCCCTGAGCTCATGAATGTGGAGCTGGTGCGGTATATCAACCCCTACACCCTGCGGATCCGTACCTGGGAGAGCGACAACGGCGAGACCCGTGCCTGCGGCACCGGCGCCTGCGCCGCCGTGGCCGCCGCTGTGGAGAGCGGCCTGTGCAAGAAGGACACGGACATCACCGTGAAGCTCCGGGGTGGCGATCTGGTGGTCAACTACAATGACGACCGGGTCCTCCTGTCCGGCGACACCAACCTGGTGTATGTGGGCGAACTGGAGTTCTGAGCATGATATGGAACCGCCCCTGAGGGATATCCTCAGGGGCGGTTATTTTCTATAGGGGCGGGTTCCAAACCCACCCGTTCCCGGACATCCGCCGCACCAATCCCGGCTCCCCCTCTGGGGGAGCTGGCGCGGTGAAACCGCGACTGAGAGGGCCTGACCATTCTATGCCCTCTCCGCCCCCTGTGGGGGCACCTCCCCCAGAGGGGGAGGCTCCCGGACCGGTCTGGTTTGTGCGTATCAATTCCATGTAGGAAAGCCCCGCCGGGGTTTTCCATAAGAGAAAAAATCGCCCACCGGATTTCCGGTGGGCGAATCTTGATGGGTGATTAACCGTTGACGGTCTGCTTGGCGGCGACTTTCACGCCGGGGCCCATGGTGGAAGCAGTGACGCAGCTCTTGATGTAAGTGCCCTTTGCAGCAGCGGGCTTGGCCTTGATGATAGCGTCCATGAGGGTGTTGAGGTTTTCAACGAGCTTATCCCTGCCGAAACTTACCTTGCCGATGGGGCAGTGGCAGATGTTGGTCTTATCGACACGATATTCAACCTTACCGGCTTTAATATCGGCGATTGCCTTGGCAACATCCATGGTGACGGTTCCGCTCTTGGGGTTAGGCATCAAGCCCTTCGGACCAAGAACACGACCGATACGACCGACAACGCCCATCATA
>JALFTG010000056.1 GCA_022779345.1 Oscillospiraceae bacterium | reverse complement strand
GGAGATCGTGGGCACCGGCGGTGACGGGGCGCACAGCTTCAACATCTCCACCACCTCCGCCCTGGTGTGCGCCGCCGGGGGCGTGAAGGTGGCCAAGCACGGCAACCGGGCCGCCTCCTCCCAGAGCGGCACGGCGGACTGTCTGGAGGCCCTGGGCGTCAACATCCAGCAGAGCCCGGAGCGGTGTCTGGAACTGCTCAATGAGGTGGGGATGTGCTTCTTCTTCGCCCAGAAATACCACAGCTCCATGAAATATGTGGGCGCCATCCGGAAGGAACTGGGCTTCCGCACGGTGTTCAACATTCTGGGCCCCCTGACCAACCCGGGCAGCCCCAAATTGCAGCTGCTGGGCGTGTATGACGAATATCTGGTGGAGCCCCTGGCCCAGGTGCTCATCGATCTGGGTGTGCGCCACGGCATGGTGGTGTACGGCCAGGACAAACTGGACGAGATCTCCATGAGCGCGCCCACCACCGTGTGCGAGTTCAGGGACGGCTGGTTCAAGTCCTATGTGATCGCTCCGGAGGATTTCGGTCTGACCCGGTGCGAAAAGGCGGATCTGGTGGGCGGCACCCCGGCGGAGAACGCCGCCATCACCCGGGCAATTCTGCGTGGTGAACAAGGCCCGAAACGGGATGCGGTGCTGATGAACGCCGGTGCCGGACTGTATCTGGGCGGCAAGGCGGCGGCCCTGGCCGACGGCGTGAAGCTGGCCGGGGAGATCATCGACTCCGGTGCGGCCCTGGCCACGCTGGAAAAATTCATCGAAGTGAGCAACCGGCCGGAGGCAACGGCATGACGATTCTGGACCAGCTGGCCTCTCACGCCCGGGAGCGGGTGGAGACTGCAAAGCGCACCGTGCCGGAACAGACCCTCCGGGACCGGGCCGTGGCCCTGCCCAAAGGGGACTATGCCTTTGAAACGGCGCTGAAACGGCCGGGGATGTCCTTCATCTGCGAGTGCAAAAAGGCCTCCCCCTCCAAGGGCCTGATCGCCCCGGAGTTTCCGTACCTGGAGATCGCCAGGGACTACGAAGCGGCGGGGGTGGACGCCATTTCCGTTCTCACCGAGCCGAAGTGGTTTCTGGGCAGCGACGAGTATCTGCAGGAAATCGCCGCAGCGGTGTCCGTCCCCTGTCTGCGGAAGGACTTCACCGTGGATGAGTACATGATCTATGAGGCGAAACTGCTGGGGGCCTCGGCGGTGCTGCTGATCTGTGCCATCCTGCCGGAAGGGCAGATCCGGGATTCCATCGCCCTGTGCGACGCCCTGGGCCTGTCGGCCCTGGTGGAGGCCCATGACGAGGCTGAGATCGACACGGCCCTGTCCGCCGGGGCACGGATCATCGGCGTGAACAACCGGAACCTGAAAGACTTCTCCGTGGACACCGGGAACAGCCGGAGACTGCGGGAGCGGGTGCCGGAGAACATCCTGTTCGTGTCCGAAAGCGGCGTGAAAGGTCCGGCGGATGTCCGGGCGCTGGAAGAAGCCGGGGCGGACGCCGTGCTCATCGGGGAGGCGCTCATGCGGGCTCCGGATAAAAAACAGATGCTGGAGCAGCTGCGAGGTGTGCTATGACGAAAATCAAACTGTGCGGGATGACCCGCCCCTGCGACATGGAAGCCGCCAACCGGCTGCAGCCGGAGTACATCGGCTTCGTGTTTGCGAAAAAGAGCCGCCGGTATGTGTCCCCGGAGCGGGCGGCGGAGCTGAAAGCCCTGCTGGACCCGGCCATCCGGGCCGTGGGTGTGTTCGTGCAGGAACCGCCGGATCAGGTGGCGGCGCTGCTGAATACCGGCGTCATCGATCTGGCCCAGCTCCACGGGGACGAGGACGAAGCGTATATCCAAACCCTCCGGGGCATGACGGACAAGCCCATCATCCAGGCCTTCCGCATCGACAGTGAAGCGGACATCGCCGCCGCCCGGGCCAGCTCCGCCGATCTGGTGCTGCTGGACTCCGGCGCGGGCGGGACGGGCACCACCTTTGACTGGACCCTGCTCCGGGACATCGGCCGGGACTGGTTTCTGGCCGGGGGACTGGGCGCGGACAATGCGGCCCAGGCTGTCAGCCGGTTTCACCCCTACGGGGTGGATGTCAGCTCCGGCATTGAGACAGACGGCCTGAAAGACGAGAACAAAATGACAGCATTTGTGCGCGCTGTACGCAGCGTGCCGGAAGGAGACAGACCATGACCAATCAGAACGGACGCTTTGGCATCCACGGCGGCCAGTACATCCCTGAGACGCTGATGAATGCGGTGATCGAGCTGGAGGAAGCGTACAACCACTATAAAAACGACCCGGAGTTCAACCGGGAGCTGAGGTCGCTGTTCAATGAATACGCCGGCCGGCCCTCCCGGCTGTACTATGCGGAGAAAATGACAAAGGACCTGGGCGGGGCGAAGATCTACCTGAAGCGGGAGGACCTGAACCATACCGGCGCCCACAAGATCAACAATGTGCTGGGCCAGGCCCTGCTGGCCAAAAAGATGGGCAAGACCCGCCTGATCGCCGAGACCGGCGCGGGCCAGCACGGGGTGGCCACTGCCACCGCCGCCGCCCTCATGGGCATGGAGTGCGTGGTGTTCATGGGCGAGGAGGACACGAAGCGGCAGGCGTTGAATGTGTATAAAATGCGCCTGCTGGGGGCGGAGGTCATCCCGGTCACCACCGGTACCGCCACGCTGAAGGACGCCGTGTCCGAGGCCATGCGGGAGTGGACCAGCCGCATTGACGACACCCACTACTGCCTCGGCTCCGTCATGGGGCCCCACCCGTTCCCCACCATCGTCCGGGACTTCCAGTCGGTGATCTCCAAGGAGATCAAAGAGCAGATGCTGGCGAAGGAGGGACGCCTGCCCGATGCGGTCATTGCCTGCGTGGGCGGCGGCTCCAACGCCATCGGCAGTTTCTACCACTTCATCGATGATCCCGGCGTCCGGCTCATCGGCTGTGAGGCCGCAGGCCGGGGCGTGGACACCTTCGAGACTGCCGCCACCATCGCCACGGGACGGCTGGGCATCTTCCACGGCATGAAATCCTATTTCTGCCAGGACGAGTACGGCCAGATCGCCCCGGTGTACTCCATCTCCGCCGGTCTGGACTACCCCGGCGTCGGCCCGGAGCACGCATACCTCCACGACATCGGCCGGGCGGAGTATGTGCCCGTCACCGACGATGAGGCGGTGGACGCCTTTGAGTACCTGTCCCGCACCGAGGGCATCATCCCCGCCATCGAGTCCGCCCACGCGGTGGCCCACGCCATGAAGCTGGCCCCCGCCATGGGGAAGGACCGGATCATCGTCATCACCATTTCCGGCAGAGGCGACAAGGACTGCGCCGCCATTGCCCGTTACAGAGGGGAGGATCTCCATGAGTAAGATTGCATCGGCATTTGCAAACGGCAAGGCGTTCATCGCCTTCATCACCTGCGGGGACCCGGACCTGGAGACCACCGGGGCCGCCGTCCGGGCGGCGGTAGAAAACGGGGCGGATCTCATCGAGCTGGGCATCCCCTTCTCCGACCCCACGGCGGAAGGCCCTGTCATTCAGGGGGCAAACCTGCGGGCACTGCAGGGGGGCGTGACCA
Source organism: Oscillospiraceae bacterium (assembly GCA_022779345.1). Lineage (GTDB taxonomy): Bacteria > Bacillota > Clostridia > Oscillospirales > Oscillospiraceae > HGM13010. The sequence goes on along the minus strand of JALFTG010000056.1, from coordinate 544 downwards.
CGGACAGGATTTTCGACTTCGTCCGGGAATTGCGCCGGGATGTGACGGTGCCCATGGTGTTCATGACCTACGCCAATGTGGTGTTCTCCTACGGGGCGGAGCGGTTCATCTCCACCTGCGCCGAGATCGGCATGGACGGGCTGATCCTGCCGGATGTGCCCTATGAGGAGAAGGAGGATTTCCAGCCCCTGTGCCGTCAGTACGGGCTGGACCTGGTGTCCCTCATCGCCCCCACCTCGGAAAACCGTATCGCCATGATCGCCAAAGAAGCGGAGGGCTTTCTGTATCTGGTGTCCTGCCTGGGTGTCACGGGCACCCGGAGCGAGATCAAAACGGACCTTGGGTCCATCGTGGAGGTGGTCCGGCAGAACACGGATATCCCCTGCGCCATCGGCTTCGGCATCTCCACCCCGGAGCAGGCAAAGCAAATGGCAGATCTGTCCGACGGCGCCATTGTCGGCTCCGCCATCATCAAAATTCTGGCTCAGTACGGCCGGGAGGCCCCGCCCCACATCGGTGCCTATGTGAAGTCCATGAAGGACGC
>JALFTG010000049.1 GCA_022779345.1 Oscillospiraceae bacterium | reverse complement strand
GGCGGTGGCTGCGTTTGCCCTGTCCGGCATCTACTGCATTGCAGACGGATTTTTTGTGGGGCGGAGCATCGGCGATCAGGGCCTGTCCGCCATCAATATCGCCTATCCGGTGGTTTCCCTGATCCAGTCCTGCGGCACGGGAATCGGCATGGGCGGAGCAGTGCTCTGGGAGCTGAAACGGGCCTGCGGCGAGAAGGACGAGGCGCGTCGGTATCTGCAGACGGGGGTCTGGATGTTGGTGATCGCCAGCGCGCTGCTTACCTGCGGGCTGTTTCCTGTGATCGACCCGATGCTCCGGCTTCTGGGCGCGGAGGGCACGGTGCTGGAAATGGGCAGGGCCTATCTGCGGGTGATCATTCCGGGAGCCTTGTTCCAGGTCCTTGCCACCGGGTTGGTTCCGGTAATCCGGAATGACGGCGGCGCGGTCACTGCGATGGTGGTGATGATTCTGGGATTTGTCACCAACATCGTCCTGGACGATCTGATGATCTGGGTCTGGAAACTGGGGACAACGGGTGCCGCCGCCGCAACGGTTCTGGGCCAGCTGGTCACCGCGGTGGGGGCGCTGCTCTATGTGCTCCGGCACCGGCTTCCGGTGTGGGGGCAGGGCATTTCTGCGGGAAAGGCCCTGGGAATCCTCAAAGTGGCTGTGGCGCCCTTCGGTCTGACACTGTGCCCCATGCTGTCACTGATGCTGATCAACCGGGCCTGTATGCAAAGCGGCGGCGCGTCCGCCGTTGCCTGCTATGCGTGTATTGCCTATGCGGTCACCATCGTGCAGCTGCTGATGGAAGGAGTCGGGGACGGAAGCCAGCCCCTGATGAGCCGGTCATTCGGCGAAGGGCGCCCGGACCGGCTGAAGTCAGTGCGGCGTATGGCATATACCGCGGCCCTGCTGCTGGCACTGCTCAGCGACGGACTGCTGTTCGCTCTCCGGGACAAAATCGGCCCCCTGTTCGGGGCATCGGGGAGCGTTGCCGCCGCTGTGGCGGAGGTAATGCCGGTGTTCCTGCTGGGCATGGGATTTTATGGCATCTCCCGGGTGGCTACCTCCGGATTTTACGCCACGGGCCGGAATCTGCCGGCCTATCTCTGCGTGTATGCGGAGCCTACCCTGCTGCTGATCCTGCTGTGGATCCTGCCCGGACAGCTGGGGCAGGCCGGCGTCTGGTGGAGCGTGGTGCTCTCCCAGATCCTCACAGCGGTGCTGGCCCTGTTTTTGCAGCTGCGTACGAAAGGATTTCCTCCTATGGAAAAAGACGCCGTATGACAAGCGTCATACGGCGTCTCAGCTTTTTGTGCCAGAAAGGGGTTACAGTTCCTTCTCAAACAGCACCAGAATCTCGTGGATGAAGCCCTGAAAAAAGAACTCCGTGCCGCCGGCCAGGCGGTAGCCCAGACCGGTGTATAAAGCCCGGGCGGGGAGGTTGCCCTCATAGGTGTCAAAGCGCATGACCGTACAGCCCTGGGCGCGGCCCAGCTGTTCGGCATAGGCCACCAGGGCCTTTGCCAGACCCCGGCCGGAGGCGGCGGGGTGGATGCACAGGGTGTGGATGACCATGACCTGATCCCCCTCGGCGGGATAGAGCCAGTCGATATTGGCGTATTCCGGCAGCTGCTCGTGGTTGAACACGGCGCAGCCCACCAGGGCGTCCCCGTCGGACTGGACATACAGCGTCCCCTCGGCCAGGGCCTTCTCCGCCGTAGCCCGGGTGGGGTAGGACCCTTTCTCCCAGTTGGTATAGTTCACCGTGGCGGCCTGATGATCCAGTACCGCGTTGTAGATGGCTTCCACCCCGTCCAGATCGGCGGCGGTGGCTTTTCTGATTTCCATGATAAAAGCTCCTTTATGATCCGGTGAGCCGGACGCGGCTGCCGGGCTCATTGGGGCTGTGGGCGATCTGACAGGTGAAGGAGCCGTCCTCTGCCAGCAGAAAGCCGAAGATATCCCCGTCACCCGTATAGGTGCACACGGTCTCTGAGACGCCGGCCGCGGGGTCATAGGACCGGATGGCGCCAGGGGTGTTGTAATAAAGCAGGGTGCCGTCGGTGTCCAGAACGGAGAAGCACCCGTCCCAGCAGGCGGTTCCGCCGTCCGTGTACCACAGATCGGGGATGGACAGCAGGGGCGTCAGAATGCCGTCGTCCCACTGGCACAGCTGGCCGCCGGCAATGGCGTACAGCGTCCCGCCCACGGACACGAAGCCGGAGTCTGCCGCTGTCCAGGCTGCATCGTCATAGGCCGTGGAGGTGCAGGGGAAGGGGGACTCCATCCCCGGATGATCTGCGGCGAGCTTTTTGTCGCTGACCAGAAAATAATCGTGGTTGGCCCGGCCCAGCCGGTCACAGGTAGGATCGTCAAAGGTCAGATCCGCGTGGTACCACGCCCCGTCAATGTTCACCAGATTCCAGGAGTGATCCATCTCGTCACTGAGCACATACCGGCAGTCGATCCCCGCCTCCCGGAGCAGGGCCTGATAGGTGAGGGTGTAGGCCTGGCACACGCCGGTGCCCTCCATGAGCATCTGATAGGCGTCATACCCGGTCAGACTTTCATCATAGGAATAATGGGTGACCATGTAATCGTGGAGATACAGGGCGGTTTCCGCATCGGTCCACGCTTCGTCCAGACCGGACAGAATGTCCGCAATGGTCCGGTCATACTCCGCCCTGGCATCGGCGAGCGCGTCTCCGGTGAGGGTATAGGCGGGGGAGGCATAGAGCACCCTGCCGCCGGACATGGCGTATTCATAGGTGCCGCCCAGATAAAACAGCTCCGGCGAATCGCACACCACCCGGTTCCACAGATTCTGCAGCGCCGGCTCATCCAGCTGATACCGGCCCAGCCAGATGGTTTTCTCCTGGTCATACAGCCCCTGATACAACGCTTCCTCCGCTGTCAGGTCCCGGGTCTCCCACATTCCCCGCACCGCAGCCGGTCCGCCCAGACTGACACACTCCTGCACCGCTGCCAATATCAGCAGCGCAAGCACCAGAACGATACCCCGCTTCATCGGCCCACCTCCTTCGTCCGGGCTCATTATAACATACCTGTTCCGGTACCTTCCACCCTGAAATTTCCGGGAAAACCCTGATTTTATAGGGAAAATATTGCCATTAATTGGTAGAAGATAGAAAAAATCTATGTTCTGCACAAATTTTTAACGATAAGATTAAACATTGTTCAGAATTGACAAGCGCCTGCAAGTAGCGTATTCTATACGCATAAATCGTTAAAAAAACTGCAATGGCGATTTGAGAAAAGGAGACGAAAGACATGACATTAGAAGCAAGAAAGCACGCGTTCAAAAAGTCACTGGCCTGTGGTCCCAGCACCATCATCCTGACCGCTATCCTGACCTATTTCCTGCCGGCCTGCAAGGCTTGCGCAACCAACCCTGTTGACTTCTTCACTGTTTACAAGGCAATGGGCATGACCGTGGCCATCACCTCCATCATCTGCTGCCTGATCCAGTACGCCATTGTTGGCAAGGAATTCAAGGCTCAGTTTGAAGAGGGCGGCGAGATGCTGCCTGCCATGGGCAAGCGGGAAGAGCAGATCCAGTTCTTCAAATGGATCCCCGGCAAGTGGATTGTTTATGAAATCGTGTTCGCTCTGTTTGCAGGCGTGATCTTCGGCACCGGCATCCCCGGCTTCCTGTATGGCCTGGGCATCAACCCCGCTGGCATCGGCCGTCTGGGCTATGCTGTGATTCAGGGCATCATCAACGGCGTCGGCGTCTGGTGGGCTGTGTATCTGTCTCAGATCTACCTGGTTCAGTTCTTCTGGGAGAAGGCTGCTGCCGCTCAGGAAGCCAAGTAATCAGTTTCCCGATTCCAAAATCCGTAACATAAAAAACAGGGTGTTGAAAAACACCCTGTTTTTTGTACTTCAGCGCCGATAAACCAATCCCCCGGACGATACCGTCCGGGGGATTGGTTTATGTAAAGGCGGTGAACACCGGATGTTCCCGGTCCACGAGGCCCACCTCCGCTGTGCAGCCGAAGTGCTGCTTCAGCAGGGCGGCAATCTCATCTCTGGCCCGGAGCACCTCCGGCAGGTTCACATCCGTGAACCCGTCGATGGGGAAGAACACGCTGGTGGTGTCCTCCGTGATCTTGCCGATCTCGCTCTGCCGCCAGGCCCACCGCCGGGTGCGTACTGTGTGCCCGGAGACATACACCGGCTCACCGGGGTCCGGGGTTTCCGTCTCTGTCTCGCCGAAGGCTACGAAGGTGTCCTCCGGCCCGGCCTGCCTCAGTTCCAGGGTGCCGTCCGCGAAAGAATCGATGTCATGGGCACCGATGGGGATGCGGCAGCCCACGGAGACAGCGTTGCCCAGGTCCACCAGCCCATTGATGGCGGGGAAGCCCTTCTTTTTCGCAATGCGGGTGAGCAGGGATTCGATGGAGCACATGAACTTGTTGGGATTGATGCCCACGGCCCGGAAGGCATCCCGGTAATAGAGAATGTCCGGCAGTTCCTTCACTTTCAGCCCCTCCAGTTCTGCTTCACACCGGGCCACATTGGCGGCCAGCAGATCCTCGATTGCCTGCCGCTTTTCCCGGTTGTCTGCCCCCTGTACGGCCACACAACCGAAGCAGGCATTGGGCAGTTTTTCAAAAATATCTTCCGATACAATAAATTGCATGATAAACGCTCCTTTGCTTCATTCTGCTCTATAATATCATAGAATGCGAAAAAATGTCAATTTAAATGGCTAAATTACATAGCGAAATTGTGTGTTTTTTGTGGAAAGAGGAGAAAATGGTAACCGGTGCACGAAAAGGGATTGAAAATGGTGTTCTATGGCCGTATAATGCGTTCAATCCCGACGAAATTGATGGAAAACGCCCCCCTTCGGACGAAATTCCGTGAAGGCCTTCGCGGATTAAGGAAAATTGAATGAGGAGGAATTACAATGAAAAAATGGATTGCGGTGCTTCTGGTCCTGGCCATGTGTCTGCCTCTGGCTGCCTGCGGCGGAGAGAAAGCCGCAGATGAGTCTGCACAGGACAACGAGGAGACTTCCGGCTTTGAGACGATGGTGTTGAAGTACGGCTGCTCCGGAGCGGAACAGACCACCTGGGTGGCGGCAGGCCGCCTTTTCGGCGATCTTGTCAGCGAGGCCACCGATGGCGCTGTGACCGTGGAAATCTTCAGCAATGACCAGCTGTACGGCGGCAACCAGGTGGAGGGTATCCAGGGCGTCATTGATGGTACCACCGATGTGGATATGCACTCCAATCTGATCTATGCATCCTTTGATGACCGGTTCAGCGCCGTGTCTCTGCCGTTCCTGTTTGCCACCAATGAGGACGCATACGCGGTTCTCGACGGCAAGGGCGGTGAAGCGCTCAGCGAGATTCTGGAGGAGATGGGCCTGCATGTACTGGGAATTGGTGAAAACGGTTTCCGCCATGTAACCAACAGTAAGCGGGAAATTACCTGCCCGGAAGATATGAAGAACCTGAAGATCCGTGTGGCTGGTTCCTCTGTGCTGATGAGCGCTTATAAGGCCTGGGGGGCGGATTACACCACCGCCAACTGGTCTGAAGTTTACACCGGCCTGCAGACCGGCACCTTTGACGGTCAGGAAAACCCGGTGCCTGCCATTGATGCCGGCGGTGTGGCTGAAGTGCAGAATTACATCACTTACTGGACTGGTTCCTATGATTGCACCTTCTTCGTCATCAATAAAGCCCTGTATGATTCCATGAGTCCTGAACTGCAGGCCATCGTGGACGATGCCGGCAAGCAGGCCGCTGCCTATCAGCGGGAACTGAATGCCGACTATGACGAGGAAACGCTGGCCAGATGGGAGAGCGAGGGTACCATGAAAGTCCATATCCTGACGGAGGATGAGATGGCCGCTTTCAAGGAACTGTCCGATCCTGTGTACGAAGAATACGCACAGCTGCTGATTGATGAAAAGGGGATGAGTGCTGATGAGGTGGAGGCCTTCCTGGCTGCTTTCGGAGTGACCGTGGACCTGTAAATCATTGGATTGCATACAAAAAAGCACGGCTTAGCCGTGCTTTTTTGTGCTTTGGAAAGTATTACAGGTCTTTGGGGACATTGCCGCCGTTTTTCTTGTGCTGCTTCACGCACTCCGTGAGCAGATACTCGATCTGTCCGTTGATGGAGCGGAAATCGTCCTCCGCCCACTGGGACAGGTCATTCCACAACGATGCGGAGATGCGCAGAGGCACCTGTTTTTTCGCTTTTTCCTTCTCCTCCACGCATCTTCACCACACTTTCAGAAATCCTCGGGAGTCGGCAGATCAGCCCGTGGGCTGAGTTGGTATTCAGATATATTTCACCGCCGTGCCGTAGGCAATGACCTCAGCGGCCCCCTGCATGATGGCGGAGGAGGCGTAGCGTACATTGACAATGGCATCGGCGCCCAGAGCCTCGGCCTCCTGGACCATGCGCTTGGTGGCCAGGGCACGGGCTTCGTTCATCATCTCGTTGTAGGCGGTCAGCTCGCCGCCCACCAGGGTCTTGAAGCTCTGGGTGATGTCCCGGCCCACATTTTTGGTCTGGATGGTGCTGCCCTTGACCAGACCCAGCATCTCAAATTCTTTTCCGGTAATGTAATCGGTATTCACAATAAACATAATATTTCCTCCTAATTTAACATAATTATGTCT
>JALFTG010000142.1 GCA_022779345.1 Oscillospiraceae bacterium | reverse complement strand
TGCTGATCCGGCTGATCCTGGCGGTCAACACGGCGGGAACGGCGCCGGTGTGGGTGTTGTTCCAGATCCTGGGATTCCTCCAGACGATGCTGTTTGCCGCCGCCTGTGTGACCACGGCGCAATATGTATGGGCCCGGCGGCACCCTGGGGCGTGAGACGGAAACCATATGATGCAGGCAGGCCTGCCCTTTGCGTGAAATGTCTCGCAGAGTTTGCGCCCGCAGGCGGAAATCAAATTTAATCTGTTTTTTCGGCAGCTTTGCCGTCGAAAAAACTCTTCTCGGCCGGCGGAGTGTGCCCGAAGGGTGCATGGAGCGGCCGCAAATCTTCTGTCGGGAACCCCCCTGCAGGGGGTTCCCGACAGACTCAGGCGCCGGTCCGTGCGGACCGGCGCCGATGCGTTTCAGTTCTCCATCTGCTTGCCCAGAAACATGGAGACTGTCTGGGCCAGCTTGACCTCCACCTCTCCGGCGGGGCGGCCGCCGGTTTCCGTCAGGAACAGCACCCCGCCCAGCACATCCCCCTCGGACAGGATGGGGGCGGCCACGGCTACGGTGTACTTGTCCTCCCCGGCGATCACCGGGATGGCCGCCGCCCCCGGCTCCGGCTGATACAGCCGCCGGGATTCCAGTACCTGCTCCAGCTCGGCGCTGATGGTCTTGTTCTGCAGTTCCCGGCGTCCGCCGCCGGACACGGTGAGCACCGCGTCCCGGTCGCACACGGCGGCCATGGCGGAGGTGGTCTTGTACAGGGATTCGCAGATCTGGGCGGCAAAATCGGACAGCTCGCCCATGGGGGAATACTTCTTGAAAATCACCGCGCCGTCCTTGTCGGTGAAGATCTCCAGCGGGTCGCTCTCTTTGATATGGAGCGTGCGGCGGATCTCCTTGGGGATCACCACCCGCCCCAGATCGTCGATGCGCCGGACGATACCTGTTGCTTTCATATAGGAAAAGACTCCTTTGCTGAATGATACCATGATCCGATGGCGAAAATTACACCGTTAGTTTTTGCTTGAAGTGGGGAATTATTCACCCTGCCGGCGGCCGGGCCGGTTCCGGGGCTTGTCTGGGTTGTCCGATATGTTCAAAGAATGACGCCCTGGTTTGGACAACCACCACAGGAATGCAATTTTTCATGCATTTTTCTAAAATTTGTATGGAAAATTTGGAGATTTTGATTATAATATGTACGGTGCCGCCATCAAAGGGCGGAACTTGCTTTGAAAATTCTAATGGGAGGGCGATCCTTTTGAGTAAAAGATTCTTGTACCTGTTCCAGGAGGGCCATGAGGCCTTCGGGGGCGACCAGACAACCATGAAGAACATCCTGGGCGGCAAAGGCGCGGGCCTGGCCGAAATGACCAACGCCGGTATGCCGGTGCCCCAGGGCTTCACCATCACCACCGAGGCATGCACTCAGTATTATGCCGACGGCCGTGAGATCAATCCGGAAATCCAGGCGGATATTTTTGCCTATATGGAAAAGCTGGAGGAGATCACCGGCAAGAAGTTCGGCGATGTGGAGAACCCCCTGCTGGTCTCCGTCCGTTCCGGCGCCCGGCAGTCCATGCCCGGCATGATGGACACCATTCTGAACCTGGGCCTGAACGACGCTTCCGTGGAAGGTCTGGCAAAGAAGACCGGCAACCCCCGCTTTGCATACGACTGCTACCGCCGTTTCGTGCAGATGTTCTCCGATGTGGTCATGGGCGTGTCCAAGACCCTGTTTGAGGAAGTCATCGACGAGATGAAGGCGGAAAAAGGCGTGAAGGACGATGTGGACCTGACCGCCGAGGATATGAAGACTCTGGTTGGCAAGTTCAAGGCCATCTATGAGGAAAACGAAGGCAAGCCCTTCCCCCAGGATCCCAAAGAGCAGCTGATCGAGGCCGTCAAGGCCGTGTTCCGTTCCTGGGACAATGACCGCGCCAATGTGTACCGCCGCATGAACGAGATCCCCTATGAGTGGGGCACCGCCGTCAATGTCCAGGCCATGGCCTTCGGCAACTCCGGCGACCGCTCCGGCACCGGCGTGGCCTTCACCCGCAACCCCGCCACCGGCGAGCGCAAGCTCATGGGCGAGTACCTGATCAACGCCCAGGGCGAGGATGTGGTGGCCGGCGTGCGTACCCCCTCTCCCATCAGCCATCTGGAAGAGCAGATGCCCGAAGTCTACGCCCAGTTCGTGGAGCTGGCCGGCCGTCTGGAGGCCTACTACCGGGATATGCAGGACATGGAGTTCACCATCGAGGACGGCAAACTCTATATGCTCCAGACCCGCAACGGCAAGCGTACCGCCCAGGCCGCCCTGCAGATCGCCTGCGATCTGGTGGACGAGGGTGTGATCACCGAGAAGGAAGCCGTCCTGCGCGTGGAGCCCAAGCAGCTGGACACCCTGCTGCATCCCCAGTTCGACGCCAAGGCTCTGGAAGCCGCCGAAGTGGTGGGCAAGGGTCTGGCTGCCAGCCCCGGCTCTGCCTGCGGCAAGGTGGTTTTCTCCGCTGAGGACGCCGCCGAGTGGAACGCCCGGGGCGAGAAGGTCGTCCTGGTCCGTCTGGAGACCAGCCCCGAGGACATTGTGGGCATGCAGGTCAGCCAGGGCATCCTGACCGTCCGCGGCGGCATGACCAGCCACGCTGCCGTTGTGGCCCGCGGCATGGGCACCTGCTGCGTGTGCGGCTGCGGCAACAGCAACGAGGTCGTGATTGACTACGCCGCCAAGGTCCTGACCATCAACGGCAAGATCTTCCGCGAGGGCGATTATATCTCCATCGACGGCTCCACCGGCAACATCTACGAAGGCCAGATCGCCACCGTTGCTGCCACTGAGAACGCCAACCTGAACCGCTTTATGGGCTGGGCCGACCAGTACCGCCAGCTGATGGTGTACCAGAACGCCGATAACCCCAGAGACGCCAAGCAGGGCTTCGACTTCGGCGCCGAGGGCATCGGCCTGTGCCGCACCGAGCATATGTTCTTCGGCGAGGACCGCATTCGCGCCATGCGTGAGATGATCGTGTCCGACAACACCGCCGACCGTGAAAAGGCTCTGGCCAAGCTGCTGCCCTACCAGCAGAGCGACTTCGAGGGCATTTACGAGGTCATGGGCGAGCGCCCGGTGACCATCCGTTACCTGGATCCCCCCCTGCACGAGTTCCTGCCCACCGACGAAGGCGAGATCAAGGAGATCGCTGAGGAGCTGGGCGTGAGTGTGGAGCGGCTGCACAATGTCATCGCCTCCCTGCACGAGTTCAACCCCATGATGGGCCACCGCGGCTGCCGTCTGACCGTCTCCTATCCGGAGATCGCCGTCATGCAGACCACCGCCGTGATCAACGCCGCCATCAATGTGAACAAGCGCATGGGCCTGCACATCGTTCCCCATATCATGATCCCCCTGGTGGGCGAAGTGAAGGAACTGAAGTATGTGAAGGACATCGTGGTCAAGACCGCCGATGAGATCATTGCCGCCACCGGCGTGGAGATGAACTACGAAGTGGGCACCATGATCGAGATTCCCAGAGCGGCCCTCACCGCCGACGAGATCGCCAAGGAAGCCGACTTCTTCTCCTTCGGCACCAACGACCTGACCCAGATGACCTTCGGCTTCAGCCGTGACGATGCCGGCAAGTTCCTGGATTACTACTACGACACGAAGATCTATGAGCAGGACCCCTTCGCTCATCTGGATCAGACCGGCGTGGGCAAGCTGGTGGAGATGGCCACCCGTCTGGGCCGTCAGACCAACCCCGAACTGAGCGTGGGCGTCTGCGGTGAGCACGGCGGCGACCCCTCCAGCGTGGAGTTCTTCCACAAAGTGGGCCTGGACTATGTGTCCTGCTCCCCCTTCCGCGTCCCCATCGCCCGCCTCGCTGCCGC
>JALFTG010000132.1 GCA_022779345.1 Oscillospiraceae bacterium | reverse complement strand
ATGTTCCATGGATCAGGAGAAACGCGCCCGGCTGGAAATGGTGGTCTCCATGGCCATGTTCGGCACGCTGGCCCCCTTTGTCCGGCGGATCGCCCTGCCCTCGGCAGAGCTGGCGCTGTACCGGGCGGTGCTGGCGGCGGCGCTGGTGGGCGGATATCTGCTTCTGAAAAAGGAACCCTTTGACCGGAAGGGGCTGGGAAAGGAACTGGTGCTCCTCCTGCTGTCCGGCGCCGCCATGGCGGTGAACTGGATTCTGCTGTTCCAGGCGTACAACTACACCACTGTGTCCGTGGCCACCCTGAGCTATTATTTCGCCCCGGTGATCGTCACGGTGGTATGCCCCGTTCTGTTCCATGAAAAGATGACCCGGCGGCAGGTGCTGTGTTTTGTCATGTCCACGCTGGGACTGGTACTCATCGTGGGCACCGGAGGACTCAGCGGGAACGGGACAGACCTGACGGGCATCCTGTTCGGGCTGGGGGCGGCGGCGTTCTATGCCACGGTCATCCTGCTGAACAAGTTCATCCGGCAGGTGGCCGGGTTGCAACGGACGCTGCTCCAGTTTCTGGCCGCCATCGCGGTGCTGATCCCCTATGTGGCCTGCACCGGCGGGACCCACCTGTCCGCTTTGGACGGGACGGGCTGGGTGTGCCTGCTGATCGTGGGTCTGGTGCACACGGGCATCACCTACTGCCTGTACTTCTCCTCCCTGAAGGAACTGCCCGGTCAGGCGGCCGCCATCCTCAGCTACATTGACCCGCTGGTGGCGGTGATCGTGTCGGTGCTGGTGCTGGGCGAGGGCATCACGGCAGCCCAGGTCCTGGGCGGAGCCATGGTGCTGGGCTTTGCCTGCTGGAACGAGACCGGTCCGGAACATACATAAAAATACCGGGATGATCCTGCGGGGATCGTCCCGGTATTTTCATGCAATTTTGTCGATAAGGCAGTTGATGCACAGCATGACGCAGAAGCCCAGCAGCACACCGTAGGTACACATCCGGGAGTGCTTTCCCGTGTGGGTGTTGGGCACGATGTCGTCCACGATGACGAACATCATGGTGCCCGCGGCGAAGGCCAGGAGCAGGGGCAGCACCGCCGACACCAGTGTGACGGCGAAATAGCCCAGAAAAGTCCCCGCCGCCTCGGCACAGCCGCTGAGGATGGCAATGAGGAAAGCGGTTTTCCGGGAGGCGCCCACATGGAACATGGCCGGAATGATGATCATGGCCTCCGGGATGTTCTGGATGGCGATCCCGGCGCATACCGTCAGGGATTCACTCAGGTCCCCGGTGCCGAAGCTGACCCCCGCCGCCAGGCCCTCCGGAAAATGGTGGATGGCGATGGCCAGCACGAACATGGCGGTGCGGTTTTTGGCGTCATCCGCATCGTCCACGCCGCAGGCATGGAGGATGCGGGGGGACAGGGCGTTCATCCGGCTGAGAAACGCCGCGCCGCAGAAGATGCCCAGCACCGTCATCAGCCCGCAGCTGCCCATGGACAGCTCCGCCGACGGGATCACCAGCCCCATCATGGCGGCGCACAGCATCACCCCGGCGGCCAGGGAGTTCACCCAGTCATCCACCCGGGCGGGAAGCTGCCCCACCGCGCAGCCCAGCAGGGCGCCGAACACTGTCGCCGCGCCGATGGCCAGCGCAGCGTATAGAACAGGTAACACAATGGTTCCTCCGTTGCAATGTACTTCGAGCCGTCACAGTCGTGACGGCTCGAAGTATTCTATGCGTTTGTGCGGGAGGGTGTCACATCAGGCGGTCGGCCGACATCTCCGGGGCAATGGTCTCCCGGGCGCCCACGGCGATGGCGCCGGCTTTCAGCGCCGCCCGGGCAGACTGCTCCAGGTCCAGCCCCTGAGTATAGGCCCAGGCCAGGGCCGCCATGGAGGCGTCTCCCCCGCCGGTGGTGTTCACGATATTGGTAGAGACCACGGGCAGGTGGATCAGGTTCCCCTTTTCCGCGGCAATGATGCCGTCCCCGCCGCAGCTGACGAATGCCCGCTTCACGCCCATCTCCACCAGTGCCTCAGCGGCCTTCTCCGGGGTTTCCTCCCCGGTCAGGTACATGGCCTCCAGTTCGTTGGGCTTGAAGGTGTGCAGCCGGGACAGGGCCGGGCGCAGGCGGCCCGCCTTCTTACAGGACACCGGGTCGGCAAACAGAGGCGCCGTCACATGTTCGGCCAGATAGCGGACGGTGTCCTCGGTGAGATTTCCGTCAAACACCACCAGCTCCGCCCCGTTCAGAATGTCCAGCCGCTCCGCCAGAAACGCCTCATTGATGCTGTCGGCCACATCCGTGTCACACACGGCCAGGAGCATCTCCCCCGTCTCATCGGTGATATACAGGTAGCTGGAAGTGGCCATATCCGTGTATGCCGCATGGGACAGGTCCATACCCAGAGCCTTGCAGGAGGCCTGCAGCTCGGCGGCATACAGGTCATTGCCGAAGGCGGTGAGGAATTTCACCGGCACCCCCAGCAGGCGCAGGTTGTGGGCAATATTCCTGCCCACGCCGCCGGGATTGTGACGCACGGTGCCGGGGTTGGAATCTTTCGCGATTACCCGGGTATAGGGTGTGCCGCAGATGTCCATATTCACCGCGCCCACCACGGCTGCGTATCCGGTGCTCATAGTTTCCAGATGTCCTCCGCATACTCCCGGATGGCCCGGTCGGCGGCGAAAATACCGCTTCTGGCAATGTTGGACAGGGAGATCTGAGACCGCTTTTTCGTGTCAGCCATGGTGGTGTACAGCCGCTCGGAACACTCCGCATAGCTGTCGAAGTCCGCCAGGACCATATAGGTGTCGCCGCCGTACAGCAGCATATTGGTCAGATCGGAATAGCTCTTGCCGTCGGAGAAGCCCCGGTTCAGCTGGCCGATCACATTCCACAGGCGGGGGCTGGCGTTGCACACGGCCATGGGGTCATAGTGCCGGCGCAGCTCTTCCACCTCCTCGGTCCGCAGGCCGAACAGGAACATATTCTCGTCGCCCAGACGCTCGTACATCTCCACATTGGCGCCGTCCAGGGTGCCGATGGTGATGGCGCCGTTCATCATGAGCTTCATGTTGCCGGTACCGGAAGCCTCCTTGCCGGCGGTGGAAATCTGCTCGGAGACCTGGGCCGCGGGCATGAGCATCTCAGCGGCAGAGACCCGGTAGTTCTCCAGGAAGAACACCTGCAGTTTGTCCTTGCACAGGGGATCGCTGTTCACATCCCGGGACAGGGAGCAGATCAGCTCGATGATCCGCTTGGCCACGGCATAACCCGGTGCGGCCTTGGCGGCGAACACGAAAGTTCTGGGCAGGAAGGGAGCATTGGGGTTGTCGTGGATCCAGCTGCGCAGATGAGTGATGAGCATGGCGCACATGAGCTGGCGCTTGTACTCATGCAGGCGTTTGGCCTGCACATCCAGCACCGCGTCGGGATTCAGCAGGAAATCCGGCTGCTGCTTCCGGGCAAATTCCCCGAAGCGCACCTTGTTGGCCCGCTTGATGTCCTCCAGGCGGAGCAGAACGCTCTCATCATCCCGGAAGGCATCCAGTCCGGACATCTCTTCAGGATGGAGCAGATAGCCATCGCCGATCAGGTCGCAGATCAGTCCGTGCAGGCCCGGATTCACCTGGCTCAGCCAGCGGCGGTGGTCGATGCCGTTGGTCACATAGGTGAACTTCTCCGGCTGCTTGACATAGATATCCTTGAACACATCCCGCTTCAGGATGTCCCCGTGGAGGCCGGACACGCCATTGACCTTGAAGCAGGCGGCCAGGCACAGATTGGCCATGTGGACCAGACCGTCATGGATGATCAGGTTCCGGACCATGGTCTCACTCTCGCCGTACCAGCCGATGAGGGTCTCCCGCCAGCGGCGGTTGATTTCGCAGATAATCTCCCAGATCCGGGGCAGTGTCCGCTGGATCAGATCCTGGGGCCATTTCTCCAGGGCCTCGGCCATGACGGTGTGGTTGGTATAGGCCACCGTGCGGGTGACGATATCCCAGGCCTCGTCCCAGCCCAGGCCGTCCTCGTCCATGAGGATACGCATGAGTTCGGGGATGATGAGGGTGGGGTGGGTGTCGTTGATCTGGATCACATGGTGCTCCGGGAAGGAACGGACATCCTTCCACTGCTTCCGGTGCTGGCGCAGGATCGTCTGTGCAGAGGCGGAGACGAAGAAATACTGCTGTTTCAGCCGCAGGGTCTTGCCTTCCATATGATCGTCGGCGGGGTACAGCACCTTGGTGATGACCTCCGCCATGGTGCGCTCCTCCATGGACTTCACATATCTGCCGGAGGAGAACTGATACATATCCAGGTCCTGGGGGCTGTGGGCATCCCACAGACGCAGGGTGTTCACCTGGATGCCGTCATAGCCGGCGATGAGCATATCCCGGGGTACGGCAATGACGGACTGATAACCAGCGTATTCCGCAGTGTATTTGCCGTTGGCGTCCCAGTTAGGGGAAATATAGCCGCCGAAGCGGACTTCCACGGCCTCGTCGTAATGGGGCACCAGCCAGCCCTCAGCGGCCAGACGCCAGTTGTCCGCCACCTCGGTCTGTTTGCCGTCCTTGATAATCTGGCGGAAAATGCCCAGCTCATAGCAGATGGAGTAGCCCGTGGCGTTGATGCCCTCGGTGGTCATGGAGTCCAGATAGCAGGCGGCCAGACGGCCCAGACCGCCGTTGCCCAGGCCGGCATCCGGTTCGGCCTCGAACACATCCCCGGCGTGGAAGCCCATGTCCTCCAGCGCCTGGGTCAGGGCCTCGCCCACGCCCAGATTGTATGCATTTTTCATCAGGGACCGGCCGATCAGGAACTCCATGGACATATAATGGACCTGCTTGCCGGTGTTGTTCTGCTCATTGAAGGTCTTCAGCCGGGACATCAGTTCCCGGATCACCATGGCGCTGGCCTGGAACACCTGTTCCCGGGTGGCATTCTCGCTGGTGACAGAGAAGTAGGCACACAGCTTGTCCTCAATGGCGCTTCGCATCTCATCTACGGAGATCTCGTTCTTTCGCATTCTCATTCCTCCTGTATGGTGTTTCTTTCATACACAGTATATCCGGGACCGGCTGTCCCGAAACGAAAACACACGGCACCGGACTCGTTCGGTGCCGTGTTCCGTTTGCTGAGATTCCCGGCGGGGCCGCCGCCGGCTGGATTGTTACGCGGTCACGCCTCTGGGGATGACCACGGGGACGGCCTCACTGCCGATCAGGCAGGTGCCGTCATTCACATGGGCATACTTGTCGGAGATCACATACTCCAGCGTCACATGGTCGCCGATAACCGTATCCCGCATGATGATGCAGCTTTTCAGCGTGGTGCCCTTGCCGATGTGCACACCCGGGGAAATCACGCAGTTCTCCACCGTGCCCTCAATGAAACAGCCGTCGGAAACCAGGCTGTTGGTCACCTTGGAGGTCTCGGCATAATAAGTGCTCACATCTGCCCGGTCCTTGGTCAGGATGGGACGGTCCATGGGGAACAGGGAACGCCGGTTCTCCCGGACAAGCATATCCATATTGGCTTCCAGATAATCCTTGATGGAGTTCACCTGTTTGGCATAGCCCTTGTGGAGATACACATGGACCTTGCCGCCCCGGTTCAGATAGCCCCGCACGCCGTCGCCGTGGAGGCGGTAGCGCATTTCGGAGGCGGCGATATCCACCATCTCCAGCAGGACATCCTTGTTCATGATGTAAGTATCCAGGTCGGCCACGCCGGTGCCTACACCCACACGGCGGTAGAGCATCTCCTTCACATTGCCTTCCTCATCCATGACGAAGCGATGGTGCTCCCCGTTGGGGATGCCGTCAAAGCACACTGCGGTGATGCCGGCGCCGGAGGCGATGTGCTCAGCCAGGGCCGCCTTCAGATCCAGATTGAAAGCCATATTACCGGGCATGATGACCACATAGTTCTCCTGGATCCGCTTCAGATAACTCTCCGCGCTGAGCAGTGCCTCCAGCAGACCGGAATACTCACCGCTGCGGGCGGCGTCCAGGCTGAAGGGGGGCAGCAGGGAGATGCCGCCGGATTTCCGGGAGAAGTCCCAGTCCTTGCCGCTGCCGATATGGTCCATCAGGGACTGGTACTCTTTCTGCATAATGACGCCCACATTGCGGACCCCTGCCAGACGCATGGAGGACAGGGCGAAGTCCACCAGGCGGTATCTGCCTGCAAAGGTCAGGGCAGAGGCGGTGCGTCCCTGGACCAGGACGCCCAGTTCCGGGGAATCCCGGTACGCGCTGATGATTCCGTGCAGATCAGTTGTCATGGCTCATACCCCCCACGCTTTCGTAGATCATGGCGCCGGCCGGAACGACCGCACCCGGAGCAATCGTGATGTCCGGGCCGCAGGTGGCCACGCCCCATTCCTCGCTGCCGTCCGGCTCCGTGCCCACACGGGCGCCGGCGCAGACCTTCGTGTTCTCGCCGATGATGGCGTATTGTACCACGGCGCCGGGTCCTACCTCGGCGCCGGGCATGAGGATGCTGTAATTCACCACGGCGCCCGCGCCTACGGAAACAGAGTTGGAGAGCACCGAGTTGGTCACCCGGCCCTCCACCTCGCAGCCCTCCGTGATGATGGAGTGATCCACCTCCGCGGCGGGGCCGATGTACTGGGGCGGACGGATGGGGCTTCTGCCCCGGATGGGCCAGTTGGCATCATACAGGTTGATGAGCGTGGGCGAGAGCATATCCATGTTTGCGTCCCACAGGCTGATGATGGTGCCCACATCCCGCCAGTAGCCCTCGAAATGATAGGGCCACAGCTTTTCCCCGGCGGCAAGCATTTTGGGGATGATATTCTTGCCGAAGTCCTTGCTGGAATCGGGATCCTTCTCGTCCTCGATCAGGTAGTGCTTCAGCTTTTTCCAGTTGAAGATGTAGATGCCCATGGAAGCCAGATCGGACTTGGGATGGGCGGGTTTTTCCTCGAACTCATTGATGTAGCCGTCCTCGCCCACATTCATGATGCCGAAGCGGGTGGCATCCTCCATGGACACCTGCAGCACGGCGATGGTGCAGGCCGCGTCCTTTTCGATGTGCTCCCGGAGCATATCGGAATAGTCCATCTTGTACACATGGTCGCCGGACAGGATCAGCACATTGTCCGGGTCATACATTTCAATGAAGTCGATGTTCTGATAAATGGCGTTGGCTGTGCCGGTGAACCAGGAGCCTTTCTCCCCCGCGCCCATGTAGGGCGGCAGGATATAGACACCGCCGTCGGAGCTGTCCAGATCCCAAGGCAGGCCGGAGCCGATGTAGCTGTTCAGCCGCAGGGGCCGGTACTGGGTCAGGACGCCCACGGTGTCAATCCCGGAATTGGCACAGTTGGACAGAGGGAAGTCGATAATCCGGTATTTCCCTCCGAACGGGATGTTGGGTTTGGCGACATTGCGGGTCAGCGCATACAGTCTGGAGCCCTGACCGCCCGCAAGAAGCATTGCGATGCAGGATTTTTTCACGAATATCACTACCTTCTTCGTTAGTTTTTTCGCCTGTGCTTTGCACCCTCAGCGGCTGAGGGTCTGATTGAACTGATTCATTGCCCGCTCCGCGCCATATTGGATATAGCACGCACAGGCCTCTGCCGCCCGGGCGGCGGCGTCCTCAATGCGCTTCAGATCTTCCCGTGGAATGCTTCCGATGACCCAGTCGATCACTTCATCGCCGTCTCCCCCGCCTGCGGGGGCGCCCACGCCGATCCGGATCCGGGGGAACTCCTCCGTGCCCAGATGGGCGATGATATTTTTCAGACCGTTGTGTCCGCCGGCAGACCCTTTCCGCCGGATGCGAAGATCCCCTGCGGGCAGGTGCATCTCATCGGACACAACGAGCACATGCTCCGGCGGGATCTTATAGAAGCCGGCGGCCTCGCCCACCGCCTCTCCGGACAGGTTCATATAGGTCTGGGGCTTCATGAGCAGCACCCGCTCGCCGCCGACAGTGGCCACCGCCGTGAGGGCTTTGAATTTGATCCGGTCGATACGCACGCCGTAGAGCGTTTCCGCCCGGTCAGCGGCCATAAACCCGGCATTGTGGCGGGTCTTTGCATATTTCGGTCCGGGATTTCCCAGGAACGCAATGATCCAGGTTGGTTTCTGACTTGAGCCGAACAAACCGGCACTTCCTTACTTTTCAGATTTTCCTCAGTCGAACAGGGAGGAAATGGAAACTTCCTCATAGATGCGCTTGATGGCATCGGAGAAGATGGGCGCCACGGACAGATATTTGATCTTGTCACAGGCGGGCTTATCCACAGGATAGGGGATGGTATCCAGCAGGAGCAGCTCTTCGATATAGCTGTCATTGATCCGGTCGATGGCAGGGCCGGACAGGACACCGTGGGTGGCACAGGCGATGACGCTCTTTGCCTCGCCCAGCTCCATCAGTGCCTTGGCAGCGCCGCAGAGGGAACCGGCGGTATCCACCATATCGTCCAGAAGGATGACCTTCTTGCCCTTCACACTGCCGATGATATTCATGACTTCGGACTGGTTTGCCTTCTCCCGGCGTTTGTCCACGATCGCCATGTTCAGACCCAGCTTCAGGGCGAAGCTTCTGGCTCTGGCCACGCTGCCCACATCGGGGGACACGACCATATATTCGTCGTTGCCGAAGCCCAGGTTCTCAATATAGTGTTTTGCAAAAATGGGGGCGCCCATCAGGTTATCTTCGGGGATATCAAAGAAGCCCTGAATCTGGGCGGCATGCAGGTCCATGGTCAGCACCCGGTCGGCGCCGGCGGTGGTGATCAGGTTGGCCACCAGCTTGGCGGAGATAGGATCACGGGCTTTGGCCTTCCGGTCCTGGCGGGCGTAGCCGAAGTACGGCATCACGGCGGTGATGCGGCCGGCGGATGCCCGGCGCATAGCGTCGATCATGACCAGCAGTTCCATCAGGCTGTCGTTCACAGGCTTGCAAGTGGACTGAACCAGGAACACATCCGCACCGCGAACCGGCTCCTCCACAGAAATGGAGCATTCACCGTCGGCGAACTGGGTGGCCTTGATTCTTCCCTGCTCTACCCCCAGAAGTTTGCAGATGGACGCTGCCAGCTGGGGATTGGAGTTTCCGCTGAAGACTTTAATTTCCTTGCCATGAGATATCACTTTGTGTATCCTCCCTGTTTTTGTATGGCGTGAGCCATTTCTCTTTTCCGTTTCATTATAACAAGAGTTGTCCCGGAAGAAAAGACGGAATTTGCATTTTCTGAAGAAAAAATCCCACGAAAAAAACTGTATTTACAATCAGCATATTCTTGTATATAATATAATGGATTGTGATTTTAAACAGAAAGTGGTCAGTTACATGATTGAATTTGAAGAATACAAGGTCAAACTGAATAATCTGAAGCCCACGCTGGAGAATCTGGAGGGAGCGCTGCATCTGGACGCCGCCCGCCGGGAGATCGAGGAACTGCAGCGTGCCAGCGAGCAGGAGGGCTTCTGGAACGATGTGGAAAAGAGCCAGAAGGCCCAGAAGCGGCTGAAAAACCTTCAGGACAAGTGCTCCCGGTATGAGGGACTGTGCTCCGCCTGGGACGATCTCTACACCATCTGCGAGATGGCACTGGAGGAGGACGACGAGTCCATGCTGGAGGAACTCCAGAGCGAATACGCCGATTTTGAGAAACAGCTGGAGGAGACCCGGCTGGAGACTCTGCTCACCGGGGAATATGATGCCAACAACGCCATCCTCACCTTCCACGCCGGCGCCGGCGGCACCGAGGCCCAGGACTGGACCCAGATGCTCTACCGGATGTACACCCGCTGGGCCGAGCGCCACGGATACACCGTGAAGCTGATGGACATGCTGGAGGGCGATGAGGCGGGCATCAAATCCGCCACCATCATGATCGAGGGCGAGAACGCCTACGGCTTCCTGAAGGGTGAGAACGGCGTGCACCGGCTGGTGCGTATTTCCCCCTTTGACGCCTCCGGCCGGCGGCACACCAGCTTTTCCGCCCTGGAGGTCATGCCTGAAATGACCGAGGACAACAACATCGAGATCCGGGAGGACGACATTGAGATGCAGGTGTTCCGTTCCTCCGGCGCCGGCGGCCAGAAGGTCAACAAGACCTCCTCCGCTGTCCGACTGATCCACAAGCCCACGGGCATCGTGGTGTCCAGCCAGGTGGAGCGCAGCCAGTACCAGAACCGGGACAACTGTATGGCCATGCTGAAGGCCAAGCTGGCGGAGATCAAGGAGCGGGAAAATCTGGAGCGCATTGAGGACATCAAGGGCGTCCAGCAGAAGATCGAATGGGGCAGCCAGATCCGGTCCTATGTGTTCATGCCCTACACTCTGGCCAAAGATCACCGCACCGGCTATGAAAACAGCCAGATCAACAATGTGATGGACGGCGATATCGATGGGTTCATCAATGCCTATCTTGCCATGAAGGCAGACGCTTAATCAAAGAACTCCATGAAAAAAGAGAGCGATCGACTCGCTCTCTTTTTTATTGATTTCCGGTTTTCAGCCTTTCTCAAAATATGCCCGGATGGTGGCTTCATCCGCCGTGGCGGTGCCCTGGATCATCTCTTTCTGGCCGCCGCCCTTGCCGGAGATGGCGGCATTGATGGCTTTAGCATTGGCCCGCAGGTCCACGGTGCGGCTGCCCAGGATATAGTGATATCCCGCTTCATCGCTGCCGGTGAAGCCCGCTGCGATGCCGGTGCACTTTTCCATGGCGGCGTTGATCAGCTCCCGGAGACAGACCATGTCCAGATCCGGCTCAAACAGCACAAGATTTCCCTCGCGTTCGGTCAGCTCCGCGATCTTCACGGCGGTGAGCTTCCGGTTGGCCTGGGCCAGCTTCTGCTTCAGGGCCTCATTCTCCCGGCACATCCGCTCCGCCGCCTGGGCGGTTTCCAGCGGTTTGGCCGACAGCAGGCCGGAGATAGCGGTGATATTGGCGCACCGGGCGTTATAGTCATCCAGGGCGTCCAGGCCGCAGATCATGGTGATGCGGGTGCCTCCCCGGTGGCGGGCAAAGGTGTGCAGCTTGATGATGCCCACTTCCCCGGTGCGCGACACATGGGGCGCGCAGCAGGCGCAGGTGTCATAGCCCTCCACCGTCACAATCCGCACATCCCCGGTCAGTTCCTTTTTGCTCCGGTACTCCATGGCCCGGAGCGTCTCCGGATCAGGGAACCAGCACTTCACCGGGACATTCTCCGTCACGGCCAGATTGCAGGCCAGCTCCAGCTCCCGGATCTGTTCCCCGGTCAGCTCGCCGCTGTAGTCCACGGTGATCATATCCCCGCCCATGTGGAAGCCCACATTCTCATAGCCGAAACGCTGATGGATGATGCCGGAGAGGATATGCTCTCCGGAGTGGCTCTGCATCCGGCGGAACCGCTGCATCCAGTCCAGGCGGCACACCGCCGTCTCACCCACCGGCACGGGGGCATCCGTGAAATGGACCACATCTTCTCCCCGCTCTTTGGCACCCAGCACCCGGCTGTCCCCAATCATGCCCGTGTCCGGGTCCTGTCCGCCGCCGCCGGGGAAAAAGGCTGTCCGGTCCAGAATCACCTCGTACCGCTCCCCTGCCTGCCCGCAGGAGAGAACCCGGGCTGTAAACTGCGCCAGGTGGCTGTCTTCATAATAGAGTTTCTGTGTCATATGGTTCACCTGTTTTCTGATGTTCATAGAGTACAGCATAGCCGTCCGGACGGGAATTGTCAATCTTGCTTTTCCGGGAATGTTTGTTATACTGGTAACAGAGAGACGAGAGAGAGGAATTGCATATGAAGATCAAAACCACCGCCCTGCCCTATGAGCAGGTCATTGCCCTGCCCCCATGGGCTCACCAGCCGCCCCTGCGGCCAAACTGGTTTTTCCGTACGCTGCTGAAGCTGGTTTCCATCCCGGACCTGCTGGCCACCGGCTTCACCTGTGAGAAGTCGGGCATGGAACGGCTGGGAAAAAACGAACCCTGCCTGGTGCTCATGAACCACTCCAGCTTCATCGATCTGAAAATCGCCATGCATCTGCTCTATCCCCGGCCGGTGAACATCGTGTGCACCTCCGACGGCTTCGTGGGCAAGGAATGGCTCATGCGGCATATCGGGTGTATCCCCACCAACAAATTCGTCAACGACCTGCTGCTGGTACGGGACCTGCGGTATGCCCTGCATACCCTGAAAAACACGGTGCTGCTGTTTCCGGAAGCCAGCTACAGCTTCGACGGCACCGCCACGCCCCTGCCGGAAAGTCTGGGCAAGTGCGTAAAACTGCTGAAGGTCCCCGTGATCATGATCCGCACCCATGGTGCCTTCACCCGGGACCCGCTGTATAACGGCCTGCAGCTGCGGAAAGTGCGGGTGTCGGCGGAAATGAACTATCTCCTGTCCCCGGAGGAGATCGCCGGGATGACCGTGGAGGAACTGAACCGGCGGCTGGCGGCAGAGTTTACCTTCGATAACTTCCGCTGGCAGCAGGAAAACCGCATCCGTGTGCCGGAACCTTTCCGGGCGGACGGGCTGGAGCGGGTGCTGTATCAGTGTCCCCACTGCGGCACGGAAGGCCGGATGGAGGGTAAGGGCATCCATCTGACCTGTCACGCCTGCGGGAAGGAATATACGCTCACGGAGTACGGCCGTCTGGAAGCGCTGGACGGGGACAGCGCCTTCACCCATGTGCCGGACTGGTATCAGTGGGAGCGGGAGGAAGTGCGCCGGCAGCTGGCGGCGGGGACCTACGCCATGGATCTGGATGTGGACATCGGGATGCTGGTGGACAGCCGGGCCATTTACAAAGTGGGCGCCGGGCACCTCCACCACGGCAAAGACGGCTTCCGGCTCACGGGGTGCGGCGGTCAGCTGGACTATACCCAGAAGCCCCAGGCATCCTACAGTCTGTACGCCGACTATTTCTGGTATGAAATCGGGGACATGATCTGTATCGGGGACCGGAACGCCTTGTACTACTGCTTCCCCAAAACGCCCTTCCCCGTGGCAAAGGCCCGCATTGCGGCAGAAGAGTTATACAAGATGGCAAAATCCCGCTGAAAACACCGGAGGCACATCCCGCAACAGGATGTGCCTCCGGTACTTATTATGTGGAGTGTCTTGAAAGGTTTGCCGCGGCGCGTAATGGCGGCCGCGCCGCAGCGATGTTAAATGTGAGAGGTAGTAGGTCAAAAGAAAAGAGTTGGTAGAAAAGAAAAAGAAAAGGTAGAGAAAAACAATAGCAGTATTGTTGGTTATAATTAGAAAAAACTAACATTCCTCTTGAAAATAGAACCGCACGCCCCGGTCTCCTTTCGTTCGTTAGGGTTTCCTAACTACAAGCATACTATAACAGACACTGCGCTATTTGTCAACCCCTGAAATCAAAAAATTTCACGGGACATCACCGGTTCCCGGCAAACGCAGGCGGCAGCCCGGCGGGATGCGCTTTTCCAGGGGCAGGATGCACAAATCCCCCGGAAGAACTTCTCCGGGGGATTTGTGACAGGATTCAGTTGAAGGTTCCGCCGGCGGCGGCGATCATCCGGTCCACCTGGCGGCGGAGAGCGGGATGGGCGGACAGATCAGGGTCGGCTTCCATGAGGGCGTTGGCGGCCGTCTGGGCGTCCTGCAGCACCTGCATATCCGCACCCAGATCGGCAATATGGGTTTCCGGCAGACCGTGCTGGCGGTTGCCGAAAAAGTCGCCGGGGCCCCGCAGACGCAGGTCCTCCTCGCTGATGGCAAAGCCGTCGGACAGCTTCGTCATGATCTTCAGCCGCTCCCGGGAAACCTCGTTTTCCGCGTCGGACACCAGCACGCACCAGCTTTTGTACGGGCCACGGCCGATGCGGCCCCGGAGCTGATGGAGCTGGCTCAGGCCGAAGCGTTCGGCATTTTCAATGATCATCAGGTTCGCGTTGGGCACATCCACGCCCACCTCGATTACCGTGGTGGACACCAGAATGTCGATCTCCCCGGCCACCATGGCGGACATGACCGCATCCTTCTGCTTCGGCTTCATCCGGCCGTGGACGCAGCCCACCCGCAGATCCGGAAATTCGTTCTGGAGATAAGCCGCGTGCTCCTCCGCCGAGTGGAGGCCAAGATCCGGGGCGTCCTCGTCCTCTTCCACTTTCGGACAGACCACAAACACCTGCCGCCCCTCCTCCACCTGCTTCCGGATGAAGCCGTTCAGCCGGGCACGGTAGTGCTCGTTCACCAGCAGGGTGTCCACCTTCTGCCGGCCAGGGGGCAGCTCGTCAATGATGGACACATCCAGGTCCCCGTAGATGATCAGGGCCAGGGTCCGGGGAATGGGCGTGGCGGACATGACCAGCACATGGGGTTTCTCCCCTTTTGCCGCCAGGGCGGAGCGCTGCTCCACACCGAAGCGGTGCTGCTCGTCCACGATCACCAGGGCCAGGCCCGGCAGCGCCACATCGTCCGTCAGCACCGCGTGGGTGCCCACCAGCACATCCACTTCGCCCATGGCCAGCTGTGCTTTCACAGTGCGCTTTTCTTTGGCGGTCATGGACCCTGTGAGCAGGCCCACCCGGATGCCCAGAGGCTCCAGAATCCCCGTGAGGGTGCGGAAATGCTGCTCCGCCAGGATTTCCGTGGGTGCCATCATCACGGTGAGGCGGCCGTTTTTCGCCGCCGCCCAGGCACAGGCCGCCGCCACCAGGGTCTTGCCGCTGCCCACATCGCCCTGGACCAGCCGGCTCATGGCATGGCCGGAGGTCATGTCCCCCAGCGCAGCGTCCACCGCCCGCTTCTGGGCATTGGTGGGGGTGAAGGGCAGAGTGGCATAAAACGCCGCCGGGTCCGGGCAGTCCAGACGGATGCCGCTCCTGGGTGTCTGGTCCCCGTGGAGGATTTTCAGGGCGCAGGCAAGGGTGAACAGTTCTTCGAACACCAGCCGCCGCCGGGCGGTCTCCAGGGACAGGAAATCCTCGGGAAAATGGATGTTCCGGTAGGCAAATTCCGCCCGGCACAGATCGTGCTCCCGGATGACCTCCTCGGGGAGCAGGTCCGGGAACTGCCCGGCGCACCGGTCCAGACAGTATTCCGCCGCGGACACCAGCACCTTCTGGGACAGGCCCGCCGTGGTACGGTACACCGGCACAATCCGGCCGGTGACCCGGCTCTGGCCCTCCTTTTCCGCCACGGGATTCGTCAGGGTCTTGCGCCGGCCCACGGCGCCGATCTTGCCGTAAAAGGTGTAGCTCTCCCCCACATGAAACTGATTTTTCACATAGGGCTGGTTGAAATAGGTGACCTCCGCCGCGCCGGTGTCGTCCACAATCCGGAATTTCACCAATTCCATGCCCCGGCGCACCCGGTTCAGCCGCGGTTCATCGGCCACCATGGCCCGGACACAGCAGGTGTCCCCTTCCCGCAGGTCGCTGATGGGCACCAGCACGGAACGGTCGTCATACCGCCGGGGGAAATACCCGGCCATATCCCCGAAGGTGCGGATGCCCAGTTTCCGGAAGGCCGCCGCTTTCTTCTCCCCCACCCCGGGCAGGGCAGTGATCTCCGTATCCCAGATGTTCATTTGCGTGCCTCCCTCCGTGGATGTCAGTCTGTGAATACAATGGTGTACCGGTCGCCGTTGGCCGTGAAGGCGTCCCGCAGGCCATCGGTGAGGACCACCCGGCCATCGGTGGTGACCAGGAGCAGTTCAAAGCCGCCCCAGGTGCGCCAGTAGTCCAGGGCGCCGTCCTCTCCGAGGACGAACATGGCCGTGGACAGGCAGTCGGCCATGGCCCCGTCCGGGCACACCACCGTTGCCGACAGCAGGCCGCTTTCCGCAGGATAGCCGGTGGCCGGGTCGATGATGTGGTGGTACACCATGCCGTTTTCTTCAAAATACCGCTGATAGCTGCCGCTGGTGACCACAGCGGTCTCCCCCACGGCGATGGTGCCCAGAAAGGTGCCGGTGTCGTGGGGGTCCTGGACCGCTACGGTCCAGTCTGAGCCGTCCGGCCGCAGACCCAGGGTCTGGACATTGCCGCCCAGGGAAATGACGGCGCTGGTGACGCCGTTTTCCCGGAGGGTGTCCACCACCGCATCGGACATGGCGCCTTTTGTCACGGAGCCGAAGCTGATCTCCATGCCGTCCGGCACGGCGGCAAAGCAGGCGTCCCCTGTC
The DNA here is from genome assembly GCA_022779345.1 of Oscillospiraceae bacterium. Lineage (GTDB taxonomy): Bacteria > Bacillota > Clostridia > Oscillospirales > Oscillospiraceae > HGM13010. The sequence goes on along the minus strand of JALFTG010000132.1, from coordinate 12,876 downwards.
TGTTCATAGGTCACAGCGGCGTAGTCCACTCTCTCCATGGCGGCGGCGATCTCATCCGGGGACGGTACCCGGTATGCCTGGTCAATAAAGCCCCAGGTTTTGACCACCGGGTACACAGACAGGTCCAGCGCTCCGCCGGAGCGGGCATAGACCGTGCCCGCCGTGTCCAGCATATGATACAGCAGCGCCGGGACCTCTGTCCGTGCCCCGCCGCTGTGGTTCAGGGTCCACACCAGACTCCCCTCCTGCTCCGGGTCCAGCAGCCGGGCGGTCTCGTTGATCTGCGCCGCTGCGGCGTCCAGGGCCGGCCCGGCAGCCTCGCCGTAGGCCGTCAGGGTCATGACGGTGTCCATGGCGAAGATCTGTTTTTCCGTTTTCTCCGGCTCTTTGCTGCCGCAGCCGGTCAGGGCGGACAGCAGGAGCGTCAGGGTCAGCAGTTTACAGCAGATGCTTGTGTGCTTCATAAAATTCCCGATAGTCCTTCAGCATAAATTTCAGCAGATTGGGGGTATCCAGCTGATAGGGGCACTTGCTGGCGCACTGATAGCAGCCGATGCAGTTGTCAATGCGGTTCATTTTCTCCACCCACTCCGGAGTGCAGTAGGTCTGCCAGGGGGCACGGCGCAGGAGCATATTCATCCGGGCGGACATATTGATCTCGATTCCCGCCGGGCAGGGCATGCAGTACCCGCAGCCCCGGCAGAAGCTGGTGCCCAGTTCCTCCTTGTCCGCGGCCATGGCGGCGCGCATGGCGTCATCCACCCGGGGGTCCTCCTCCGCCAGGGCCAGCCACTCGTTCAGCTGTTCCATCGTCTGGATGCCCCAGATAGGCGCCACATTGTCATATTCATTCATGAACGCGGCGCACAGGCGGGCGTTGTTCAAAAGGCCGCCGGCCAGGCCCTTCATGGCGATGAAGCCCATGTCCGCCGCTTTGCACTTCTCCGCCAGGGCCAGGTCCCGGTCGGTGGAGATGTAGCTGAAGGGGAACTGCAGGGTCTCAAAATTGCCGGATGCAATGGCCGCCTCGGCCACTTCAATCCGGTGGGAGGTAATGCCGATATGGCAGATCTTGCCCTGGCGCTTTGCCTCCAGCGCGGCGGCAAAGGCACCGTCCGGGTCCTCCGGGTCCGGCAGGACTTCGCACTGGTGGAACTGGAACAGGTCGATGTAGTCCGTGTTCATCCGCTTCAGGCTCAACTCAATGTGCTCCATGCAGCCCTTTCTGTCCCGGGCGGCACTTTTTGTGGAGATGACGATCTTCTCCCGCACATCGGACAATGCCCGTCCGATCTTCTCCTCGCTGTCGGAATAGGCGTTGGCGGTGTCAAAGTAGTTGATGCCGCCGTCATATGCGGCCCGGAGAATCGTCTCCGCATCCGCAAAGTCCCGGCGCTGGATGGGCAGGCAGCCCATTGCGGGCTTCGTCACCAGCAGCTCCGTTCTTCCAAGTCTGACTGTTTTCATCAGTAACACACTCCTTCATGGGGGTTGGTTTTTTTATCATAACATATTTTTGAAAAAGATGCTTGCTTTTTTAAAAAAAGTTTGCTATAATAATCCTTGCGTTTGAGAAAGCGATATGCGCCCGTAGCTCAGCTGGATAGAGTGACAGACTCCGACTCTGTAGGTCGCACGTTCGAATCGTGTCGGGCGTACCAAAAATGACAGATCCCAATGGGATCTGTCATTTTTCTTTTGTATTTTTCATCAAAACAGGCCGCTTATGCGGCCTGTTTCACAGTGTAGACAAAGCCTCGCAGAGTTTGCGCCCGCAGGCGCAAATCAATTCAATTCGTGTTTTGGTGCGGCTTTGCTGTGCCAAAACACACTTCTCAGCCGGCGGAGTGTGCGAGCGAAGCGAGTGCATGGAGCAGCTGCTGCCCGCTCGTCGGCAAAGTTTACTTTGTCGACGATTTGAAACAGGCCGCTTATGCGGCCTGTTTTTTGGCTTTATTTGACTCTGTAAACCGTGTCGGCGGGGACGGATTCCGTGATGAAGGTGCAGCCGCCGATGGTGGAGTTTCTGCCCAGCACGGTCTCGCCGCCCAGAATGGTGGCGCCGGCATAGATGGTGACATTGTCCTCCACGGTGGGATGGCGCTTCTTGCCGGACAGGCGCTGGCCGCCCCGGGTGGACAGGGCGCCCAGGGTCACACCCTGGTAGACCTTCACATTGTTGCCGATCTCAGTGGTCTCGCCGATGACGATGCCGGTGCCGTGGTCGATGAAGAAGCTCTCGCCGATTTTGGCGCCGGGGTTGATGTCGATGCCGGTCTTATTGTGGGCATATTCCGTCATCATCCGGGGCAGATAGGGCACGCCCGCCTCATACAGCTCATGGGCGATGCGGTAGGTGGAGATGGCGAAGAAGCCGGGATAGCTCAGGGCCACTTCCCCGTAGCTCTTGGCGGCGGGGTCGCCGTCAAATCCGGCGATCAGGTCCAGCCGCAGCAGACGCTGCAGCTCCGGGAAGGCGGCAAACAGCGCGTCGCACACCTCCGTGGCCGGTTCGTCGGACAGGCCGGAAAACTGGTAGGCCGCCCGGACCTGGCGCTTCAGGTTGTGGTAGGTGGTGAACAGCAGGGCCTTGTAGGCCTCGGTATCATCCTCGCCGCTCATATAATATTCCGGCAGGAGCAGCGTGCGGATATCATGGATGATCTGCTTCACGGTACGCAGATCCGGCGGCAGGAAGCGGTTGCGCTCCCCGTCTGTGCCCTCCAGCAGGGTATTCGCAATGGTATTCAGATCGATTTCAGTCATAGTTACAGCGTTCCTTTATCAAAAATTCGATGTCATAAGCATACCTTATTTTTCCGTTTTTTTCAAGCCCCCGTTCATATATATGGGTGTACAGGAGGGGCGTCATGAAAAATCACGGGAAATTTCTGTATAATACCGCCGTGCTCACCGTATCCAATGTGGTGATGCGGTGCATCTCCCTGGCCTTCCAGATCTGGCTGGCAGGACGGATCGGCTCGGCGGGCATCGGACTGTTCCAGCTGGTCATGTCCGTGGGCGGGTTCGCCATGACCTTCGCCATCAGCGGCATCCGCTTCGGCACCACGAGGCTGGTGGCGGAAGAACTGGGCCGGGGCAGCACCCGGGGCGGAGTGGCCGCCGTGGGCCGGTGCGTGTGCTACGCCCTGTGCTTCGGCTGCGCCGCCTGGTGGGTGCTCTTCTCCCACGCCGAGCGCATCGGCTTTCTGTGGGTAGGCGATGCCCGGACCGTGCTGTCTTTGCGGATCATGGCCTTTGAGATGCCTTTCGTGGCCCTGTCCTCGGTGCTGTCCGGGTATTTCACCGCCTGCGGCCGGGTGACGAAACCGGCGGTGGTGCATTTTCTGGAGCAGCTGATCTGTGTGAGTCTGACGGCGGTATTCCTGTTCCTGACCCCCGCAGGGGATGTGGAGCGCAGCTGCGCCTGCGTCACCCTGGCGGGAGCGGCGGCGGACGGGGTGTCCTTCCTGATGATGCTGGGGGTGTGGATCCACGATGTGCACACCCACGACCGCTCCGGGCCGAACCCCCGGCGGCTCACCCCCCGGCTGCTGGGCATCTCCCTGCCTCTGGCCATCTCCGCCTACACCCGCAGCGGGCTGTCCACGCTGGAACATATGCTCATCCCCACCCGGCTCCGGGCTTCTGGCATGACGGCAGCGCAGGCGCTGTCCGTGTACGGCATCATCCATGGCATGGCGTTGACGGTGGTCACCTTCCCTGCCTGCGTCATGCAGGTGATTGCGGAACTGGTGGTACCGGACCTGACGGAGCTACAGGTCCGGGGGCAGTGGGAACGGATCCGGTCCACCTGCACCGGTCTGCTCCGGCGGACGCTCCTCTATTCCGCCTGCGCAGCGGCGGTGCTCATGGTCTTTGCCGATCAGATCTCCGCCGCCATTTACAAGGCCGATGATGTGGGGCTGTACATCCGGATTCTGGCGCCGCTGATGCCGGTGATGTTCGCGGACATCGTGGTGGACGGGTGCCTGAAGGGGCTGGGAGAGCATCTGTGGTGCATGGTCATCAACATTGTGGAATCCGCCGTGAGCGTGGTGCTGGTCTACACGCTGGTTCCCCGGTTTGCGCTGGGGGCGTTTATCTTCATCCTGTATTTCGACGAGATTCTGAATTTTCTTCTGAGCATCTCCCGGCTGATCCGGGTCACCCGGGCACCGGCGGATTGCAATTGTGCCCCCGGCCTATTATAATAGGTTCCATTCCGAATGTGACTGGAGGGGCCGCCATGAAAGTGATCATGCCATCCTATTATCCGAACTTTGCCTGCATCGCCGGGGCCTGCCGGCACAGCTGCTGCGTGGGCTGGGAGATCGATATCGACGAGGACCGTCTGACAGAATACCGGGCGGCGGAGGGGCCGCTGGGCAAGCGGCTGGCGGAGAGCATCTCCATGGAGGGCGGCGCCCATTTCATCCTCACACAGGAGGAGCGGTGTCCCTTTCTGAATCAGGAGGGGCTGTGCGACCTGATCATCGGACTGGGCGAAGACCATCTGTGCCAGATCTGTGCCGATCATCCCCGGTTCCGGAATTTCTGGTCCGACCGGACGGAGATCGGTCTGGGCCTGTGCTGTGAGGCGGCGGCGGAGCTGATTCTGTGCGACCCGGTCCCCATGGCGCTGACTGTCCTGTCCGACGACGGCGGGGACGAAACGCCGGACGAGGAGGAAGCGTGGCTGCTGGATCTGCGCCGGCAGGTCATCGGACTGCTTCAGGACCGGTCCCGGCCGCTGACGGACCGGGTGCGGGGGATGCTGGATGTCTGCGACGCCGGTTATCCGGAGGGCAGTCCGGCGGCGTGGGCCGTGCGGTATCTGGCACTGGAGCGGCTGGACGAACAGTGGACAGAGCGGCTCACGGCACTGTCCGGGAGTCCGCTGGAGTGGGATGCCCCGGCAGCAGTGCCGGACACGGCCATGGAACAGCTGCTGGTGTATTTTGTCTACCGCCACTTCCCCGCCGCTCTGGAGGACGGGGACATCCCGTCCAAAGCCGCTTTTGCCGCCCTCAGTGCCGGGCTGATCCGTGTGCTCGCCGCCCTGACCGGGGAACCCTTGACGGAGCTGGCCCGGATGTATTCCGCCGAAATCGAGTATTCCGATGAGAATCTCTGGACGCTGTTTGAAACGCTGGGGGAGGCCTGAAAGTTTTTGCGCTGCTTTTTACAAAAAGTGCAGGAACCTGTATATTTTTCACTGCATCGCAGCAAAAAGGGAGAACCCTCACCGGGGGTTCTCCTTTTCTATGCATCAGTCCCAACGGCCTTCTGGCCGCCGTCCTGTTCGAGCCCAGTCTCCATAGCAAAAAATCAGCCGTTCCAAACGGAACGACTGATTTTCTGGTGGAGACGAATGGGCTCGAACCATCGACCTCCTGCGTGTGAAGCAGGCGCTCTAACCAGCTGAGCTACGCCTCCATAAGTGGTGACCCGTACGGGACTCGAACCCATGTTACCGCCGTGAAAGGGCGGTGTCTTAACCACTTGACCAACGGGCCATATGCATCGCCGGAGGTTGTCCGGCGATGGTTTGTTCTGGTAGCGGCACCTGGATTCGAACCGGGGACACCACGGGTATGAACCGTGTGCTCTGGCCAACTGAGCTATGCCGCCGCAGCGCAAGAGTTATTATACGCATAGAGTCCCTTTTTGTCAATACCTTTTTCCAGAATTTTTTCCTTTTTTATAAACGGCAATGACCGCCTGTCTTTCAGGCGGTCATTGGGCGCATTTACAGCTGGGGCAGATAGTCCCGGGGATTCACGCTCTCCCCGTTCAGGGACATGGACAGGTGCAGGTGATAGGGCTCCGCCGTCTCGCACAGGGCGGTGCGGCCCACGGCGCCGATGGTGTCCCCGGCGCTCACCCGGTTCCCCTCCGCCACGGCAGGCACTTCCTGGAGGTTGGCGTAACAGCTTTTCAGCCCGTCGCCGTGGTTGATGACCACCGTGGTACCGTAAAGGTCATCTGTATAAACAGACTCCACGACACCTCCTGCGGCGGCTTTCACCACCGTTCCGGCCGCGGCGGCAATGTCGATGCCGTCATGGGTGCGCCAGTCGGCCATGGTCACATTATAGGCCAGCGCATCCATGCTGTAGTCCGCCTCCAGCTCCCCCACCACCGGCCAGAGGTACACACCGGTGTTCAGGGTCTCTTCCGCCGGTTCCGCAGCTGGCTGGGAAACCGGCTCCGTCTGGCTCATGACTTCCGCCGTGTTCTCCGCCAAGCCTGCGTCGGTTTCGGCGGTGTCAGGCTCCGGGGTGGCCAGGGTCTCCACAATGTCGGGTGTGTCAGGAGAAAGTACATCACCGGTTTCATTCCCATCCCCCCAGACATTGTCCACAGTCTCCGCCGCATCCTGACCGGTCAGTCCGTCGGCCTCCATGGCCTCTTCGCCGCCGGAACCGGCGGCCAGGATCATCCACGCGGAAACGGCAATCACACAGATACATAGCAGCAGGGCTATGTAGAAGCCCTTCCCGCCCCATTTTCCGGAAGCGTCAAATTCGTCGTTCATAGGAAACCTCCCAATCAAAAAAGGTGTTTTCACCGGCTATTCTTGCCAGTGAAAACACCTTTTATGCACGATTGGAAAGTTTTCCGGAAAACTTTACTTCTTGATGGAGAAGAAAGCGTCCATACCGGGATACTGGGCCACATCGAACAGCTCATCCTCGATGCGCAGCAGCTGGTTGTACTTGGCCACGCGGTCGGTGCGGCTGGGGGCGCCGGTCTTGATCTGGCCGGCGTTCACGGCCACGGAGATATCGGCAATGGTGGTATCCTCGGTCTCGCCGGAGCGGTGGGACACGATGGCGGTCCAGCCGGCACGGTGGGCCATGGCGATGGCGTCCAGGGTCTCGGTCAGGGTGCCGATCTGGTTCAGCTTGATCAGCACGGCGTTGGCGCAGCCCAGCTCGATGCCCTTCTTGATGCGCTCGGTGTTGGTGACGAACAGGTCATCGCCCACCAGCTGCACGCGGTCGCCGATGCGGTCCATGAGCATCTTCCAGCCGTCCCAGTCGTCCTCGGCCATGCCGTCCTCGATGGAAATGATGGGGTACTTGTTGGCGAAGTCCTCCCACATATCCACCATCTGCTCCCGGGTCATGACAGTGCCGCGCTTGGGCAGGTGGTAGCACTGGTCTTCGGGGTTGAACCAATCGGCCACAGCGCCGTCAATGGCGATGCGGAAGTCGTCATAGGGCTTGTAGCCTGCGGCCTCGATGGCGGTGACCAGAGCCTTCAGGGCGTCCTCATCGCTGTCCAGGTTGGGAGCGTAGCCGCCCTCATCGCCCACACCGTTGGCATTGACGACCTTCTTCAGGGCATGGAACACCTCAGAGCACATCCGCAGGGCCTCGGTGAAGGAGGTGGCTCCCACGGGCATGATCATGAACTCCTGGATGTCCACATTGGAGCCGGTGGCATGGGCGCCGCCGTTGAGCACATTCATCATGGGGACAGGCAGGGTCTTGGCGTTGCAGCCGCCGATATAGTTGTAAAGGCCCACGCCGGTGGCTTCGGCAGCGGCCTTGGCACAGGCCAGGGACACGCCCAGAATGGCGTTGGCGCCCAGACGGGTCTTGTTGGGGGTGCCGTCCAGCTCGATCAGCAGGCGGTCAATGGAGGCCTGATCCAGAACATTCAGACCCAGCATGCACTCGGCAATCTCGGTGTTCACATTCTGCACAGCCTTGCTGACGCCCTTGCCCAGGTAGCGGCCCTTGTCGCCGTCACGGAGTTCGCAGGCCTCATGCACGCCGGTGGAGGCGCCGGAGGGAACGGCAGCCCGGCCGACGGTGCCGTCGTCCAGGGTCACTTCCACTTCCACGGTGGGGTTGCCCCGGGAGTCCAGAATCTCACGGGCCATCACATCGACGATTTCAAAATACTGTTTCATACAATTTTTCCTCCTGTATCAGTCATTCAGTTATTATTTGCCTCGCAATGTTCATTCTTTGTCGTAGAGTTTTACTTTCATCACCAGGCTCCGGCCGGTCATTTCCGGCGGGACGGGAAGTTCCATCAGGTCCAGCACTGTGGGAGCAATGTCGCACAGGCGGCCGGGCATGAGGAAGGTGGGTCTGGGAGAGAACTGCACCGCAAAGGGCACGGGGTTCGTGGTATGGGCGGTGTTCACATTGCCGTCCTGGTCGAACATGATGTCCGCATTGCCGTGGTCGGCGGTGACGCACAGGATATACCCTGCTTTCGCGCAGGCATCCACCACGGCGCCCACACAGGCATCCACGGTCTCCACCGCCTTCACAGCGGCCTCCATGCTGCCGGTGTGGCCCACCATGTCGCAGTTGGCAAAGTTGCACACGATCAGGTCGTATTCCCCGGTCTCAATGCGCTTCACCAGTTCGTCCTTCACGGCCACAGCGCTCATCTGGGGGATCAGGTCATAGGTGGGGTACTCCTTGGGGGACGGGACCAGCACCCGGTCCTCGCCGGGATACACGGTCTCCACGCCGCCGTTGAAGAAGAAGGTCACATGGGCGTACTTCTCCGTTTCAGCGATCCGCAGCTGCTTCAGGCCCAGGCTGCTCACATACTCGCCCAGGGTGCAGTCGATATGCTCCGGGGGATAGGCGATGGGCAGGTCCAGCTTCTCATCGTACTGGGAGGTGCACACATACCGCAGGGGATATACGGTCTGTTTCCGGGCAAAGCCGTCAAAGTCCGGCAGGTTCAGGGCGTAAGTCATCTCCCGGGCCCGGTCGGGACGGAAGTTCATGAAAATCACGCTGTCGCCGGGGGCAATCATGCCCTCTTTGCAGCAGACCACAGGCTTGACAAACTCGTCAGTCACGCCTTCGGCATAACTGTCCGCCACAGCTTTGACCGGATCAGGGGCAAAGGGTGCCTCACCGCAGACCATGGCGTTGTAGGCCGCCTCCACCCGGTCCCAGCGCTTATCCCGGTCCATGGCATAGAACCGGCCGCAGACGGTGGCGATCCGGGCATTGCCAAGGGCTTCGCACTTTTCCGCCAGGCGGCGGACAAAGCCCTCACCGGACTGGGGACTCACATCACGGCCGTCCAGGAACGCGTGGACATACACCCGCTCCACACCCCGGCGCTTTGCCATATCCAGGCAGGCAAAGATGTGGTCAATGTGGCTGTGGACGCCGCCGTCGGACAGCAGGCCCAGCACATGCAGGGCCTTGCCGTCGGCTTTCGCGCCGTCCATGGCGGCAATGTAGGCAGGATTTTCAAAGAATGCACCGGTTTCAATGTCCCGGCTGATTTTGGGCAGGTCCTGGAACACCACACGGCCCGCGCCGATGTTGGTGTGTCCCACTTCGGAGTTGCCCATCTGGCCGTCCGGCAGACCCACATCCAGCCCGGAGGCGGACAGGTGGGTGACGGGGCTGTGGGTGAACAGAGCGTCCAGCCGGGGGGTCTCCGCCATATAGATGGCGTTGCCGTGGTTGGGCTCGCCGATGCCGAAGCCGTCCAGGATCAGAAGTGCAAGTTTATTGGCCATGGGCTCACTCCCCGCAGGCGGCGTTGATGATCACGGAGAAGTCCGCCGGCTTCAGGGAAGCGCCGCCGATCAGGCCGCCGTCGATATCCGGGCAGGCCAGCAGTTCCGCGCAGTTTTTGGCGTTCATGCTGCCGCCGTAGAGCACGGGCAGGGCCCGGGCGGTCTTGGCGTCATACAGTTTGCGGACGGTGGCCCGGATGAATTCGCAGACCTCCTGAGCCTGCTCCGCAGTGGCGGTCTTGCCGGTGCCGATGGCCCACACGGGTTCATAGGCAATGACGCAGCGGCGGACCTCCGCATCGGTCAGACCGTTCAGGGCACATTTCACCTGCATGGCAATCCACTCCATGGTAATGCCCTTTTCCCGCTGGTCCAGGGTCTCGCCCACACAGATGATGGGGGTGATCTCCACCTCGGGAGCAAGAAGAGCCTTCGTCTTGGCGTTCACCAGTTCATCAGTCTCCCCGTGATAGGCCCGGCGCTCGCTGTGGCCCACGATGCAGTATTTCACACCCAGGTCCTTCAGCATGGCGGCGGACACCTCGCCGGTGTACGCACCCTTGTCGTGAACGGACACATCCTGGGCGCCCACGGCGACCCGCATACCCTTCACGGCCTTCACCAGGCTGGGAATCAGGGGGTACGGTGCGCAGACCACAGACTCGCAGCCCCGAGTCTTGGGCAGCAGGGGCTTCAGCTCATCGGCAAAGTCCTTGGTCTGGGAGGCCAGCATATTCATCTTCCAGTTGCCGGCGATAATGGGTTTTCTGTATTTTTTATTCATGGTTTCGTATCCTCATTTCTTATTGAGAAAAATCAAAGGCCTCGCAGAGTTTGCGCCCGAAGGCGCAAAAAAATGCAATCCGGTGTTCGGTTGACTCACTTGTCAAGCAGGCAGGCCACGCCCGGCAGCTCCTTGCCTTCCAGGAACTCCAGGGAAGCGCCGCCGCCGGTGGAGATATGGGTCATCTTGTCGGCATAGCCCAGCTTTTCCACAGCTGCCGCGCTGTCGCCGCCGCCCACGATGGTCACGGCACCGGACTCGGCCAGGGCCTTGGCCACGGCCTCGGTGCCCACAGCGAAGGCGGGGAACTCAAACACGCCCATGGGGCCGTTCCACACCACGGTGCCGGCGCCCTTCACGGCCTCGGCGTACAGCTCGATGGTTTTGGGACCGATGTCCAGGCCCATCCAGCCGGCGGGCATGGCATCAATGGCCACCACATCCCGCTTGCAGTCGGCGGCGAAGCTGTCGCCGATGGCGGTATCTACGGGCAGGAGCAGATTCACGCCCTTTTCCCTGGCCTTGGCGATCATATCACGGGCATAGTCCAGCTTGTCCTCCTCCAGCAGGGAGGTGCCGATCTCATGGCCCATGGCTTTCACAAAGGTATAGGCCATTCCGCCGCCGATGATGACGGTGTCGGCCTTCTCCAGCAGGTTGTTGATCACATTGATCTTGTCGGAGACCTTGGCGCCGCCCAGGATGGCCACGAAGGGGCGCTTGGGATCGTCCAGGGCCTTGCCCATGACGGACAGCTCCTTCTCCACCAGCAGGCCTGCATAGGCGGGCAGGAACGCTGCCACACCGGCGGTGGAGGCATGGGCACGGTGCACGGTGCCAAAGGCATCGGACACAAACACATCGGCCATGGAAGCCAGCTCTTTTGCCAGAGCGGGATCGTTCTTTTCCTCGCCCTTCTCAAAGCGCAGGTTCTCCAGCAGCAGGACCTGGCCGGGCTGGAGCGCGGCGGCCTTGGCTTTGGCGTCCTCGCCCACGATATCTTTGGCAAAGATCACGGGCATCCCCAGCAGTTCGCTCAGACGCTGGGCCACGGGAGCCAGGGTCAGGCTCTCCTTCCACTCCCCTTTGGGCTTGCCCAGATGGGAGCAGGCGATGACGGCCGCACCATTGTCCAGCAGATACCGGATGGTGGGCAGGGACGCCACGATGCGCTTGTCGCTGGTGATAGCGCCGGTTGCCTTATCCTGGGGAACATTGAAGTCGCAGCGCAGAAGCACTTTCTTACCTTTCAGGTCAATGTCTTTCACGGTTTTCTTGTTGTAATTCATTCTGAATCCTCCCTCATACAACCAAAATCTTTCAATTCAGGAAATCCCTGCTGGCGCAGTGCCTCATAGGTCATGATGGCAGCGGCGTTGGACAGGTTCAGGCTCCGCACGCTGGGACGCATGGGGATGCGGATGCACCGGTCCCGGTATTTTTCCCGGAGCCATTCCGGCAGTCCCGCCGACTCCCGGCCAAACAGGAAGGTCACATTCTCCGTGGTGAAATCGCAGTCCACATAGCTTTTCGGCGCCTTGGTGGTGGTGAGCCAGATGTTCTCGTCCCCGTTCTTCTCGAAGTACTCATCGATGGAATCGTACACATGCAGGTCGATGTCATACCAATAGTCCATTCCCGCCCGGCGCACCGCCTTGTCGGAAATATCGAAGCCCAGGGGGCGGATCAGATGCAGCCGGGCACCGGTGCACACGCAGGTCCGTCCGATGGCGCCGGTGTTATTGGGGATCTCCGGCTCCACAAGCACAATGTTGATCATACGCTTTCTCCCGTGATTTTATGTTACCGCATATGATTCTATACCCATTATGTGCCAATTTCAATAAAAATTGTGAAAAATCTGCCGATTTTTCCGCAAAATAGTTTACAATTTTCTAATTTTCAATTATCAAACATGTACAAAGCCGCCCCGGATCATTGCAAAAAAGGGCCAAACAGGTTATACTGTGCAGAAACAGAAGGAGGCAGACGGTATGGAAGGATGTTTGCAGTGTCCCCGGCGGTGCGGTGCGGACCGGGAAACCCGGATGGGGTTCTGCCGGGTGCCGGCGGCACCCATGGTGGTCCGGGCGGCCCCCCATTACGGGGAGGAGCCGTGCATTTCCGGCACCAGAGGGTCCGGAACGGTGTTTTTCGCCGGGTGCAATCTCCGGTGCGTGTTCTGCCAGAACCATGCGATCAGCCGGGGGCTGGCGGGACGGGCGGTGACCGTGCCGGAACTGCGGGACATCTTTCTCCGCCTGCGGGATCAGGGGGTGCACAACATCAATCTGGTGACGCCCTCCCACTATGCCGTACCCATTGCTCAGGCATTGGAGGGGCTGGAGCTGGGCATTCCCGTGGTGTGGAACAGCTCCGGGTATGACAGCGTGGAGACGCTCAGGCGCATGGAGGGGCTGGTGCAGGTCTATCTGCCGGACTTCAAGTATGCCGACCCGGCTCTGGCGAAGCGGTACTCCTCCGCCCCGGATTATCCGGAAGTGGCCGCTGCGGCCATCATGGAGATGTTTCGGCAGGTGGGGCCGTACGAGCTGGATGATGAGGGTCTCCT
>JALFTG010000116.1 GCA_022779345.1 Oscillospiraceae bacterium | reverse complement strand
TCCATCGCCACTGGCACCGCCGCCGGACCGTATATTGAAAAACTTCTGATGACAGCTATGGAAAAGTGTGATAAAATCAGAGGACAAGTCTTTTCAATTGAAAACGACTTTTTCGGACACGCCATCAATGTGGCGGGACTGGTCACCGCCGGGGACATGATCCGCCAGCTGTCCGGGAAGAATCTGGGGCAGCGGCTGCTGATCCCGGTGAATATGCTGCGCCACGGGGAAACGGTGTTTCTGGATGATCTGTCCGTGGCGGATGTGGAGGAAGCCCTCCATGTGAAAGTGGTGCAGGTGCCCCAGGACGGGGCGGAACTGCTGTTCGCCATGCTGGGCGAAGAAACTGACTGAGGAGGCAAAACAAAAAGATGTCAAAACCTCTGGTAGCGATCGTGGGCCGGCCCAATGTGGGCAAGTCCATGCTCTTCAATAAACTGATCAACAAGCGGGTTTCCATCGTGGAGGACACCCCGGGCGTCACCCGGGACCGGATCTACGAGGAATGCGACTGGTGCGGCCGGACCTTCGATCTGGTGGACACCGGCGGCATTGAGCCCACGGCGGACAATGAGATCCTGCTGTTCATGCGGGAACAGGCCCAGATCGCCATTGATTCCGCAGATGTGATCATCCTGGTGACGGATATCACCACCGGAGTCACGGCTGCGGACAAGGAAGTGGCCAATATGCTGCTCCGGTCCAGAAAGCCCGTGGTGCTGGCGGTGAACAAGGCCGACTCTACCGGCGATGTGGATCCCACCATCTATGAATTCTATTCCCTGGGCTGCGGCGACCCCATTCCCGTCTCCGCTGTCCATGGCCACGGTACCGGCGACCTGCTGGACGAGTGCCTGAAATATTTCCCGCCCCAGGAGAATGAGGAAGAGGACGACGACACCATCAAAGTGGCCGTCATCGGCAAGCCCAACGCGGGCAAGTCCTCCCTGGTGAACCTGGTGCTGGGGGAGAAGCGGGTGATTGTCAGCAATGTGGCCGGCACCACCCGGGACGCCATCGACTCCCATTTTGAAAATGAATATGGCAAATATACCTTCATCGACACCGCCGGTATCCGCCGGAAGTCCAAAGTGGACGACCGTGTGGAGAAATTCTCCGTCATGCGGGCGAAAATGGCCATTGAGCGGGCGGATGTGTGCCTGATCATGATCGATGCCCAGGAGGGCGTCACGGAGCAGGACACCAAGATCGCCGGTCTGGCCCATGAGGCGGGCAAGGCCTCCATCATCGTGGTGAACAAATGGGACCTGGTGGAAAAGGACTCCAAGACCATGGACAATATGCGCAAGGATGTCCGCCGGGACCTGAGCTTTATGACCTATGCCCCCATCCTGTTCATCTCCGCCCTGACGGGCCAGCGGGTGGACCGGCTGTTTGAACTGATTAACTTCGTGAATGACCAGAGCAATCTGCGAATCTCCACCGGCATGCTGAACAATGTGCTGGCGGACGCTCAGGCCCGGGTCCAGCCGCCCACGGACAAGGGCCGCCGGCTGAAGATCTACTACATGACCCAGACCGGTATCAAGCCGCCCAACTTTGTGGTGTTCTGCAACAGCCGGGAACTGTTCCATTTCTCGTACCAGCGGTATCTGGAAAACCAGATCCGGGCTACCTTCGGCCTGGAGGGCACGCCCATCCGCATGGTGATCCGTCAGAAGGGAGATAAGGAGTAATGCTCGTACTTGCGCTTGTGGTCATTGCCGTGGTGTCCTATCTTCTGGGCAGCGTCAACGGCGCCATTGTGGCGTCCAATCTCATTTTCCATGATGATATCCGCAATTACGGCAGTCACAATGCCGGTTTGACCAATTTCTACCGGATCTACGGTGTGAAAGGCGTGGCCATCGTCCTGGCTGTGGATATCGGCAAGACGGCCCTGGCTCTGTTCTTCGGCAAATTCCTGCTGGGATTCTTTGATGCCGCCGATGTGGGCGCGCTGTTTGCGGACCTGTGCCTGGTGCTGGGCCATATGTTCCCGGTGTTCTACCAGTTCCGGGGCGGAAAGGGCGTTATGTGCGCGGGCATTGCCCTGTTCTTCATCGACTGGCGGCTGGGCGTTTTGTGCGCCATCCTGTTTGTGGGCATCATCGCCGCCACCCGGTATGTGTCTCTGGGCAGCATCGTCACGGCGGCCTTTTTCCCGCTGGGCGTGATCCTCACCCGCCACGGCCTGCTGTGTGCGGGCATTGCCCTGATTATTGCCGTTCTCATCATCGCCAAGCATTGGGAGAATATTCTCCGTCTGCTGCGCCATGAGGAATCGAAACTTGTAATCAAAAAAGATTTATCAGATAAGTTTGATGAAACATTCTGACGGAGGTTGCTATGCTTGAACTGAAAAACATCTGTTTCAGCGCCGAGGAAGATGGGGTAAAGAAAGACATTCTCAAGGACATCAATCTGACCATTGACGAGCGCTTCGTGGCCATCACCGGCCCCAACGGCGGCGGCAAGTC
>JALFTG010000104.1 GCA_022779345.1 Oscillospiraceae bacterium | reverse complement strand
GCCGGCAAATATTCCGTTAATTTACAGTTTATTTATTGCGCTCCGGGGAAAAGTAGGATATCTTATAGGGCAAAGAACACCGGAGAAAGGCGGGGCGGAGGATGAAGCGCGTCCGGACAGTCCATGATTATATGCAGTGGCGGGGAGATCTGACCCTGGAGCAGGATCCGTTCAACGAGGTGGACAGTGTGATCCTGGGGATGGTCAGCTTTCTGGATTTTTCCGGCATCGTGCCGGCGCCGGGAGAGGCGGGGACGGTGGCGTTCCGCCACGCCGTGGATGAATTTGACGCCATCCCCGGCAAGGACCGGCACTTCGGCGTCATCATCCCCGATGAGACGCTGGATCTGGCCCGGGAGGCCGCCCACTGTCCCCGGTATGCCGATTCCCGGCTGTTCGCCTTTGAGAATCAGGTGGACGAATCCCGGGAGATGCAGTTTGCCGCTGTGACCTTTCTCCTGTCCGACGGGACGCTGTTTGCGGCCTTCCGGGGCACGGACGACACCATCGTTGGATGGAAAGAGGACTTCAATATGTCCTTTATGTCCCATGTGCCCGCCCAGGACCGGGCGGCGGCTTACCTGAACACCGTGGCCCGCCAATACCCCGGCGGCATCCGCACCGGGGGCCACTCCAAGGGCGGCAATCTGGCCATCTGGTCCGTTGTCCACGCGGACGAAGATGTCCGGAACCGGGTGATCCGGGCCTACAGCAATGACGGCCCCGGCTTCAGCCGGGAGATGCTGGAAAGCGACGCATACCGCACCATGCGGGACAGATGCATCACCTTCGTGCCCCAGTCCTCTCTGGTGGGGATGCTCATGGAGCACGATGAGAATTATCGGATCATCCGCTCCGCCCAGACGGGGCTGATGCAGCACGATCCCTTTTCCTGGGATATCGAGCGCAACCACTATGTGTATCTCCCGGAGCGGTCCCTGTTCGGGGAGCACTCCGACTCCGCCATGCGCCTGTGGACGGAGTCCATGACGGCGGAGGAAAAGCAGATTCTGGTGCGGGACCTGTTTGAGGTGCTGGAGTCCACCGGCGCCCGGACGCTGACGGAGCTGGACGAGAACCGGGTGAAAAATCTGACCACCATGTACAAAACCGTGGCCGGGTATGATAAATCCCGGCGGAAGCGGATGAACCAGCTTCTGGGCCGGCTCCTGGCGGCTCAGGTGGAGGCAGTCCTGCCCGAAAAAGGGGAAAAAGAAGAAAAATCGTAATTTTTGTTGCATATTTGCCCCGAAGTGTGCTACACTGTCGGGGCAAACAATTTTTATGCAGAGTAGGAACAGCGCGTTAAGTGCGGTGGGACGGGATGTTGCTCACCGACGAAACGCCGGGCGACCGGCGTGCGGTGCTGTCTCCGCGTCCGCTGCCACAAAAAGTATCGCCGGCTCTTTTCGTGGCAACCGCTGCGAAAGGAGCGTATTTTTTTGAATTCAGAAAAAATCAAACGGCTGTGCGTGGATTCCATGCTGGCCGCCCTGTGTGCTGTGTTGGGCTTTTTTGCCATCGACCTGGGCAACTTCAAGTTCACCCTGGAGACCTTCCCGGTGATCCTGGGCGCCATTCTGTTTGGCCCGGCGGACGGCTTCCTCATCGCCTTTGTGGGCAACTTCATCTCCCAGCTGATTCACTACGGTCTCACCGCCACCACCCTGGTGTGGATTGCCCCCCATGTGGCGGCCGGATTTGTGGTGGGCCTGTACGCCAGACAGCAGAACTTTGACCTCTCCCGGGGCAAGACCATTGTCATCGCCCTGATCGGAGAGATCATCGTCACATTGCTGAACACCGGCGCCATGTACATCGACGCCAAGTTCTACGGCTACTATTCCTTTGCCTACATCTTCGGCGCCACGACCATGCGGGTGGTGGTGTGCCTGGTGAAAGGCGCGGTCTACGGCGTGGTGCTGTACCCGGTGGTCGCCGCCGTGAAAAAAGTCGTGCACCGGTAATCCATCCGGAAAATCCCTCCGTCCCGGCGAGACGGAGGGATTTTTATAAGAACAATTGTCCGGCATATGGGAACATTTCCCCTGCCTCCGCCGTCTGACCCGATACCAAAGCTTTGAGGAGGCTGAAGAAATGAAACGGATGAACGCTTTGCTTTGCCTGCTGCTGTGCCTGACTCTGCTGCTCACCGGCTGCGGAGCGAAAAGTGCGGACAGCGCCGCATCGGATGAGATGGCCTATATGGCAACGGAGTCTGCCAACGGCATGGCGCTGTATGACGGCATGGAGTATGCTGCCGCGGCGGACAGATCGGAGACGGAGGAGAATACCGGGGACCGGAAGCTGATCTGGCGGGCGGATCTGTCTCTGGAGACCACGGCCTTTGACGACGCCATCGCCCTGCTGGAGCAGCGGACGGCGGAATCCGGCGGCTGGGTGGAGTCCTCGGAACTCCAGGGAAGCAGCCGGTATGACAGCGCCCGGTACGGCTGGTATACCCTGCGTATCCCGGCAGAAAAGCTGAACGAATTCCTCAGCGACGCCGGCGATCTGGGCACGGTGCTGTCCAGCAGCCGCAGCAGCGAGGAGATCACCGACCAGTATTACGATGCCCAGGCCCATCTCACGGCTCTCCGGACCCAGGAGGAGCGGCTGCTGGCCATTCTGGAAAAGGCGGACGATCTGGAGTCCGTTATCAAGCTGGAGGAAGCGCTGACCGAGGTGCGCTATGAGATCGAGGACCTGACCGGCACCATCAAGCGGTACGATTCCCTGGTGGACATGGCCACGGTGACCGTCTCCATCCGGGAAGTGAGCAGCACCAGCCCCGTGAGCGCCACCCCCACCACCCTGGGCGGCCGGATTGCCCAGCAGTTCAGAAACAGCCTGCAGAGTCTGGGCGGTTTCGGTGAGGATCTGATCGTGTTCTTTGTGGGCAACCTGCCGGTCCTGCTGGTCTGGGCCGCAGTGATCGCGGGCGTGTTCTTCGGCGGACGGAAAATCTGGCGCCGGGTGAAGGCAAAACGGACAGGGGACAGTGACAATTAGAAATTGACCCTGTTCCATCGTAGGGGCGGGTTCCAAACCTGCCCGCAAAGGCTTCCCCTTGAGGGGAAGCCTTTGGCTTCGGCGCTCCCTTCCGGCCGCCCGTGTCCGTTTTCCTGCCGGAAACGAAGATTTTAAAAATTTTCCTGCTTCTGTTCCAGATAGGATTTGACAGATGGGAAATAATATGGTATGATTCTTTAGCTTGTGTCCGTGATCCCGGTTCCGGGAGACTGCCGGCATCCACTGCCGGGATTCCTTTCCGCCCGAAGCTGAGGCACCGGATCAGAAAAAATGAAAGGATGGTTCCGTATTATGATCACCAAGGAACAGAAGACTGCGGTTATCGAAGCCAACCGCACCCATGAGACCGACACCGGTTCTCCCGAGGTTCAGATTGCCATCTGGACTGAGCGCATCAACCAGCTCACCGAGCACCTGAAGAAGAACCCCAACGACGATCACAGCCGTATGGGTCTGTACAAGATGATCGGTAAGCGCCGCCGCCTGCTGGACTACCTGGCTCGCGTGGACATCGAGCGCTATCGTGCTTGCATTGCCAAGCTGGGCATCCGCAAGTAATCTGAGGTTTATGAGGGATGAATGTGGGACAATTTCATATTGTCCCACATTTTTCTTTATAACAGCTCTGACAGGGAAGTGACCTGATTTTTTTAGTATTTGAACGCGCGCCCGGTGCCGGGAGCAGGTTCAAGTGCTAAAAGATCGGGTGGCTTCCAGGAAAAACAAAAGAAAAGGAGTCACGAGTATGATCATTACCCACAAGGAATTCCCCAATTACAGAAAGTTCGAAATGATGTACGAAGGCCGTCCCCTGTCCATGGAAGTGGGCAAGATGGCCGAACTGTGCAACGCCAGCGTGCTGGTGAAATACGGCGAGACCACCGTGCTGGTCACCTGCACCGCCTCTGCCCGTCCCAAGGACGGCATTGATTACTTCCCTCTGGCTGTGGACTTCAACGAGAAGCTGTACGCCGTGGGCCGCATCCCCGGTTCCTTCATGCGCCGGGAGGGCAAGCCCAGCCTGAACGCCGTGCTGGCCTCCCGTCTGATCGACCGGCCCATGCGTCCCCTGTTCCCCTCCGACCTGCGCAACGATGTGGTCATCGCCTGCGAAGTGCTGAGCGTGGACCGGGACTGCTCCCCGGAGATCACTGCCATGATCGGCGCCAGCGCCGCCGTGAGCATCTCCGATGTGCCCTTCAACGGCCCCATCGCCGGCATCGTGCTGGGCTGGGACGGCGAGAAGTATCTGTTCAACCCCACCCAGGAAGAGCGGGAGCGTAACCGCATGACCACCACCATTGCCGCCACCCACGGCAAGATCGTCATGATCGAGTCCGAGGCCGACCAGGTGCCCGATGAGGTCATGTACGAGGGCATCGTGCAGGCCCATGAGCACCTGCAGCCCGTGCTGGACCTGATCGATGAGATGGTCCGGGAAGTGGGCAAGCCCAAGTTCACCTACGAGCACGCCTCTTTCGACGAGGAGCTGTTCAACACCCTGTGCGAGAACGAGATGTCCGGCATGGAATACTGCATGGACACCGACGACAAGAATGTCCGGGAAGCCCGGGTCAACGAGTGGATCACCGCCATGCAGGCCAAGTATGAGGAGACCCATCCCGACATGATGCAGTACATGGATGAGATCCTGTACAAGATGCAGAAGAAGGTCGTGAAGAACTGGCTGCTCCACGGCAAGCGCGTGGACGGCCGCGCCATGAACGAGATCCGGCCGCTGGCCACCGAAGTGGGCGTGATCCCCGTGGTTCACGGCTCCGCCCTGTTCACCCGCGGTCAGACCCAGGTGCTCTCCATCGCCACCCTGGCCACCCTGTCCATGAACCAGAAGCTGGACACCATCTGGGAAGAGGAAGAGAAGCGCTTCATGCACCACTACAATATGCCCGGCTATTCCACCGGCGAGGCCAAGGCCCAGCGTTCCACCGGCCGCCGGGAGTACGGCCACGGCGCTCTGGTGGAGAAGGCCCTGCAGGCCGTCATCCCGCCCGTGGAGGAGTTCCCTTACGCCATCCGCGTGGTGTCCGAGGTCCTCAGCTCCAACGGCTCCACCTCTCAGGGCTCCATCTGCGGCACCACCATGGCGCTGATGGATGCCGGCGTGCCCATCAAGGCCCCTGTGGCCGGCATCTCCTGCGGCCTGATTCAGGACGGTGACGACTTCACCACCTTCATCGATATCCAGGGCGTGGAGGACTTCCACGGCGAGATGGACTTCAAGGTGGCCGGCACCCGTGACGGCATCACCGCCATCCAGATGGACCTGAAGAACGACGGCCTGAAGCACGAGATTGTGAAGGAAGCCTTCCGGATCACCCGGGAAGCCCGTCTGCAGATTCTGGATGAGGTCATGCTGAAGGCCCTGCCCGAACCCCGGAAGGAGCTGGCAAAGACCGCGCCCAAGATGATCCAGATCCAGATCAAGCCCGAGAAAATCCGCGAGGTCATCGGCTCCGGCGGCAAGACCATCCAGAAGATCACCGCCGAGACCGGCTGCAAGATCGATATCAACGACGACGGTATGGTGTTCATCGCCTCCGAGGACATCGAGGCCTGCCGCGCCGCCCGCCGCACCATTGAGAACATCGTGTTCGAGCCGGAAGTGGGCCAGCTGTACTACGGCCAGGTGGTCCGGATCATCCCCATCGGCGCCTTCGTGGAGCTGGTGCCCGGCAAGGACGGTATGGTCCACATCAAGGACCTGGAGTACAAGCGCACCGAGAAGGTGGAGGATGTGCTGAACATCGGCGACTGGACCTGGGTGAAGGTCACCGAGATCGACGACCGCGGCCGTGTGAACCTGAGCCGCAAGGAAGCCATCAAGGAGCGCCAGGCTGCCGGCCTGCCCATCGACCGGGCCTGAGTTTCCGCCCATAAGAACCATTTCGCCTCCCGGTATCTGCCGGGAGGCGGTTTTACAGGTGATGATATGACAGAGATCAAACTGTACTGCTCCATCTGCGGCCGGAACGACTACTATCTGGAGCGTATTGAGGCCGCGGCCCGGAAGCTGGGGCTGGACTATACCCTGGAAAAGGTCACGGACGAGGCCGCATGGAAGGCCCTGGGACTGGAGGAGGCGTGCCTGTTCGCCTACTGCCCGGGCTGCAAAGTCATGCATGACAGCCCGGACATCCGGAATCTCCCGGCCGTCACGGTCAACGGAGACCTGAAATTCTGGAGCATCCCCGCCACCGACGATCAGCTGCTGGCCTGCCTGTCCGCAGGGATATGACCGGAACAAAGCAATCAAAAACCGCCCCCGCATGGTATCATGCGGGGGCATTGTTTTACTCGGTTTTCTGTTTCTCGAACAGGATCAGGGCGATCATCTCGAAGGGCTCGTCGGCGTTGTTCACCAGACCGTGGCCTTCGCCGTCGCCGGTGTAGGTCACATCCCCGGCGGAGATGGTGATCACATTGCCGTTGTCATTATACTCGGCGCTGCCGCTGAGCACATAGTAAAACTCGCACTCCCCGTGGTGGACATGATAGCCCACGCCGCTGCCCTTTTCAATCACATTGTGGGCAAACAGGCGCCCGGAGTTGTACAGCTCCTCGTTGCTCTGGATGATGGAGCGGTTATACACCCGGCCGGGGCCGCCCACCATATTGTCCACCCATTTGGGCTCTACCTTGCGTACAAAACTCATTTCTGCGTTTCTCCTTCCTGCAGTTCAAACTTGATTTCCGCCACGGCGCCGTCATCTTCCACCGGCTCCTCCTGCCGGGAGAAGTCCGGCGGGACCAGCGGCGGCTCCGTCACGGCAGCGGGTTCGCTTTTCTTTTTGCCGAACAGGCTGAATTTCTTTTTCGGGGCCGGATCTGCCGCCGGGGCGGTCTCCGGCGCGGGCGCCGTCTCCGGGATGGGGACAGCCGGTTCCTCCGGCGCAGGGACCGGGTCCGGCGTCACGGGCGCGGCGGGGACGGGGTCCGGCCGGACCGGCTCAGACGGCATCACCGGGAACACCGGGGGGATCAGCGGCTCCGGCTCTTCGGAGATCTCCCCGCCTGCGGCCTCGGTCTTTTTCACCGTGGCGGCGCAGAAGATCACGCCCAGCAGATTCTGGATGCCGTCGGCAATCAGGCCTCCGGCGATGAGGGCAGTGAGGAATCTGTCCAGACCGAAGGGCTGCCAGATGAGCAGGCATCCCCAGACAATGCAGATCAGCGTAATGACCAGGGCCAGCCACCAGCCCTTATTATCCAGCCGTTTGGCGTCCAGGGCGATCTGGAGCTTGAACATACTGTCCGCCAGCATATACACGCCCAGCACCTGGGGGATCATGGCCAGCACGGCACCGGGATGGATCAGCAGAATCGCCCCGGCAATGACGCAGATGGCGCCGATGGCAAAGTCATTCTGCTCGCCCACCTGCTCAATGTCGTGGAGAAAATACAGCACGATTTTCACAATGCCGAACAGCACCGCGCCGCCGCCGATGGCGCAGCAGATGGTGACCGACGGAATATCCGGCCAAAGGCACAGGCACACGCCCACCCCGATCAGAAACAGGGAGAGCAACACATAGACCCACTTGACCCGTTTCAGAAGCTGCATACGAACAACCTCCCGCTTTCGTTTTTTTCCATTATAAGGAACTGCGCCGGAAATTGCAACAGAAAAGGACAGGCCCGGAAAAATGAAAGCCTCCCCCTTTGGGGGAGGTGCCCCCGCAGGGGGCGGAGAGGGCCCTCTCCGTCTCGGCGGCAGTATGACTGATGAGGTGTGCACCGGGACTGCGGACGCACCCGGCTTGACTGCATTCGTTGTCGGAATGCACACCTCATCCGTAACCGCCTGACGGCGCTGCCACCTTCCCCTTGAGGGGAAGGCTTTTCCTGTTTTTCAGGCCGGAAATACCTGTTACAATTTAGACTAAATCAGATGTGATTTAGATGTCTTGATTTTTATTTTTGGGGTGGTAAAATCAGGCAAACCAATCAGGAAAGGAGGCGATAAAATGGTGTTTCGCAGTATCATCCGGGGGGATTTGCGGCCGCAGGTATTACCGGGCGTCCATGGACCCGGAGACGGCGCGGGAAGGGGAGGAGATGTTTTACATCGGCTTCTGTCTGGGGGCGCGCATGGCGCTGGAGATCATCGCCTGCCCGGAATGGGACTGAAAAACCGGCGGCCTCCCGTGAGACCGCCGGAACCCTTATTTCTTCTTTTTGGGAAGCTTGGTTTTGTTGCCCTTTTCGTCCACCAGATAGGTGTTCTCCAGCGTACCGACGACGCTCTCCCGCCAGCTGGCCAGATACTCCTCCCGGAGGGCCTGCCGCTCCGTCTGTTCCCCTGCGGTCAGCTCCCGCTCCCGGGAAATCCGGGTCAGCTCGCTGATCCGGTCCTTTTTCCATTGCTCGATTGTTCTCACACCTTCCGTTTCATTGTTTGCGCCGGGGTCATTCCCCGATCCCCAGCTCGTCCAGATCCAGCTCAAAGGCCGGGAGGAAGTGCTCCATGAAATACTCCGCCTCCGGCAGTTCCATGGCGTGGAGGGCGGCGATGGTGGCCTTCTCCGCGGAGGTGAACTCCCGGTTGCCCGCCTTGCGCTCCTCCATGCACTTGATCAGCGCCGACAGCTTGTCCGCCGCCTTCACCAGCCGGTACTCGTCTCCGGCGTGATCCCCCGTGAGCAGTTCCGCATAGGCCGGGCGCATGGCCTCCGGCAGCATGGCCAGCAGCTTTTCCGCCGCCAGATCCTCCACCGCCTTGTAGGCCTGCATGATCTCCTCGTTCTGATATTTGATGGGCGTGGGCATATCCCCGGTGAGGATTTCCGATGCGTCATGGAACAGCGCCATGGCCGCCAGATGCTCCGGGTCGCAGTCCTGCCCCAGCACATCCCGGCGGATGACCCCCAGGGCATGGGCCAGCACCGCCACCATGTGGCTGTGCTCCTGGATATTTTCCGGCACGGAGTTTCGCATCAGGCTCCACCGGCCGATGTATTTCATCCGGGAAATCAGTGCGTAAAAATGGGTATCATTCACTGTCAGATCCTCCAACGATGGCTTTTTTCTTCCAGATTCCGGACCGGAACCGGCCGTAGGACAGCAGAAGGGCGCAGATCCAGCCGATGGGGATGCACCGCCAGATCACCCGGTGGCCGAAACCGAAGCAGTAGACCAGAATATACGACAGCGTGACCCGCACCCCCAGAGTGGACAGGGAGCACAGACTGGCGAACAGCACATCGCCGCTGCCCTGGATGACCCCGTTGGTGGTCAGGTACACGGAAAAAATAATCATTAAATAGCTGATGGTGCGAATATAATCCACCGACTGCTCCAGGGATTCCCCCGCCACACCGAACAGGCCCGCCAGGGGATACGCTCCGATGAACAGCACCGTGGCAATCAGGAAAGTGATGCCCGCGGCGATCTTGATGCCGCTGCGCCAGCCTTCCTCCACACGCTCCACATTTCCCGCGCCGATGTTCTGCCCGGTGAACATGGACATGGCGCTGTTCATGGACAGGGCCGGGATCATGCAGTAGTTCTCGATCCGCAGACCGCAGGTAAAAGCCGCCATGGTGACCTGGCCGAAGTGGTTCACCAGCCGCTGCATGAACACATTGCCGAAGGACACGATGCATTGCTGCAGTGTCATGGGCACGCCCATCCGCAGACACAGCCGGCACAGGGGCATGGAGAACCGGAATTCCCCTTTCCGGAACCGGAACACGGGATATTTCCCGAACAGATAGGCAAAGCACACGATCACGCACACAAACTGGGCGATGACCGTGGCCGCCGCCGCGCCGGTGACGCCCCAGCCCCAGACCGCCACAAACAGCAGGTCCAGCACCAGATTCAGCACCGCGGACACGCACAGGAAATACAGCGTCGCCCGGGAATCTCCCACGGCCCGGAGGATGGAGGCGATGCAGTTGTACAGAAACTGGAACACCAGTCCCAGGGAATACACCGCGAAATATGTGACGGACAGGGTGATCAGTTCCTCCCCCCGGATGTTCATCAGACCCGTCACAAACCAGCGGGCGCCGGCCAGGCCAATGAGCATGGCGGCCAGGCCCATCCCGCCCAGGAGCATCAGCGCGGTGGCCACAGCACTTTTCAGCTCGTCCCGGCGTCTGGCGCCGTAAAGCTGGGCGATCATGATGCCGCAGCCGTTGCCGAAGCCCAGGGCAAAGGCCAGAAACAGGAATGCCAGCGTGGTGCAGGAGCCCACGGCGGCCAGCGCCGCCTCGCTCACATAGTTGCCCACCACGATGCCGTCCACCGTGTTGTACAGCTGCTGGAGGAACTGCCCGGCCATGATGGGCAGGGCAAAGAAGAACAGCTTCCGCCAGGGCGTGCCGGTGGTCATATCATTTTTTTCGGAAAACGCCGGTTCCGCCATGGAAAAGCCTCCTTCCCGGAAAAACAAACCCGCCGGAGACAAATCGGGATGTCCCGGCAGGCAGTATTCGATCTTGAATACTTATTTTATTCTACAGATGCCGTTCAGCTATGTTAAAATTTTAGAAAACAATAACAGAGTTGATGGGTGCTTTAGCAAAAAATCAGTTTTTGTCGGGTAAGATGGGGACAGAACTGGTAAATTGTATACATTATCCTGCGCTTATGTGAGTTGTTACACAAAAACCGCAGCTTAATTTGCGATGACAATGTTTATGTTGGACGAGAGAGAAAAGCAACCAATTCATTTTTTGGAGGTAATAACATGGTCAAAATCGTAGACATGCAGCCGCTGAACCCCACACTGACGAAGATCACCTTCGAGGCTCCCCACATTGCCAAAAAGGTGAAGGCCGGCCAGTTCGGCATCATTCGCGTGGATGAAGACGGCGAACGGTTCCCCCTGACGATTGAGGACTGGGATCCGGAGAAGGGCACGATCAGCTTCGTTTTCCAGATCGTCGGCGGATCTACCACCCGCATGAACCACAAGAAACCCGGCGAGTATGTCGCTGATGTGGTCGGCCCCCTGGGCAACCCCACCGACCTGGACGGCGAGCACATCTGTGTCGTGGCCGGCGGTTCCGGCTGCGCCATCGGCTTCCCCGTCATCCGTGAGCTGAACAAGCTGGGCAAGAAAGTGGACGCCGTCATCGGCTTCCGTAACAAGGATCTGGTCGTCCTGGAGGACGAGATCCGCGCCCTGACCGGCAAGTGCGTGGTCATGACCGACGATGGCAGCTATGCCACCAAGGGCCTGGTTACTGAAGGCCTGCAGAGCCTGATCGATGCCGGCGAGAAGTATGACAAGGTCATCACCCTGGGGCCCCTGCCCATGATGAAGTTTGTCTGCCAGCTGACCAAGAAGTACAACATCCACACCCTGGCTTCCATGAACCCCATCATGGTGGACGGCACCGGCATGTGCGGCGGCTGCCGCCTGACTGTCGGCGGCGAGACCAAGTTCGCCTGCGTTGACGGTCCCGAGTTCGACGGCCACCTCATCGACTTCGACGAGGCTATGTGCCGCAGCACCATGTACCAGGACTTCGAACTGCATGAGCGGGACGAGGCCTGCAACCTGTTCAATAAGGAGGTCCAGTAAAATGGCAAATATGTCTCTGAAGAAAAATCCCATGCCCTCTCAGGACCCGAAGGTCCGCGCCCACAACTTTGATGAGGTCGCTCTGGGCTACACCGAGGAACAGGTGAAGGACGAAGCCGCCCGCTGCCTGAACTGCAAGAATGCTCCCTGCCGCCAGGGCTGCCCCGTCTCCCTGGATATCCCCGCATTCATCCACGCCGCCGGCGAAGGCAACTTCGACGAGGCTTACCGCATCATCTCCGTGGACTCCTCTCTGCCCGCCGTCTGCGGCCGTGTCTGCCCCCAGGAGAACCAGTGCGAGAAGTTCTGCACCCGCGGCATCAAGGGTGAGAGCGTCGGCATCGGCCGTATCGAGCGTTTCGTGGCTGACTATCACAATGCCAAGCCCGCTGACGCTGTTGCCAAGCCCGAGCCCAACGGCCATCGCGTTGCCGTTGTCGGTTCCGGCCCTGCCAGCCTGACCTGCGCCGGCGATCTGGCCAAGCGCGGTTACTCCGTCACCGTTTACGAAGCCCTGCACACCCCCGGCGGCGTTATGGTGTACGGCATCCCCGAGTTCCGTCTGCCCAAGGCCATCGTGGCCCGTGAGATTGACGGTCTGAAGGCTCTGGGTGTTGAGATCCTGACCGACATGGTCATCGGCAAGGTTGTCGATGTGAACGAGCTGTGCGAGCAGTACGAGGCCGTGTTCATCGGCTCCGGCGCCGGCCTGCCCATGTTCATGCACATCCCCGGTGAGAACCTGAAGGGCGTCTACTCCGCCAACGAGTTCCTGACCCGTATCAACCTGATGAAGGCTTATCAGGAAGGTTCTCACACCCCCATCAAGCACCCCAAGCGCGCTGCTGTCATCGGCGGCGGCAATGTGGCTATGGACGCTGCCCGCTGCGCTCTGCGTCTGGGCGCCGAGGAAGTCAGCATCGTCTACCGCCGCGGCATGGACGAGCTGCCCGCCCGTAAGGAAGAAGTTGAGCACGCTCAGGAAGAGGGCGTTGTGTTCCGCACTCTGCGTAACCCCGTGGAGATCGACGGCGATCCCAAGGTCGGCGTTTCCTCCATCAAGTGCCAGGTCATGGAACTGGGCGAGCCCGATGAGAAGGGCCGCCGTAAGCCCGTCCCCGTGGAAGGCCAGTTCGAGACCCTGGATGTGGATGTGGTCATCATGGCTCTGGGCACCAGCCCCAACCCGCTGATCCGCAAGACCACCCATGGTCTGGAGTACACCAAGAAGGGCGGCATTCAGGCTGAGGAGGCCACCGGCCAGACCTCTCTGGAGAATGTGTTCGCCGGCGGCGACGCTGTCACCGGTGCTGCTACCGTCCTTCTGGCTATGGGCGCCGGCAAGAAGGCTGCTGCTGCCATCGACGAGTACATCAAGAACAAAAAGTAAGGCGCCATTTCAGAACGGCGCTTGACAGAACGGGATAAAGGTGATACACTATACCCAACATTTGTAGAATGTGTAGTGAAATTGCTTGTTTCCATTCCCTTCTTTCATACATTTTTATCCCTCTTGCAGCGAATCCCTCCGGCTGGTCCGGAGGGATTCGTCTTTATTCCTCAAACACCCGAAGGGCGTTTGAGGAAAGGGGGGGCGGCCGCTCCATGCACTCGCTGCGCTCGCACACTCCGCCGGCCGAGAAGTGTTTTTTGGCACGGCGAAGCCGCACCAAAAAACGGATGAAAATTTTTTGCGCCTGCGGGCGCAAATTCTGCGAAGCAATTTTTGTTTGGAGGTTTTTTTCATGTTTTATATCGGATGTCATGTGTCCTCCGCCGGGGGATATACCGCTGCGGCAACCCATGCGGATGCGCTGGGGGGCAGTACCTTTGCGCTGTTCACCCGCAATCCCCGGGGCGGCAGTGTGAAGCCCCTGGACGAGGCGGACATGGCGGCGTTCAATGCATTTTGCCGTGCCCATGAGATGGGTCCCATGGTGGCTCACGCCCCCTATACCCTGAACCCCTGCGGCGCTAAGGACAATGTGCGGGACTTTGCCTTCCGGGCTTTTTCCGAGGACCTGGCCCGGCTGGAGTATGTGCCGGGCAACTACTACAATTTCCATCCCGGCAGCCATGTGGGCCAGGGCATCCCAGCGGGCATTGAGCTGATCTGCGGCCTGCTGAACCGGGTGCTGTGGCCGGAGATGCACACCACGGTGCTGCTGGAGACCATGGCGGGCAAGGGCAGCGAGGTGGGCGGCCGGTTCGAGGACCTGCGCGCCATCATCGACGGGGTGGAGCACACGGAGCATCTGGGCGTCTGTATGGACACCTGCCACATCTGGGACGGGGGCTATGACATCGAACACGACCTGGACGGGGTGCTCACGGAGTTTGACCGGGTGGTGGGCCTGGACCGGCTGAAGGCCGTGCATCTGAACAACAGCATGAACGACCGGGGCAGCCACAAGGACCGCCACGCCCGCATTGCTGAGGGTAAGCTGTCCCTGGACGCCATCCGCCGGATCATCAACCACCCCGCCCTCCGGGATCTGCCCTTCATTCTGGAGACGCCCCAGGAACAGGATGCGGGCTACGCCGTGGAGATCGCCATGCTCCGGGAAATGCGGGAGGATTAAGAATTTACTTTGTGCAAGGCTCTCCCTCCGGGAGAGCTGGCACGGCGTCAGCCGTGACTGAGAGGGCTTGCCTGGCGCACTTGTTCACACCCGTTCCACCACGCTGGCATAGAACCGGTCCGGATTCTCCCCGACCATCCGCAACGCTCCGGCGTCCAGCATGGCCCGGATGCGCCCGGCCAGGAGCCGGTCGTCCGCACCGGGACGCTGGCGTCCCAGCACATTGCCGATCAGGCTTGCCACCTGCACCGGGCCCTCCGGCAGTTCCCGGCGAATCAAAGGATCATAAAACTCCGCTTCCACGCTGATCAGCCGCCCGTTGACCATTGCACGGAGCGGGGCATTTTCGTCTGCCAGCGTCCGCCATTCCCCGGCCAGCATCCGCACCCGCAAAGGTGGCAGTTCCACAGTTTCGGACAGATGGGCAGCCAGCTCCTCCGGAGCCAGATCGCCCCAGTTCCCGTGCTCCACGATCACACCGTCCGGACGCGCTTCCCAGTCCGGCAGGATCAGTTGCAAGACCGCCCGGCCCGGTGCCCCTGTCAGCAGACAGGCCGCGAACCGGAGGGCGCATTGGCTGGCCGGGGTCCGGTCTGTCCAGATCCGTACCGGTTCCTCTGCCCGGTCTCGGAGAACGGCCCATTGGGGCGAAGCCGGGGCCGGTATGGTCGCCCTGCCCAGGTCCAGACCTGCGGGCAGCATGAGCACCGTCCCGGCCTGTTGGATATGGCCCAGCGACCCGGCCAGGGACGCATTGCAGCACAGTTCGATCATTCCGATCCCCTCCGTTGTCAGTTTTTTCTATGATAACAGCTATTTGTGAACTGGGAATGAAGGATGCAAAACTGGTCCGTATATAACGGTCGAAAATTTTTCCGCCAAAAAGTGAACCAATCCGCCTGCTCCCGCATCTAACAGACAGAAAACCAAACGGCGCCGGGAAGTTTTCCTGAAAGCAAAAACCATGAAAGGATCAACGGACAATGTGATGGACAAGCAGACATTTTCGGAGCAGGTGCTGGCCATGGGCGACAGCCTGTACCGGGTGGCCCGGACCATCCTGCGCTCCCCCGCGGACTGCGAGGACGCGGTGCAGGAGGCGGTGGCCAAAGCCTGGGAAAAACGGGGCACCCTGCGGGAAGAGCGGTATTTCCGCACCTGGCTGACCCGCATCGTGATCAACGAGTGCTATGCCCTGTGCCGCCGCCGGGAGGACACGGTGCCTCTGGACAGCTGCACGGACCTGCGTGCTCCCACCGGAGAGCCGGTGGACACGGAATTGCGGGACGCGCTGATGGCTCTGCCGGTGAAGCTGCGGGTGGCCATGGTGCTGTATTATGTGGAGGGTTACTCCGTGGGGGAAATCGCCGGGATGACCCGAGTCCCCGCCGGGACGGTGAAAAGCCGCCTGTCCCGGGGCCGGAAGCTGCTGCGGGAAGCATTATCTGACACGGATCAGGGAGGTACGGTATGGATCAGCTGAATTGGAACCGGGCGTTTGAACGGACGCCGGAGAAGTTTACCGAAGGTCTGCACACCGTCCTGGAGGCATTGCCGGAACAGGAGGAAAGGACCATGAAACTGCATAAAAAACTGAGACGGACGATTGTTCTTGCCGCTGCGGCGGTGATGGTGCTGGGGGGCGCGGTGTTTGCCGCCAGCGAATTCGGGTATATCCGGAGCGACGCGTTCAACACCTATGATTTGAAGGACGCGGCGGCGGTGGAGAACGTCATCGCCGGGGAAACCATCGACGGCATCACCGCCGACGCCAAATTCCTGGAGACCTACTCCAACGGCTTCACCATGACGAAGGCCACGGTGGATGGCGTGGAAGCCCGGAGCGAGGAGAATCCGGAGGAGATCCATTATCAGGAACTCTGGCTGCACTACTGCCGGGAGAATGCCAGTCTGGCGGTTACTGTGGAGCCGGATATGGGCTACTCTGTGTCTGACCGGAGCGTGGAAGTGCCCTATGGAGATGTGGCATTGTACACCCTGGTGCAGGACTACAAGTGCGTGAATGAGGACTATGAGATGACCCCTGAAGACCGGGCGGCGGAGACCGACGGCACGCTGATTTTCAGCTATGATAACAGCCTGACCGAACCGGAGCTGTACCAGCAGCGGTATGTGTGCTGGACGGAGGATGGGATGCACTACAGCATTGACTCCATGGACAGCCTGACTGAGTTGGACGAACTGGTGCAGATGGCCCAGGAACTCATCGACAGCAAGTAAACCGGGCAGCCGGGGCGGGTGACCGCCCCGGTCCTGTCCTGCAGAGAGACACAGGAGCGGGATATGAGACAACTGAAACGGATCGGCATGATCCTGATATGCCTGGCGGTGCTGTTCGGGCTGAAGGAATGGTATTTCCGGGACCGGGCCATTCCGGAGGAACTGATCGCCCTCCGGGAGCGGTATCCGGAGACCGCGCAATTTGTGGCGGACTATCCCCGGGAGCACGGAAAGCACCACACCATCGACCTGACGGGAGAAGTGGAGCAGGGGACGATCCCCCTGCTGCTCCAGTGGGACGAGCGGTGGGGCTATGAGACCTACGGCAGCAGCATGATGGCCATCACCGGCTGCGGCCCCACCAGCCTTTCCATGGTGGTCTGCGGACTGACCGGGGACACATCGTGGGATCCCCTGGCTGTTGCGGCCTTTTCGGAACGGGAGGGCTACTATGTGCCCGGAGAGGGGACATCCTGGGAACTGATGACTACCGGGGCAGAGGCTCTGGGCGTCCGGGCAGAGGCGGGCACCGTGTCTGAGGAGTACCTGCGGAACCATCTGTCGGCGCAGACGCCCATGATCTGCTCCATGTACCCCGGGGATTTCACCACCAGCGGGCACTTCATCGTGCTCACCGGCTTTGACGCCGGCGGCAATGTGACTGTGAACGACCCCAACAGCCCCAAAAACAGCGAAACGGCATGGCCGCTGGAGACTCTGCTTCCCCAGATCCGGGCTGTCTGGCGGTATGAATGAAAATCAAAATAAAGACAGCGTACCAGAAATGGTACGCTGTCTTTTTCGGGTCAGATTTTTTTCCAGCGCCAGTCGGCGATTTCGGGGAGATCCACGCCGTATTCGGCGATATACTGGGCGTGTTCCACCAGTTTGTCCTTCATTTTCTGGTTCAGCGCTGCGCCCCGGTTGCCCAGCACGGGCAGATACCGCAGGGCCAGCATCACCAGATGATACCGGTCCAGACCGTTCTGGACCCGCATATCGAAGGGGGTGGTGATGGTGCCTTCCTCCACATAGCCCCGGACATGGAGATTCTTGTTGTGCCGCTTGTAGGTCAGCTTGTGAATCAGGGACGGGTAGCCGTGGAAGGCAAAGATGATGGGCACATCTTTCGTGAAGATGGCGTCGTAATCCGGGTCGGACAGACCATGGGGGTGCTGGGTGTCGGACTGGAGGCGGAACAGGTCCACCACATTCACGAAGCGGATCTTCAGCTCCGGGAAGTGCTCCCGCAGGATCATCACTGCCGCCAGCGCCTCCAAGGTGGGGGTCTCGCCGCAGCAGGCCATGACCAGATCCGGCTCCTGGCCCTCGTCGCTGGAGGCCCACTGCCAGATGCCCAGGCCCTCCTCGCAGTGCTTCACCGCCTGTTCCATGGTCAGCCACTGAGGACGGGGATGCTTGCTGGTGACCAGCACATTCACATAGTTCCGGGACCGGATGCAGTGATCAAAGCAGCACAGCAGGCAGTTGCCGTCGGGGGGCAGATACATCCGCACCACATCCGCTTTCTTGTTGCTCACATGGTCCAGGAAGCCCGGGTCCTGATGGGTGAAGCCGTTGTGGTCCTGCTGCCACACATTGCTGGACAGCACATAGTTCAAAGAGGCGATGTCCTGCCGCCAGGGCAGCTCCTGACAGACCTTCAGCCATTTGGCGTGCTGGGAGAACATGGAGTCCACCACCCGGATGAACGCCTCATAGGAGTTGAAGAACCCGTGGCGTCCCGTGAGCAGATAGCCCTCCAGCATCCCTTCGCACACATGCTCGGACAGCATGGAGTCCATGACCCGGCCGTCGTGGGCCAGGAATTCGTCGTCATCGGTCATGTCCGCGTTCCAGTCCCGGCCCGTGACCTCGAACACCTTGGTCAGCCGGTTGGACTGGGTCTCATCCGGACCGAACACCCGGAAGTTCCGGTGTTCCTCGTTCAGTTTCATAATGTCCCGGACGAAGCCGCCCAGCTCCACCATATCCTGGGCGTCCACGGCGCCGGGGAAGGGGACATTCACTGCGTAATCCCGGTAATCCGGCATCCGCAGGTCCCGGAGGAGCAGGCCGCCGTTGGCGTGGGGATTCATGCCCATGCGCCGGTTCCCTTTGGGGACGAAATCCATCATCCATTCGCAGGGGGCGCCGTTCTCGTCGAACAGCTCCTGGGGATTGTAGCTCTTCATCCAGGATTCCAGCAGCCGCAGATGGGCGTCGTCGGTGATCTGGATGGGCACCTGATGGGCCCGGAAGGTGTCCTCGATCTTCTTGCCGTCCACCTCTTTCGGACCGGTCCAGCCCTTGGGGGTACGCAGGACGATCATGGGCCACCGGGGCCGCTCCACGATGCCCTCCTCCCGGGCCCGGCGCTGGTATTCCAGAATGGCGGTGATGCACTCGTCCAGGGCGTCGGCCATTTTCCGGTGCATCTCCATGGGGTCCCGGCCCTCCACGAAATAGGGGGTCCAGCCGCAGCCCCGGAAATACATCTCCAGCTCCTCATGGCTGATCCGGGACAGCACCGTGGGGTTGGCGATCTTGTAGCCGTTCAGGTGCAGGATGGGCAGCACCGCACCATCGGTGCGGGCGTCCAGGAATTTGTTCAGCTGCCAGGATGTGGCCAGGGGACCGGTCTCCGCTTCGCCGTCGCCCACCACGCAGGCGGCGATCAGGGAGGGGTTATCTGTCACGGCGCCGAAGGCGTGGGACAGGCTGTAGCCCAGTTCGCCGCCCTCATTGATGGAACCGGGGGTCTCCGGCGCCACATGGCTGGCGATGCCGCCGGGGAAGGAGAACTGCTTGAACAGCTTCTGCATCCCCTCCTCATCCCGGGTGATGTTGGGATAGATCTCCGTATAGGAGCCGTCCAGCCAGTCCTGGGCCACCATGGCGTTGCCGCCGTGACCGGGGCCGGAGATATAGATCATGTCCAGGTCATACTGGGTGATGACCCGGTTCAGGTGACTGTAGACAAAATTCTGTCCGGGCACGGTGCCCCAATGGCCGACGATCTTCTTTTTCACATCGTCCATGGTCAGTTTGCTGCGCAGCAGGGGATTATCCAGCAGGTACAGTTCGCCCACAGACAGGTAGTTGGCCGCCCGCCAGTAGGCATCTATGTGCCGCAGGGTCTCCTCGCTCACCGGGTGATTGTTCGCCATTGCACATTCCTCCTTATTACTTGTGCAGTAAACAGATGATTCGTTTCATACATTCCGCACATCTCTCTGGCTCTCTGCCCATATAGTATGCCCAATTTTTCACAATTTCAACCATTTTCTTTGGCACCTTTGCTGATTTTTACAGATTATTCACTTTTGCATCGCCGGGTGCGTTATAATTGTATCACCAATACAAACCTTTATGTAGAAACGGAGAGCGTCTCATGAGTAAAAAGGCTTTGATCGTGGAAGACGATGTGAATATTGCGGAGCTTTTGAAGATATACCTGCAGAAGGACGGCTTTGAAACGGAGAACGCCTATGACGGCAAAAAGGCCGTGGAGCTGGCGGCTGCTTTCCAGCCGGACATCATCCTGCTGGACATCATGCTGCCGGTGATGGACGGATGGCAGGTGTGCCGGGAGGTGCGCCGGACATCCCAGGTGCCCATCATCATGCTCACCGCCAAGGGTGAGAGCATGGACAAGGTTTCCGGCCTGGAGATGGGTGCGGATGACTACATCACCAAGCCCTTCGATCCCAAGGAACTGGTGGCCCGGATCCACGCGGTCATGCGCCGCACCGACGGGGGAGAGGCAGAGCCTCAGGCCCGGAAGCTGGTGTTTGACAAGCTGGTGATCAATCTGGATTCCTATGAACTGATTGTGGACGGCAAAAAGATCGACACGCCCCCCAAAGAGCTGGAGCTGCTGTACCATCTGGCGTCCTTCCCCAACCGGGTGTTCACCCGGAACCAGCTGCTGGACGAGGTGTGGGGCTTTGACTACTTCGGCGATTCCCGCACGGTGGATGTGCATGTGAAGCGTCTGCGGGAAAAGATCGAGGGCGTCTCCCCCAAGTGGGAGCTGACCACTGTCTGGGGCGTGGGATACAAGTTTAAAGTGAATGAGGAATGAGAAATCCGGAATCGGGAATTGTTTCAGCGGAATCAATTCCTGATTCCTGATTGCAAAGAAGCGGAAAAAGTGAACAGTATCTATTTTAAAAACTTCATGGCAACGGCAACGGTGGTACTGACCAGCTTTCTGATCGTAGGCGTTGCCTTTGTGTTTATTTTCCGGTATTTCGTCATTGCCGATGCGGGGGACAATATGGTCGCCAACGCGGACGAAATCTCCCGGGCGGCCGCGGCCATGACCGATGAGGAGGGGCTGGACGGCTGGGATATGCGGATGACCATCAGTATGCTCTCCCAGGGCACCGGGAATCATATTTTTCTGTGCGATGAGAACGGCCTGGTGATCTCCTGCTCGGATATGTCCCTGGCCTGCGAGCATATTGGCAAGCAGATCGCACCGGTGTATCTGAATACGGCGCTGACCGAGGGAAAAATGAATCAGCTGACGGATCTGAACGGATTTTACGACCATGTGTGCATGGTGGTGTCCGAGCCGATCCGCTCCGATGACCAGAGCCTCATGGGCTTTGTGTTTGTGTCCAAGGACTCTTCCACCATCACCGGGGCATACAGTATGTTTATGAATGTGTTCTTCCTGACCATGATCGCCGTCATGTCCATCGCCATGGTGATCTCCCTGTACTTCTCCAAGCGGATGGCCCGGAGTCTGGACGAGATGAACATCGCCGCCCGGAAATATTCCCACGGGGATTTTTCCATGCGGGTGACTACCTCCGACCGGAAGGACGAGATGGGAGCCCTGGTGGACTCCTTCAACGCCATGGCCGACTCCCTGGAGAAATCCGAGCGTACCCGGCAGGAGTTCATCGCCAATGTGTCCCACGAGCTGAAAACCCCCATGACCACCATTGCCGGGTTTGCCGAGGGCCTGCTGGACGGCACCATCCCCAAAGAGGAAGAGGACAAATACTTGACGGTCATCGCCGACGAGACCCGGCGCCTGTCCCGGCTGGTGCGGGAGATGCTGGATATGTCCCGGATGACTGACGGGATGACTTCTCCGGAAAACCTGACAGATTTCAACCTGAACGAGACCGTCATCACCACCCTGCTGAATTTCGAGAACCGGGCAGAGGAGAAGCGTCTGGATGTGCAGCTGCAGCTGCCGGACGATGAGCTGTGGGTCCGGGCCAATGAGGACGCCATCCACCGGGTGGTGTATAATCTGCTGGACAACGCCATCAAGTTTGCCCGCCCCGGTGGTGCCCTGTCCCTCGCCATCTGGAAAGAGGGGGAGAAGGCCTATGTGAGCGTGGCGGACGAGGGCGAGACCATCCCGCCGGACGATCTGCCCTTCATCTTCGACCGGTTCCACAAGTCCGACCGCTCCCGCAGTCTGGACCGGGACGGCGTGGGATTGGGATTGTATCTGGTGAAGAGCATCCTGAACGCCCACGATGAGGACATCGCCGTCACCAGCCGCAACGGCGTGACGAAATTTGTGTTTACGCTGAAGCTGTCCGCCCCCGGATACGGCGAGGGCAAACGGGGCGGCGAC
This sequence comes from Oscillospiraceae bacterium, assembly GCA_022779345.1. GTDB lineage: Bacteria > Bacillota > Clostridia > Oscillospirales > Oscillospiraceae > HGM13010. The sequence goes on along the minus strand of JALFTG010000104.1, from coordinate 8,919 downwards.
AGCGGGAAATGATCCCATAGAATCTATTCCGGAGAGGAACACGATATGGAAGACGAAAACAAGAAGCAATGGTATCAGCCCATGGAACCGGACAGCGACCGGGAGGAGACGCTGGACCTGTTCGAGGAAGCGGGACTGTATGAACTGAAAGACAACGGGGAGCTGTTCCGGGAGTATGCCGACCGTGCCCGGCAGCCGGAACAGAGGAAAAAGCGCCGGTGGGGCATCCTGCTGTGGATTCTGGCGGGTGCGGCCGTGGTGGCGCTGATCATCGGTACGGCGGTGTACTTCTCCCGGGAGCAGGAACCGGCGGCGGAGCTGGACCCATCGGAGTACTACCAGTTTTTTGAGGAGTACGGGAAGAGCCAGACCATCACCGGGGAAAACGACATTCCCCGGGCGGACCCGGACCCTTCCGTGCAGCTGACGCTGGAGACGAGCGCGGATCTGGAGGCGCTGGAACTGCAGACGCTGTATGACCGGTGCGTGGTCAGCGTGGTGGGTGTCATGGGCCAGGTGTCCGGCCGGGATTATTCCTGGGGCACGGGCATCATCATGACGGCGGACGGCTACATCCTCACCAACACCCATGTGCTGGATGACACCGACGGCGTGGAGATCTCCCTGTATGACGGCACGGTGTATGAAGCGAAGCTGGTGGGTGCGGACGCGGAAAACGATGTGGCCGTGCTGAAAATTGACGCGGAGGGCCTGACCCCGGCGGCATTCGCCGACTCCGATGAGGCGGCCGTGGGCGACCGGGTGGTGGCCATCGGCAATCCCCTGAGCGGGACATTCAGCGGCACCATGACCGACGGCATCATCTCCGGCCTGAGCCGGGATGTGACCTACGGCGGCCGGACCAGCACCCTGCTGCAGACCAACGCGGCGCTGAATGAGGGCAACTCCGGCGGCCCGCTGTTCAATATCTACGGGCAGGTCATCGGCATCACCAACATGAAGATGATGACCACCAGCAGCGGCACCGTGGAAGGCATCGGCTTTGCTATCCCCACCACCACGGTCAAGACCGTGGCGGATCAGCTGCTGGCGGAGGGGCATACGAAGGACCGGCCCTGCCTGGGCATCTATGTGTATGAGGTGGAAGCGGAGGAAGATCACCCCGGCGGCCTGCTGGTGGACTCCGTGGAGACGGAGGCCGATGCGGCCCGGCAGGGCCTGCAGGCGGGGGACATCGTCACCGCCATCAACGGAGAGACCATCACGGACTTTGATCTGGTGCAGGATACCCTGAATGCCATGGACATCGGCGACACCGTCACCCTCACGATCTGGCGGGACGGTACCCAGCTGGAGCGCACCGTGAAGCTCATGAGCTATAACGAGCTGTACGGTATCAATTAAAGAAGAAAACCGCCCCCGGAACGGAAAGTGCATTCCGTTCCGGGGGCGGTATCTGTTTGTGGAAGATCAGGCGGGTTCGCCGCCGGACAGCGTGTCCTGGGCAGACCAAAGGGCGTGGTACAGGGAGAGCCGGTTATACAGGGCCTCCTCCGGGCCGGGCTCCCCTGGAGCCGGGGCAAAAGTTCCGGACAGGTATTGGGCCAGCAGATCGCCTGCCAGCTCCCGCCGGGCGATGGAGTCCGGGTCCATGACCCGGGCGCTGAGGATCGTTTCCAGGTCCTGGGAGACCCGCTCCAGGGGAGGGGGCAGTTCCTTTTCCAGGGCGATCAGCCCGGGAATCTCCGGCGGGTCTACCGGGATTTTTCCGAATGTAGACAGGTCCTCCCCGGGGAACAGACCGTCCTCCAGGGCATCCCAGGCCGGGATGAGGGTCAGCCGGTTCTGGAGCTCCTCCGGGTCGAACAGCGCCGTCCGGATCATCCACTCCCCGCCGCACTGTGCCGGATAGCTGACCGCCAGCGGCGCCGGGGCGCAGACCGGTTCGGTCATGGAAATCTGCTGCACCAGGGTCTGCACCGCGGTATCCAGTTCCGCCCGGCGGGGGCCGGGTTCCGGGTGAATCCGCTCCGCCGCCGTCTGCTGAAGCGCAGCGGGGTCACATTCCAGGATCACATCTTTCACGCAGATAGATCGTTTCGGTTCCATGCTCGTCCTCCTTTTGATACCGGTGGTTCCGGTTGCTCAGAAACAGATGGTAAAATATGTCATCATATGGTGAGGATTATGGTAGTCACCATTTATGACGGAATCCAGTTCCTTGATATCGTAAATCCAGGGCAGGCTGCGCAATTGCATGCGGAACCAGGTGTGCAGGACAGAGCAGTGGTAATTACTCAGGGGAATGGGGACAGACGCCGGGGACAGACCGGAGTTGGCCATAATTTTTTTCAGAGAGTAAGTATGGTCTGCGACGCTTGCGGGCAGTTCATCATAGATCTTGTTAAAGATCTTGTCGCTGGGGCAGCTATCCACACGGACGCGGACTGTCTCTTCACCCACCCAAAGGGACATGGTGACGGTCCCGTAAGGGCGCAGCAACTGGTATGTAGTGCCGTTGGGGAAGAATTCCTGCACCACCGTTAGGATCACATAGTCCATGAATGGCCGGATCCGCTCGATTTCCGCCTCTTCCTCCAGCATTTGCTGTTCCTCTTTTTTCCAGCTGCGCCGCACGAGCAGGAGCATCACGGCGACAATCAGCCAGGAGACCAGACATAAGACCATCCAAGCATCATAAAAACTCTTTTTTCGCCCCCCTCTTTTTCAGGAAAAGAAATGATATCTTATTTTAAAGAAAATGCCGGGGCCTGTCAAGGAGAGCGGGAATTTTGTTGACCGGTCGTTTGCAGCAGCACAGAGCCGGGGGTCAGATATCACAAGACCTCCCCGGCCATATGGCGCGGGGAGGCCTCAATGAAATGGAGTGTGGTGAACTTACTGCATGCTGCGCCACAGGAAGGTGACAATCTGTGCACGCGTGCAATCGTTGCCGGGGCTGAAGGCAGTGGTGGAGGTACCGGTGGTGATCCCGTTCTCCACGGCCCACAGCACGGCGTCATAATAGTAGGCATCGGCGGCCACATCGGTGAAGGGCATTTCGCCGGATGCTGGGGCGGGGCTGCCGCTGGAACGCCACAGGAAGGCGGCGATCTGTGCCCGGCTGCAGATGGCGTCAGGGCTGAAAGCAGTGGCGGAGGTACCGGCGGTGATTCCGTTCTCCACGGCCCACAGCACGGCGTCATAATAGTAGGCATCCGCAGCTACATCGGTGAAGGGCATTTCGCCGGATGCGGGGGTGGGGCTGCCGGCGGCACGCCACAGGAAGGTGACGGCCTGAGCGCGGGTGCAGACGGCGTCGGGACTGAAGAAGCTGTCAGAAGTACCGGTGGTAATTCCGTTCTCCACGGCCCATGCAACCGCATCTGCACAGTATGCGTCTGCCGGGACATCCATAAAGCCGGTTTCTGGAGCGGCGGGTTCCTCTGCGGCAGTGCCGATTCCAGCAGAGACCTGGACGATCTGGTAGGCTTCTTCCGTCAGCAGGCTGGCGAAGATCGCATTGCTGATGAATGCGTATTCATCCCGCTGGTGGGCTTTGTTGGTCATGGAGTTGGCGAACAGCGTGATGTTGACATCATTTCCGTTCATGTCAGAGCCTTCATAGGAGAAGCCCATGATGCCGTTCAGGAATGCCTGGTAGCTGTCCTCATCGCCGTTCATGAAGCCCTCCATGGGCTCCTGACCATCCCGCTGCACCAGCACTTTGGCGCCTTCCGGCAGGCTGGTGAAGTAATACAGACCGTAACCGTACAGGACATTGTCGCCGTCGGCAATATAGCTGGCATTCACCAGTGTTTTTTCGGGATAAACAACGGTGCTCAGGCAGTCCATGCCGGTGGTGCGGCCGGGACTGACAGGGATCAGGTTTTTGCTGACGGAATTGACGGCGCTGGAAGTGTATCCCACATAGGCTGCGCCGTTTTGCACGGCAGCCAGGGCACCGCTGTCCAGGGCGGAAGCACCGATCACGGCATCTGCCTGGCTGGCGTCCTCCGTCACCTGGAAGTTCATCATACCCAGGGCCATGCGGTCGTAGTTGTATGCGGCGGAGCTGACCCGGCTGGTGTAAACATAGCCGCTGGAGCTTTTGCCCAGAGCCGAAGCGGTGCCGCTGATGTAAACGACAGGGGCTTTTTCAATGGTATATGCGGTGACAACGGGCTCTGTCATTCCCGTGCCGGTGAGGATATAATCGTCCGCAACCGTCAGCCAGTCCGCATAGGAGCAGATGAAATCGCCTTCATAATTGCCCTCGGTGATCATACCCACCTGTTTGCCGTCCTGCAGCAGGGCATTGACGGCGGCGGTGGAATCCTCAGAGGCGTTGGAGATGATCACATCCCCGCCGATGGACCCGGACAACTGGGATTTGGCGTGGGTGCTCAGATAGGCAAGACCGCTTTCGTAATCCAGGGTCTGGCCCACAGCGGCGGCAATGGTCTCATAGGCGGCGGGCTCCGCACAGACGACCTGGTCAAAACCGCGGGTGAAGTTGAACGCGGTGATGCCCTCGGAGTACAGATCGGTCCAGTTCCGGATGAGGGTGCCGTCATACAGCACGCCGTTGGCCACAGCGCGCTTGGCCTGATACATGGACACGATCATGGTGCCTGCGGGATAGGTCTCACCTTTGTAGGTAAAGGCCTTGTCGGTGATCCCGACTTTCACATCGTTGCGGGTCAGCCATTCGATCATGTCGTAGGCGGCCTGCAGATTGACCTGATGGGCACTGTCCAGGGGAATGATATAGCATTCGGGGAAGAACTGGCCGTTTTCACCTTCACCGTCATAGGCGGAGCGGAACAGATCGGCCTCAGCGCCTTTCGTATCGGCGGAGTCCACCAGCCAGGCGCCGACTTCGGCATCAGTATTCTCATTGTTCAGGCAGCGCTTGTAGATTTCCAGCTGATCCAGGAAATAGCCTTCCTTCTCAGCGGCCACATAGTCGGACAGACCCACCATGGCATAGGTGTCGGCGATCCGGCCGGACTCAGAGTAAGCAGGCATTTCCACGGTGTAGGCAACGCAGCCCTGCATCATGGCGAACTGGGGCGTGTAGCTGGTGGACATATCGTCCCAGGGGTACTCCCAGTAGGGATTGCCGTTTTCATCGCTGGTCAGATAGTCCCGCATGGGGATGACATAGCTCTGCCAGTCATCGTTGTTTGCAACGGCGGCAGCGCCCATGGCCTCGCCGCCGGTCATCAGATGCTCAGACAGCAGATCATATTCAAAGTTCGGCTCATGGGGAGGGGAACAGGGCTCGAACTGATAGGCGGTCACCTGACCGTGGAACTCCACCAGGGTTACGGGGTTATAGGTGGCGATGAGATGCTGCATATTCCGGGTCTCGGACAGGGTCTGGAAAGAGTTGTCCCGGTTCAGATCATAGCCGCCGGAGGAGGTACGGGTCACATACATACGGCCTTCCACATTCTCTTCGGGGACAATGATGAAGAACACATCATCCAGCAGGGCATCCACATTGATGGTGGTCTCCTCGGAGGTGTAGTAGGAATCGAATCCTTCCACTTTGCCGGAATTCTGGTTGCCGCGGGACAGATCATTGCTTTCCGGCAGGATGGCGCCCAGATAAGAAGTCTTGTCCGCCACCAGTTCCGGGATATGCAGACCCAGCGCTTTCCGCTGTGCATCGAGAACTTCCTGACCGGCGTCGGTCAGACCGGTGAGTTTGGTGTAGTCGATTTTATCTTCTGTCATCAGCATCCGGGCAAATTCCAGAACGGCATCGGATGCGGCCACTTCGTTGGAATGGATGTTGGAGTACACGATGGGTACCTGATAGTCCAGTTCGCCGGATTCGATTTCGGCCATGACCTTTTCCGGCTCTGTCTCCGCCCGGTCACACAGCTCCAGCCAGTTTGCGACGGCAGCGCTGTCCCTGGCGATGATCAGATACGGCATATCGTATCCGGCAGTGGACTGGCCCATGATCTGGTGGGATGCGTAGGGAACCGCCGTCTCGGCATCGTCATCGCCCAGTCCGGCGATCTCTGCCAGATCGTCGTAGATCTCCCACATGGTATGGAAAGACTCATAGGGCTTGATCTCCACGACCACATCCTGGCCCAGGTCCAGGTCTTTGCCGTCCACAGAGGCGGTTAAAGCAAAGGTGCCGCAGACATCCAGATAAGCGCCGCCGTTGGAATGGGGCGCACTGTTGTTGCCCCGGCTGCCCATTGCAGTGACATCAAAGGACAATGTCAGCTGATCGCCCTCCAGAACGGTTTTCAGGTTTTTGACCGAAAAAGCTGTGGCGCCGCGGCCTGGATTGTATTCCAGGGAAGCCAGATTGATGGTGTCCTGCTCGTTGGGATACATCTCATCCTCGCCGTGGAGCGGATAGAACGGATCGTCCGCACCGGGGTTGGCGTAGGACGCGAGACGCTCCAGCGTCCAGGTCACTTCCGCACCTTCAGCACTGACAGCCTCCAGCGCATCGCCGGACAGCTGGAAGGTCAGTTCCTTGCTGGCGGGCTCCGTCTGGGAAATGAACAGGTACGCCGGTGCCTGGGCATCGGTTAAATCATCGGCTGTGGGAGATACCTCCACAGCCATCGCGCTGCAGGTCAGCAGCATGGAAGCTGACAGGGCGGTTGCCAGCATCCGTTTCAGGGTATGCAGTGGGTTCATGCTGTGTCCTCCTTCTGTGAATATAAATTCATGAATTGTTAATATTTTATTACGATAGAATTGAAATATCAAGAAGCAGAATCAACAGGAACACGATGGGAAATAAAAATATATTCATAATATTTGCATAATAAACGCAGATCAGATGAATATTTTTAGAAAATATACAGCCAAAGCCCGACTGTAATGCATTGCTCATCAAAAAAGAGCCGACCGGTTTCAGAGAAACCAGTCGGCTCTTTTTTACGCAGAAATGATGCCGCTTTTACGATTTATGCTCCGTTTCCGCCGCGCCCCTGACCCTTGTTGACACCACCGGTCCAAGGGGCACCATCCTGATATCCACGCTTCCATCCGCATTTCTCGTGATGAGCGTTCCGCCCCGCTGTATATAGCTGTTCTGGATGTTCTTGTAACCCAGATAATCGATGGACATTCCGTAAGTCATCCGGATGCCCCGGTAGACAAGGGACAGCGTATTCATGTGATCGTGTCCGCAGAACATCCATTTGATCACGCCGTTTTCCACAGCTCTGTCAAAGAATGTGCCCTCCAGTCTGGAAATGCCGAAATACTCATCCTTTTCGGCAATGCTGCCATGGCAGTATTGGACGCTCTGGTCGCCCAGCTTCATTTTCTCATAGGCTTCCTTGAATTCCCGGGGCGGCATATGAAAGAACGCCATGGCCTTGATGTCAGGGTTGTCCTGTTTCAGTTCATCCAGACGCGCCATGCACCAGTCTACCTGATCTTCATGGATCCGGTCAAATCCGCTGTAGAACCAGCCGCCTTCGCCGTACATATTGGAATCCAGCATCACCAGCGGGAGCAGGACTTTTCCGGAATCATTCACCAGTTCGATCAGGAAGTTGCCCACGCCGGTCAGATCCTTTCTGCCCCCGGTGAAGATGCAGTACTTTCCGGTCTGATAGAGCGCGGCCAGTTCCTCTTTACCGCAGGCCGCGCCGATTTCACAATCATGATTTCCGAAAACCAGCGTGTAGGGAATTTCAAACCCGTCCAGAAATGCCATCAGCTTCCTGGCCTGCATACGGTTATTCCGCGTCCCGGATCTGGGCAAGAACGGGAAGATCGAATCACCGGTCAGCACGATCAGGTCCGGTCTGGCTGTTTTGATGATCTTCCGCACCGCCTCCATGGCGAGCCTGTCTTTGTTCCTTGACAAAAAGCTGAAACCCAGATGCAGGTCCGTCAGCTGCAGGATTCTGAACTCCCGGTCCTCCGGGATTGTCAGGGTGAAGGTTTCATCATCTACCTGTTTTATGTTATCTGAACGATCCATGACAGCCTCCTAAGTTAACGGGATCAGGGAACCCACCGCCGACAGGATGGTTGAAACGACCATGAGCGCCTGAAAGGGTGCGGTTCCCAGCACGCCGCAGATCGGACTGGCGCCGGCTTTCCGCCTTGATTTGCCGTAGGTCAGCACAAGCATAATGCTGACCAGAACCACGACACCGCTCATGATCCGCGTCAGAACAATAAAGCTGTTTACCCCAAAAATCGCAAACAGGATACACGGAACCGTAGCCGCAATCCAGCTCACCCGGTTTCCGATTCCGGTCTGCTCATGTACCACATCCCGCAGCGCCAGAGTATTGGACCAGAAAGTGGTCAGCAGTGCAAACAATGAGAAAATGCCGGCCAGGATCACGGCCCATCTGCCGATGCTCTCGCCCAGCTGCATATATGCAAGCTCCTTGTTGATTTCCTCTTTCGTCCCCAGCAGCACCGTCATTGTCACAACCAGTACAAATGCGGAGGACAGCCCGAAGCCGATGAAGATTGCCTTTCTGATCCGGCCGGGGTCGCCGTCAAGCCCCTTCACCACCTGAATGACCGCCTGATTCGCTGAAGTGGCAAACACGACCATGCTGTAAAGGGCAAGCAGGTTGTTCCAGTGAAAGGGTGCAGTATACTGCGTGTTCAGAGGGTGGAGAAAGGTTCCGGCTGTCATGACTGCCACGATGCCCATGAGCAGGACGACTGCGTATTTCTGTGCGATGCCGACGGCCTTCATCCCCATGAACACCACGATTCCGGCAATTACATAATAGACGATCTGCGCTGCCCACAGAGGCATACCGAACCAGTTCGTGAATATCTGGGCGCCGCCATTGATATTCCCGCTGACCCCAACCATGATTGCCAGCCCGTACACGACAAAGAACACCCAGCTGAATAACTACTAGTCCACGCCGAGGAACAATTCCCCTTCAAAACTATTGACCAGCTGCGCGCCGCCATTGTTATAGGACA